>DAHVAK010000057.1 GCA_027314665.1 Spirochaetales bacterium
GACCTTCCGCCCGCTCCCCGTCTCTGCCCCACTCCCGCCGCAGCTGCCGCAGGGAGTGTTGCGCTGGTAGCTGATCTCCACCTTCGTCCCGAAGACGGCGTCCTTGAACGGAATCTCCAGATTGTAGCGCAGGTCGGAGCCGCGCACCACGCTGTTCTCGCTGCGCCGCCGGCCTCTCCCGGTCCCCCCCCCGAAGAAAGACTCGAAGATCCCGGAGAAGTCCCCGAAGATATCCTCGAAGTCGTGGAAGACGGTCGAGTAGTCGTGTGCGCCCGCTCCCATCCCCTCCACGCCCGCGAAGCCGAACTGGTCGTAGGCCCTGCGCTTCTTGTCGTCTCGGAGGACCTCGTACGCCTCGGTGGCTTCCTTGAACCGCTCCTCCGAGGGCTTATCTCCAGGATTGCGGTCGGGATGATACTTAACTGCAAGCCTTCGGTATGCTTTCTTTATTTCGTCGATGGGAGCGTCTTTGGCGACCCCCAGCGTCTCATAGTAGTCACGCTTAGCCAAGGTGCTGACTCATCTCTCTTCCAGTGTGCATCACGTGCGTGACGCCGGAGCGCTATTTCTTGTCATCATCCTCGTCGACAACTTCATAGTCAACCTCCTCGACGTTGCCGCTCTTCTTGCCGCCGTCCTGGGAAGCGCCCGACCGAGCGCCGGAGCCGTCGGAGCTTGCATCTCCCGAGCCACCGGAGGAAGCCCCTTGAGCCTGCGCCCCGGCATTCCGATAGACCTCCTCCGCCAGGCGGTGGGAGGCGCTCTTCAGGGCTTCGAGCTTGCTCTTCGTCTCCTCGATGTTGGAGCCTTCCATTGCCTTTCTCAGGGCCGCGATCGCGTCTTCGATGTTCTTGCGGTCGGCATCGGTGATGCGGCTGCCGTAGTCCTTCAGGGAGCGCTCGGTCGAGTAGATGAGGCTGTCTGCCTCGTTGTGGACCTCGGCCTTCTGGCGAGACTGCCGATCGGCCTCGGCGTTCTCGGAGGCCTCGCGAACCATCTTGTTGATCTCTTCCTCGTTCAGCCCCGAGGAGGACTCGATGCGTATCTTCTGCTCCTTGCCGGTGCCCAGATCCTTGGCAGAGACATGGACAATGCCGTTCGCATCGATGTCGAAGGTGACCTCGATCTGCGGCACCCCCCGGGGTGCAGGAGGGATCCCCACCAGGTCGAAGCGACCGAGGGTCCGGTGCTGCGCAGCCATCTCGCGCTCGCCCTGCAGGACGTGGATGGAGACTGCAGTCTGAAGATCGGCTGCGGTGGAAAATATCTGGCTCTTGCGCGTCGGGATGGTGGTGTTGCGCTCGATGAGCTTGGTGAAGACCCCGCCGAGGGTCTCGATCCCCAGCGAAAGCGGGGTGACGTCGAGCAGGAGCACGTCCTTCACCTCGCCGCCGAGGATGCCGCCCTGAATGGCGGCTCCGACCGCAACGACCTCATCAGGGTTGACGCTCTTGTTGGGCTCCTTCTTGAACAGCTCCCGCACGAGCTGCTGAACCGCGGGGATTCGAGTCGAGCCGCCGACGAGCACGACCTCGTCGACTTCCTCGGGCTTCAAACCCGCATCCTTCAAGGCCTTCAAGCAGGGCTCTTTGGTCCGTTCGAAGAGGTCACTCATCATCTGCTCGAGCTTCGCCCGCGTCAGGGAATACTGCAGGTGCTTCGGTCCGCTGGAATCGGCGGTGATGAAGGGCAGATTGATGTCAGTCTGCTGGGTGCTCGAAAGCTCGATCTTCGCCTTTTCGGCGGCCTCCTTCAGGCGCTGGAGGGCCATCCGGTCCTGGGTGAGGTCGATCCCGTAGTCCTTCTTGAAGCTCTGGACGAGCCAGTCGATGATGCGCTGATCGAAGTTGTCGCCGCCGAGGTGGGTGTCGCCGTTGGTCGACTTGACCTCGAAGACCCCGTCGCCGAGCTCGAGGATCGAGATGTCGAAGGTGCCGCCGCCGAGGTCATAGACCGCAATCTTCTCTTCTTTCTTATCCTTGCCGAAGCCGTAGGCGAGCGAGGCGGCGGTCGGCTCGTTCACGATCCGCTTGACCTCGAGCCCCGCGATTCGCCCCGCATCCTTGGTCGCCTGGCGTTGCGAGTCGTTGAAGTAGGCCGGCACCGTGATGACCGCTTCGGTCACCTTCTCACCGAGGTAGTCTTCCGCCGTCTTCTTCATCTTCTGAAGGATGATCGCGGAAATCTCCTGCGGCGAATACTCGTCGCTCGAGATCTTTACGCGCGCGTCGCCGTTGGGCGCCTCGACGATGCGATAGGGCACCATTCGGATCTCTTCGGGAACCTCGCTCATCTTGCGGCCCATGAAGCGCTTGATCGAGAACACCGTATTCTCGGGATTGGTCACCATCTGGTTCTTGGCGGGCTGTCCGACAAGGCGCTCGCCCTTCGAGGTGAATCCTACTATTGACGGGGTAGTCCGCTGACCTTCAGAGTTCTGAATCACGACCGGCTCGCCGCCCTCCATGACGGCTACGCAGGAATTGGTAGTCCCCAGGTCGATACCGATTATTCTTCCCATTTGCTGCTCTCCTTCTTTTATTCCCTTGTTTGATCACTGTTCGCGGATCGGACGGAAGAGTCGGCCCTTTTCTCTTCGGTCTGTTTGACGCCGGGCTCCAGCGAGACCTTCACCTTCGCCGGACGAAGGATGCGGTCATGCAGGGTAAAGCCCTTCTGGTAGTCCTCCACGACGACCCGCTCGTTGGCGGGAGGAGGTATCTCGGCGACGCTGATCGCTTCGTGCCGTTCGGGGTCGAAGACCTGACCCGCGCTCTCGAAGCGACGCAAAGAGTATTTCCGCTCGAGCATCTCGACGAGCTGCTTCTCGATCAGCACGATCCCGTCGCGAAACGAGGTGAAGTCCTTCGATTCTTCCGAAGACTTGATCGCACGCTCAAAGTCGTCGATGACGGGAATCAGATCGAGGAGGAGTCCCGCATTTGCGAACTTCGCGCTCTCCTCGCGCTCCTTGAACATGCGCTTCCTGAAGTTTTCGAAGTCCGCCGCCTTGCGAAGGTACTGATCCTTGAGCGTGCTGTTCTCGTCCTCGAGCTGCTTCATCTTCGTCGCGAGCTGCTCGACGAGCAAAGCCTCTTCCCCGAGTCGATCCCCCTGCCCAGCATTCTCGCCATCTCCCGCCGCCTTCTGTTCGCCGGCGGCGAGGGAAGCATCAGAAACCTCGCTCTTTGGGTCGTTCGCGTCGGGGGTTGCAGCATCTTCGCCACTGAAAGCATGATCTCGGTTCTCTCTTGACATCCCAAACCCCTGTCGATGAATGCTTATGGGGATCTGCGCCACGGCGAGCGGAGCAGTATCTTCTCTCGTGGACATAAGATACTAAGGGAGTAGAAAGGGTGTCAAGATTTTCGGGAGTTTAGAGGCTTCATAAAGATTAGCCGCACCTTCAGTTTTCTTATCACTCCTATAACATTTCGCGGTAAGAGCGCACTTTGGATTAAAAGAATTAAGTTATTGATTACAAAAGCTAAGAAAAATCTCTTTTTGACTTGAATATTGGCTGGGCCCTTTGTATCTTTGGATTACGATTTCAAGGCCCCCCAACAACAGAAGGAGTGCGTGATGGCGATCGTGAGGCTGTCCGAGGTGCGGAAGATCTATCCGCTCGGCAAGACCGAGGTCCACGCGGTGAAGGGAGTGACCTTCGGCATCGAGAAGGGAGATTTCATCTCCATTGCAGGGCCCTCCGGTTCGGGAAAGACGACCATCCTGAACTTGATCGGATGCATCGACACCCCCACGGCGGGCACCGTCGAGATCGACGGGCGGGCGACGAGCGGCCTTTCCGACCGGGAGATCACCACCCTGCGCCACAAGATGCTCGGCTTCATCTTCCAGTCCTTCAACCTCGTCCCGGTGCTCAACGTCTTCGAGAACATCGAGTTCCCCCTGCTCTTGGGCAAGGAGCGCATGCCTCGAAAGGAGAAGCTTGAGTGGATCGGCTACCTGATCGAGGAGGTCGCCCTCACGAGCTGGACGAAGCATCGCCCGAACGAGCTCTCCGGCGGCCAGCGTCAGCGAGTTGCGATCGCGCGCGCCCTCGTCACCAAGCCTCAGATCGTTCTCGCCGACGAGCCGACCGCGAACCTCGATTCGACGACGGGCTCGGCGATCATCGAGCTCATGAAGAAGATCAACCGAGAAATGGAGACGACCTTCATCTTCTCCACGCACGATGACAAGATCGTCCAGATCGCCGATCACATCATTCGCCTCCACGACGGCACGGTGGCCTCGGAGGAGCGGCGGGAGCGCGAGCATGCCAGTACTTCTTAGAATCGCGTTTCGCAATCTCCTCGAACACAAGGCAAAAAGCCTCATCATCGGGATCATCATCGCGCTCGGCGTCACCATCCTCGTAGTCGGCAACGCCTTCATTGACACCGCTGCGCTCGGCATCAAGCGCACCTTTCTCGACAACTTCACCGGGAATGTCATCATCAACGGAAAGACCGACGCCCCGGTTTCCCTCTTCGGCGTGTCGTCTCCCGGGGGAATGGAGGCAACCCCGACCATTCCCGGCTACGACAAGGTGATGGGGTGGCTGAAGGAGCAGCGGGAGGTGAAAAGCGTCACCTCCCAGCTCACCGGGATGGCGACGATCTCGGTCTCCTCCGACGTGAACAGCGAGGACGCGGTGCCGACGATGCTCTTCGGGATCGACCCGGCGACCTACCGTCCGATGTTCGACAACCTAAGCTTCGTCTCCGGCGGCTATCTCACCCCCGGCGAGGAGGGCATCCTGCTTTCGCGGCAGCGGGTGAAGGAGATCGAAAAGGATCTCAAGGTCAAGGTCGCAGTCGGAGACACCCTGCTCCTGAACGGCTTCGGGGGCACAGGCCTGCACATCAGGCGGGTCACCGTGCGCGGAATCTACAATTTCAAGCAGAAGAACGACGCGCTCGAGTTCATCTCCTATGCCGACGTTCAGACGGTGCGAGGGCTGCTCGGGCTGACCCTCGGCTCGACCAAGGTCGCCGACCTCTCCAAGAGCGACACCTCCCTGCTCGGGGCCAACGACGCCGATTCCCTCTTCGGAGGGGGCGACATGGTGAGCGTGGACAACGGAGCCGCGAAACCCGTCGCCGGCAAGGCCCTCACCTCGATCCTCGGCGACACCGGAGGCAACAAGCGGGCCGAGCAGCTGGATACCGGGGCGTGGCACTTCATCCTCGTCGACCTCACAGATTCCAACGACGCGCCGCGCTTCATCGCAAAGACCAATGCCTGGTTGCAGGAACAGCACCTTTCCGCTGAGGCCGGGGACTGGAAGAAGGCCTCCGGAGGGTTGGGAAGCATCTCGGACGTCGTGCGCGCAATCTTCATTGCGGCAATTCTCATCGTCGCAATCGTCGCGGTCATCATCATCATGAACACCCTGATCGTGAGCGTCATCGAGCGAACCTCGGAGATCGGCACTATGCGGGCGCTGGGCGCCCAGAAGTCCTTCGTCTGGAGGATGTTCATGTCGGAGACGCTGGTGATCTCCATCGTCTTCGGCCTGGCGGGGATGATCCTCGGCTCCGCGGTCATCGGCGTCCTGAATGTGATGGGCATTCACGCGACCAACTCCTTCCTTCAAATCCTTTTCGGCGGCGAGGTGCTTCGTCCGGCGGTTTCGCTTGCATCGCTTGCGACTGCGCTCGGGGTCGTCGTGCTCATCGGCGTCCTCGCCCACCTCTATCCGGTCGCGGTCGCGCTGAAGGTGGAGCCGGTCCGAGCCATCCAGACCGAGTAGGGAGAGGGGCAATGAAGAGCATCCTGATCGCACTGCGCAATCTCAACCGGCAGAAGAAGCGCAGCTTCCTCCTCGGAGGCGCCATCGCCTTCGGGATCTTCATCATCATCATGATCGACGGCTTCACGGGAAGCTTCGTCCAGAACATCGGGGACAACTTCTCCCACCTGTTCGCCGGCCACATCTTCATCACGGGAGTCGAGAAGACCCAGTCCGGAAGGCAAGTGGAGATCATTCGCGACGGCAAGGTTCTCGTCGATGCGATCAGGGCGTCGATGATTCCGGTGAAATACCTCACAAGATCCTCGGGCTTTCGCGGCTCCCTCATCTTCCAGAACAACTCGGTAATGCAGCAGGTGGTCGGCACCGACTGGAACGACTCGAGCTACATTCGCGACCGCCTGGTCCTCAAGGCGGGCAGCTTTCAGAACATGAAGAATCCCGACGGGCTCATCATCAGCGACAAGGTCGCGACGAAGCTCAAGGTCCGCGTGGGCGACACGGTTCTCGCTCAGCTGCGGACCGCCACCGGCCAGGCAAACGTCGGAGAGTTTCAGATAGCCGCGATCAGCTACGATCCGGGCTTCTTCGGCTCGATCTCAGCCTATGCGACGATCCAGCACGTCAACGAGCTCCTCAACATCCCCGAGCAGGAGTATCAGAACCTCGGGATCTTCCTCGACAACTTCCAGCAGACCGATCTCGCCGCGAAGACGCTCTATGACACCCTCTCGGCCAAGGTCTCGATGTTCAAGCGAGAGCCCGCCTCCTCCCAGTCGCAGAATCCGATGCAGGCGATGATGAAGCAGGCGAAGGACGAGTCGTGGCAGGGAACCCGCTACCGACTGTTCACTCTCAACGACATCTTGAACTCCTTTCACCTTCCCCAGATCGTGGCGGCGATCAACACGGCGGGCCTCATTATCCTGCTGATTCTCTTCGTGATCATCATGGTGGGAATCACCAACACCTTCCGCATGATCATGTACGAGCGGACGAAGGAGATCGGCACCATGCGCGCCCTCGGGATGCAGCGGACCAACGTTCGCAACCTCTTCCTCCTCGAAGCCCTCTTTCTCTCGCTCGGAGGCGCCATAGTCGGGCTTCTTGCCGCGGCGATCGTCATGGGAGCTCTTCACCTCATCAACTGGGGAACGACCAGCCCGCTCTTCCTCTTTCTCAAAGAGGGTCACATGACCTTCAGCCTTTCGCCGTTGCAGGTGATCGGCTACATCATCCTCGTGGCGCTCCTGACGCTTCTTGCCGCCTACTTTCCGGCTCGCGGCGCGGCGAGGCTCAATCCGGCCGCGGCGTTGGGCGCCACCCGCTGAACAAGGAGCAGTAGATGACTCGGCTTTCAAAAAGGATTGCGATGGCTGTCCTTGCGCTCATCGCGACCGTTCCTGCCCTGTGGGCCGATCCGAACTTCAAGGCGATGCTTGCAAAGATCGATGAGCTGAACAACTTTCCGACCGATTTCTCGTCGGTCGCCACGATCGTCTCGGAGAAGCCGGGACAGGACCCGAACGTGATCCAGGCCCAGATGTTCCGGCGCGACCGCGACAAGAAGTTCGTGATCCTCATCCTTGCGCCCGACGTCCAGCGGGGACAGGGCTACCTCGAGGTCGACAACAACCTCTGGTTCTATGATCCGCAGAGCAGGGAGTTCTCGCATTCCTCGCTCAAGGAGAACTTCCAGAGCTCCGACGCGAAGAACAGCGACTTCAATCGGACCTCTCTCGCGGAGGACTACACCGTCACGAGCTGGAAAGAGGGCACCCTCGGAGTCTATCCGGTCTATGTTCTCGACCTTTCGGCGACCAACGACGAGGTCACCTACCCCTACATGCGCCTGTGGATTCGAAAAGATCTGGGGATTGTGCTGAAGTCGGAGGACTACAGCCTGTCGAAGCGCCTGATGCGAAGCGCCTACTACCCCAACTACGTGAAGGTTGGCGAGCAGTATATCCCCTCGCGGATGCTCTTCATCGATGAGCTCGACAAGGGCAACAAGACCCAGCTTACCCTGCGGGATCTCTCGACCGCCCCCCTTCCCAACTACATCTTCACGAAGGCCTATCTGGAGCAAGTAAACAGATAGCACACCGCAAAAAAGGAGGTTCTGAAAAAGGTGAAGCGATCGCTTGTTCTCGCCCTTGGCGCGGTTCTCTCGCTCGCTGTGCTGTCGACGGCGCACGCCCAGTCCGCATCGAACGGGTCGACCGACCAGGCCGGTATTCCGGAAAACCCCGACAGCCTCTTCGGACCATCGGCTCCCTCCGCACCCGAGCAGGGGAAGAGCCCGGCGGCGCAGCCTCCCGCTGAGCCCTCCGCCGAACCTGAAGGGGGCATGATCCAAAACCTTCCCCAGAGCCAGGCGCAGACGCCGCCGCTCGCCGTAACGGGGCTCCTTCAGTCGACGAGCGTGCAGATCGGGGGCTATCTGTTCTCGGACTACACCGCCTTCGTGACCTGGGCAAATGCCTACCCTGACCTCTCAAACCTCCCCTCGGGCTCCTCGAATCAGCTCATCCCGAACCTCGAGGGCGATATCTTCTTCGACGCGAGGCCCTACACCTACTTTCGGGTCTTTGGGAAGTTTCGGGCCATCTACCCCTTCGCGAGCACTCAGTCGGTCACTGAGACCCAGACGACCCCGCTCAGCTCGCTGTACTCGCTGCAGAGCGGGACGCCTCCGATTCCCAACATCTCGGTCTTCGAGCTGTATGCCGACGTGAACTACAAGGAGAGGGTCTTTTTCCGGGTCGGGCAGCAGGTCGTGAACTGGGGCGTCGGCTACTTCTTCAGCCCTGCGGACGTCATCAGTCTCTCCTCAATCAACCCGCTCCAGCCGACCCTCGAGCGGGAGGGCCCGGTCGCCCTGAAGATGAACGTCCCCTTCGCCGATGTCGACAATTTCTACCTGTACGTCATCGCCAACCAGGCCTTCGCGCAAGGGGGAACCTTCTACCTGGACGACCTTGCCGTCGCGCCAAAGGTGGAGTTCGTTGTTGGGGACTACGAGATCGGGATCGGGGGCTACTACCAAAAGAATCAGCGACCAAAGGCGATGGTGACCGCCACCGGCTCGCTCTTCGGAAAGATCGGGGTCTTCGGAGAGGGGGTGGTGAGCTATGGAGCGGATCGGACCTTTGTCGAGCAGGGGCTCACGACCCTCG
Source organism: Spirochaetales bacterium (assembly GCA_027314665.1). Taxonomy (GTDB): domain Bacteria; phylum Spirochaetota; class Spirochaetia; order DAHUYW01; family DAHUYW01; genus DAHUYW01. Next base: position 8,938 of record DAHVAK010000057.1, read on the forward strand.
CGACGACCCCCCTCCCGCTCGTCGTGCCCTACCAGTCCTTCACCGACACGACAACGCCCTACTTCAGCGGGACGATCGGAGGCAGCTACCTCCAGCCCGATTGGCATTTCTCGCTGTTCGCGCAGTACTACTACAATGGCCAGGGCTACTCGCAAGCGTCCCAGGAGCAGGCGGCGCTTAGCCTCTACGGGGCCCAGCAGCGCGCGATCGCGCTCGGCATCCAGCCTCCGGGACCGCTCCTCTCGCTCTCCGACCTGGTCCAACCCGGACGGCACTACCTTGCCGGGGCGCTGAGCTGGAGCGATATTCACAGCTCGGGAGTAGATCTCGGGCTCTTCTACGAGGGCAACCTGAGCGACGGCTCGGGGGTCATCAGCCCGAGCGTCGCCTACACCCCCTTTCAGTACTTTACGGTGAGCCTCGCGCCCTACATGAGCTACGGCGGACAGAACACCGAGTTCGTCAGCCTCTTCGGCTATCTCTCGCTGTCCCTGAAGCTGACTGTAGGAGAGGGGGCCTTCTAGCCGCAGGCGGTTATTTCGACGGCGTCGTCTTCGGCAGGAGCTCGAGGATCAGCTCCACCTCGCCTCGGCTCAGCTTCGTCGCCTGGGCGATCTGCGGAACCTTCCATCCCTGGTGGGCAAGACGCGTGACCATGTCGCGGGTGGACATCGAGGGAGCGCCCTTGTCGGACTTCTTGCCCGCTGCCTTGCCTTCCTCTTTCAGAAGGGATCCGAGCAACTTCACCTGGTCTTCGGCCTGACGCCCAATCTCCTCGAGCCTGGTCTCGGTTCGGGCAAGCCACTCGCGCGCGGTCTGCATCTTCTCGGTCCGCTCCTCGATCTCCTTTAGCATGGCCCCCAGATTCGAAAGCTGGGCCACCGCCTGATCGGCTTCCTTCTTGTTCTTGGCGAGAGTATCGATGCGCTCGCTCGCCTCCCCGACGCGGGGAGAGAGCGATGCGAGCCCCTCTTCGAGCGCGCGGAGACCTGTCTCAAGCCGCTCCAGGTTCTGGAAGCTCTTGTCGACCCCCTCGGTGGTTACGTCGAGAATCTCCTTCTTCCCCTCCAGGCGCTCGTACTTTGCCATCACCTCTTTCTCGAGCTCTTCGAGGCCACGGATCTGGGCCTGGATGGTCTGGAGCTGATCGTGGCTTGCGGTCACCTGGCTGAGACGGCCGTCGACCGACTGCGACATGGAGAGCAGCTTCTTGAAGTCGCCCTCCATGACCTCGATGCGCCGCTTCTCGGCCAGAAACTTCCCAAGCTTTGCCGAGACCTCTTCGCCCATCTTCCTTGTCTTCTGAAGCCCCTTCTCGGCCTCCCGAATCTCCTTCACCTCGGCCTGGACCTTGCCGAGTTCGCCCTTGATCTCCTCGACCGCCCGGAGAAGCTCCGCCTTCAGGGTGTCGGCCCGCTCGAAGAGCTTGGTCTGGGCGGCAAACTCCTTCGTGCGCCGCTCGATGTCCTGGAGGTTGGCGGAAAGGGCCCGGTAGCTCTCCTCGGCCTTCGCCGCGAGCTTCTTGGTGAGGGCGTCGGTCTTCTCGAGGCTCTCCTCCGCGAAGACCCGGAAGCTCTCGACCCTCTGGTCCGCCTCCTCGCGAAGCGCCTTCGTCTTGGTCTCGGTTTCCGTCAGGAAGGCAGTGGTGATCTCTTCGGCCGATGAAAGCGCCCGCTCGGCGCGGCTCTTCACCCCCTCTTCCATGCGAGCGACCTCGGCCTCCGCCTCCTGAGTGCGCGAAAGCACATCCTCCTGCCAAGCGGAAACCTCGGACTTTGCCGCCGCGAGCATGGCGGCAAAGTCTTGCTTGCTCGCGCTCATCCGCTCGCCGAGGGCGGCGAGCTCCGACTCGATCTCTCGACCGTAGTCCCTCACCCGCTCGTCGATCTGCTCGGTGTGCTCGGCAAACTCGCGGCGGAAGAGGGCCTGCGCGGCCTCCCTCGCCTCGACGAGCTCCTGTCGGATGCTCTCTTCGAAGCTCCGAGTCGAGCCATCGGAGAGATCCATCCGCTTCTTGATGGCATCTTCGAAGCTCAAGGCCCGCTCCTCGAAGGCCTGGTAGGACTTCAGGACGCGATTCTGCTGCTCGGCGAGCTTGGCGGTCAACTCCTCGCCGTATTCCCGTTCGAGCTGATCGCGCATCCGCACCCCTTCCGATCCCATCTCCGCCAGACGCTCCTTCATCCCGACCTGCCACTCGGCGAGCCTAGCGTTGAGATTCTCCTCGCGAGAGCGCAGGTCCGCGAAGAAGTCGTCCTCGAAGACCTGCAGCTTGGCTGAGACATTCTCGTAGGCTTTCGATGTCAGCTCGGTGAGCCCCCTCTCGAGCTCTTCGACCGCCTGGTGGACGGAGGCGAGCTCGGCCTCGGCCCGCTTGCGCTCCTCGGCTCTTCGGTCGGCCAGCTGGCTCGTGAAGAGATCGAAGTCCCCCTGGACCTTGGCCTTGATCTTTTCCATGAGCTCCCGGAGGTTTCGCTCGAGGTCCTCGACGTCGACGTTTGCCTCCTCCATCTTCGTGAACCGATAGGAGACATCGGATTCGTATTCGGCGACCCGCGACTCGACCTCGACCAGGCGGCTGTTCATGCGCTCTTCAAAGTCGGTGACGTTTGCGGCGAAGCGCTCCATCACTGAATCGGCAAGGCTGTTGTTGCGCTTCTCGATCTCCTCAAGCGAGTCCTGAAAGCTCTTCTCCTTGTCGTCAACGGTACTGCTCAGCTCATCCAGCCGGTCGCGCACCTCCGCGAGGAAGGAGGCGAGCTCGCGCTCCTGGTCGTCCTTCTCCTTGTCGGTCTGCTCGACGTAGGCGCCGACGCGCTGCTCCACCTCGTGGGTGAAGCGCTCGTAGCGTCCGTTGAGCTCCGTTTCCCGATCCTCGGCGAACTTCTGGATCTCGGCCTGCCACACTGCGAGCCGTGAGCGAGTCTCGCCGAACATCTGGGAGAACTCCTTGCGCGACCCGTCGACGACGTTCTTCGTCTCGGCGAGCGCCGCGGCAAGCTGCTTCTGCACCTCGCGGGCCCGTGCCTCGATGTGGCCCTGCAGCTGGACAAAAACGTCGTCCTCGAGGCTCTTGGCCCGTTCGGAGACGTCCCGCAGGTTCTCCTGGTAGGTCTGCTCGATTGCCCCGACCCGCTCTTGGAAGGATTCGAGCTTCTCCTGCAGCGCCCGCTCGGTCGCCTCGACCTCCTGGGAAAGCTGTCCCTGGAGCATTCGGATGCGGTCGGTTACCGCTTCGCCACTCGAGCTGGCCTTTTCGAGCAGGACGTTCAGGTTGGTTTCGAATTGCTTGCGAAGCTCGATGCTCGAGTCCTTGGCGTTCTGGAGGAAACCCTGGAAGGCAGTCTGTAGGTTCTTGACGGTCTGCGCCTCGAGGGCGTCTCTCCTTCCCTCGAGTGTAGTCAGATAGGCCGCGAAACCCTTCACCGATTTCTCCGCCTCGCCGACCTGGCGCTCGATGGCGAGGAGATCGTCCTTCGTCGCCTTGACTGCCCGGGCGGCGACCTCCTTCAGCTCCTTCTCGTTGATCCGCGCAAACTCCTCCTTCAGCTCCGGCAGGCTCTTCTCGATGGCGGCCATGCGGGCGCCCGCCTCCTTCACGTGCCGCCCAACCATGTCGACGAACTCCGACTCCTGATGAAGGCGTTTGAGGTTCTCCTCGACGCGTGCGGTCATGGTCACGAGGTCGCTCAAGGCCTTGTCGTATTCGGTTATCCGTGTCTGGATCTTGTCGAAGCCCGCGGTCTTTCCCTTCAAGCCTTCTTCGATGGAGGTGATCCGCTTGAGGATTTCCTTGGCGGACTTCTGATGAACGTCGAGCTCGATCGACAGGTTCTTCAGCTCGGTCGTCTTGTCCTCGACGAAGCCGGACAGATCGCCCCGGATCTTGTCGGAGTAGCGCTTGACCTTGTCGAGCGAGCGGTTGCTGCGATCGAGCTGGCGATAGATGATCAGCACAACAATCACTACCAACAAGGTGATGATGTTACCAATCGTTAGTATCATCAGTTTACTCCCAGTTTCTTGCGACGATCTTCGCGATCACGCACCGGTGAGTATTATACGGGGTTTTTCAGAAATGCTCCACATAGTCGAGGAGCGACTTCTTGAAGGCGGCGTAGCTTGCGAAGGTCAAATCCGCCCGCGATCCGGGAACGGGCCTGCGGGCGAGGTGTGCGGTTTTCATGCCGACCTCGGAGGCACCGATGACGTCGTAGGCGTAGTTGTTGCCGACATACATGATGCGCTCGGGCGGGAGGCGCAGCCGCTCAGCGAGCGCAAGAAAGGGCTCAGGGTTGGGCTTGAGGTAGCCGACCTCTTCGCACGTGAAGGCGCACTCCCACAAGCCCTCGAGTCCCAGGTAGCCGAGCTTCTGCTCCACGGGCAGATCGGAGAGGACCGCGAGGCGATAGCCTGCGTACCGCAGCTCCTCGAGAAGCCCGCGGAGGTATGGATAGGCGCTTATCCGACTGAACAGGCTCGCCCAGGTTCCATAGATATGACGATCGATCAGCTCGGCCGCCCGTTCCGCGGGAACGCCGAGCTCATGGGCGAGAAGCTCAGCCTGCAGCCAGTGGAAGTCGGCGATGGGCCGTACCGTGCGGATCTTCCTGCGAACCTTCCCAAACTTGCGAACGAGCCGCGAATGAGCGAGAAAGAAGGGAATCGAGCGGAGGTACATCTGGTAGTCCGGATACAGGGTACCGTCTGCATCGAAGGCTATCGCATCGATCGTCATACTACCTCGCCGTCGTGGCCTGAATGATGTACTCCAGACTCCCCTGCGCATCCTGGGTGCCGGGCACGGGCTTGAATCTCCACTGTGCCATCCACCCAAGAAGCAGGCTGTCGACTACAGTATTACCCGACGAGCCGACGAGGTGCAAGGGAGTGACGTAGCCGCTTGGCGAGACCTGAAAGCGAACCCCTACTACGGTTCGCGGCGGAAGGACATCCGCGTACTTGCTGAGATCGAGCGGGGAGGGCTCCTTTGTGGGCTCGCGCCCCCCGGGAGTGCTCCACCGGATCGGGAAGCCTCCCGTCTCCCCTGCGCTCCCCTGCGCAGCAGAGGCGCCCGACGGGCCTCCCCCGCCGGAAGGCTGCTGGGAGGCCGCAGAGGAGGCGCTGCCGCCTCCTCCGTATCCGGCGCCGTACTGGCCGAGCGCCTGGGCGAGGGTCGATTGATTGAAGACGCTCGGGCCCGGGCTGCTCGCGGCGGCGCCGCCGCTCGCTGCCGCAGGGGCCCCGCCGCCTGCGGCGGTCGCGCCCCCGGCGGGGCCCGGCGCACTTGCCTGCGCGGGGCTGACGGGGAGCTCCCCCGAGGTCCCGCCGCCGAAGCCCGCCGCCTGAGCTCCGGAGGGCGCCTGGACGGCTGCGCTGTTCGAGCTGGCGGTCCCGCTCGCTGCGGCTGATGGGGCCGCCTCGCCGGGGGCCGCCGGCGGGGAGAATGCCTGCGCCTGGGACGCGGAGGGAGCCGCAGGCGGGGCGCCGTAGATCACCCGATTGGCCTCGAGGGCTCCGCTGCTCGCGGCGACGACGTTGCCGGACAGGTTGATCCCGGGGGGAAGCGCGAAGGGATTCGCCGGCGCGCCTTGGCTCTGGCTCGCGGAGGCGAGCGAGGCCCCCCGAGCCGAGGAGCTTGCGCTCCCGCGGGAGGCTTCCGCTTCCCGCGAGGGCTGCGCGGCAGAGAGGGCCGCCTGCGAGACCGACAGCGCCTGCGGGGTCCCTTCGAGCTGAACCGTGATGCTGCTTCCGGGGAGCTCGGCGCTCGGGCCTCCTGCGGACGGCCTGACGCCGAGCATCAGGAGAAAGAGAATGAGATAGAGGCCGAGGGCAAGGAGCGTCGCCTTTGCGAGTCGCAGGCGATCCTCGTGCTCCGGCAGCTTCGTTTTCGCAAGCATGGATCTACCTCGCGCTTCCAGCCCTGCTCCCAGGAGAGGTTTCAGCCGGGCGAAGCTGGAGGTTCACGTTCTTGAAGTCGTTCCTCCGCAGGACATCGAGCACCTGGATCACGAGATTATAGGGAATGGTTTCATTCCCATTCAGCACGATCGAGTCGATCGCCGTGCGTTCGGTCGGGCCGATGGCGGCGAGCGCCGCGCTGAGGCCTGCGAGGTTGTACCGCGTGCGGTTCAGATAGATGGCGTCCGGTCCCTCCACGGTGACGACGAGCTTGCCCAAGGGTGTGGAGGTCGCCGTGGTCGAGCGAGGGAGATTGAGCCGGATGGCGGGCGTCACGATGAAGGTGCTCGTCACCATGAAGAAGATGACGATCGTGAAGACGACATCAACCATCGGGATGAGGTTGATGACCGATATCGGTTGAGGCCTTCGCCGAAACTGCATCTACTCGTTCTCCCGGACCAGGTCCTTGCGCACGAGGAGAAGAACCATGTCGCTCACCTTGTTCTCCAACCGGATGACGATGTGGTTGACCTTCGACACGAGGTAGTTGTAGAAGGCGATGGCGGGAACAGCAACCGTGATCCCTGCGGCCGTGTTCAGCAGGGCGAGCGCGATCCCTCGAGCAAGCTCGCTTGGATCGTTGCCGGGGCTCCCCCCCAGCACCCCGAAGGCTCGAATCATCCCGATGACCGTTCCGAGAAGGCCAAGCAGGGGCGCCACGTTTGCGATGGTTCCCAGCATCGAAAGGAAGCGCTCCAGTCGTGGTATCTCCATATTGGCCCCCGCGACGATCGCCTCCTTCATCGTCTGCTCCGAGTAGTGGCGATGCTCGATGCCGATCCGCATGAGATTCGTCATGGGCGCCGGATTGCTCTCGCAGATGCTCATGGCCTCATCGAAGTGACCCTTCTCGAGGGTCGCCTTGAGCCGATTGATCATCTTCTCTTCGTCGATGCGGATCTTGCGGAAGAAAATGAGACGTTCGATGATGACGATAGTCGCAACCAAGGCGAGCAGCATGATGATCACCATGACCACCCCGCCCTTTTGAATTAGGAACAGCATAGACTCTCCTTACTCAATATAGCCTCAAAACCGCTCGCGCGGCGAAGCAGGTGCAGTCGCCGCGGGCGCCTCTCCTTTCGGCCTTCACAGCGAAATATGGGTCGCGAGGGTGACGCGCAGACCGGGGTCGTAATAGCCGGGGAAGCCCGACACGATGTTCGACCACAGGGTTCGTCCCCCCGGAATGAGGGGAGAAAGCAAGTCGTCGCCCGAGAGGGTGAACATCACCCCTTCGCTGACGCGAACGAAACCCGAGAGCCCCATGTCCGGCAGCTGCACCCCGTTCGGATAGAGGTCCCACCTTCCCGTTAAGCCTCCTCCGTACCGAGTCGAGGGATTCGCAAGCTCGGCATTGAGGGTGAAGGTGCTCGAGGGAAAGAAGGGGCTCGTGTTCAGGAAGAAGCCCTTCCAACCCACGCGCAGCGTGAATGACTCCGTCGGAGACCAGGAGAGGCCCGCCGAAGGGGATAGCGCGATGAAGGGCACCTGGCTGAAGGCAAACAGACCCGTCCCGCCGCCCGCCAAGGTGGTCGGCACGACCGCTGCCGTGTCATCGGTGTATTCGAGGCCTCCATCGAAGGCCAGGCTCCGCCCGAAGTGCAGCTGCGTCGATGCCCCGCCGTAGCGCTCGATCGAGCCGTGAAGGGCGCCCTCTTCCGAGAGAAACGGCAGCTCGCGCCAAACCCCGGCGTAGCTCAAGGTCTTCACCCGCTGGCCGCCGTGGAGGCTGAAGCTCACGGTGTCGCCGTAATCGCCGCTTAGGTCGACCGAGAAGGGGACTATGAGCCCGTTGAAATCGTCCCAATGCAGTCCGGCGCTTGCCTTGAGGGTGAGCGAGAGAGGAAGCTCCGCCCGGAGACTCAGCGAGCCTCCCGCTCGTTGAGTCTGGGTTGTCGGTCCGAGACCGCCTCCAGAGGCAAGCGCCGCGGTCCGTCCGAGGCCGTAGAAGCCGGAGAGTCCGAGCTGCACGCCGCCGAATTGGACCGACGCGCCGAGCTTGGGATTGAGGTCGATCTCGTTTCCCCCGAGGGGCTGGGGCCCCGCCACCGTCACGCTGGTGCTCGCGGCCGCAAACGAAGCGTCGAGGGTGACGGGCTTGAGCCTGAGGTACTGCGCCCCAAGGTTCCCTGCGACGAAGCGATGGGTGACGGAGTTGAAGGTCGAGCTGAGCTGTTGCAGCCCGTTCTGTTTCTCGGCGTAGGAGGCGCCCAGATCGAGGGAATACAGCCCTTCCCCGCTCGAGGAGAGCGAGCCCTCGATGGCATCGCTTCGATTGAAGTATCCCGCCCCTGCAGGCCGGAAGCCGTAGCCGTCGAGCTGGTCGTGGGCGAAATGAATGCGGAAGCGGGGATCGGCGCCGAGCTTGTAGAGGGTGACATCTCCGATGATGTGATTCATCGAGCCCACGCCGATCTCTCCCTCGCTAAAGAAGCTCGACTGCGGCCCCTTCGCTCCTGCCGCGGAAGCCCCAGCCTCCGTCGGAACGGGGACCGCGTAGGCGGCAGCCACCTCCGTCGGGAGTCCGCCCTCCTTCGGCAGCGTCACGCCGGCGCTCGGGAGGGTCGGCTCACCGGCCTTCGGCAGGGGAGTATCGATCTTCGCCTGCGACACGTCCTGAATCTTGAGGAGCACGGGAGGGAGGACGATGCCCGGCTCGGAAGGCTCGACGGACTGCGCCCAGAGGGGAGCTCCCGCCCCAAGGACGAGCAGCCCGGCAACAAGGGACCATTTCGCGGAAAGGGACCTAACAGGGTGCCGACAAAGTGATTGACCCCCTGCCAAAACGACGTTTTCTATCGCCTCTTGCCCCAATTTGGTTCGAGAAAACGCCGTTTTGGCGGGTACCTTTGAGTTTGTCAGCACCCTGCTAAGCACGAGACGGACGTGGCTCATCATTCGGTTCCTCCGAGAAGCCGCTTGCCTGCGCTCGCCCATTCCGAGCTCGGGAAATCCTTGACCAGCTGCTCGACGAGGCGCTGAGCTCCCGAACGATCGCCGGCTTTCTCCGCCATCTCGGCCGCCCGGTACATCGAGGAGGCGGTCAGATCCGAATCGCTCGGATCGAGGGTCGCCGCTTTGAGGAACTCGTTCGCGGCGCGCTTCGCATCGCCTGACTGCTTGTAGTACTCCCCGAGAAGGTACTGAGCCTGCGCGGCGGCGGCGGGGTCCGCGGAGGCCTGCCCCACGACCCCGTGGAGAAGCGGGAGGGCCTGCTCGCGCTTTTTTCCCGTCTGCGCGAGGTAGATCCGAGCAAGCTCGATCGCCGCCCTTCGCCCGGATGCGCTGCCGCTTCCGTCTTTACCGATCGTCACCAGGAGCTCCGCCTCGCGGTCCGACTCGCCGAGGAGAAGGTAGCGGATCTTTGCGGCCGCGGTTTCCGCCGAGACCGCGGAGGCTTCCTTTGGGTAGACCGCCGTGAGCTGGTTGTAGAGATCGAGGGCCGCGCGCAGATCTCCGCGCTCCTCGTAGATTCGGGCCGTGCGCACCATCGCGTCGGCGCGGAAGGAGCTCTCCTTGTAGCTTTCGATGTGCTTCTGCCATAGGAGCACCGCGCCGTAATCCTCGCCGCGGGCGAGCGCCGAGCGCCCCCCCCAGTAGAGCGCGGCGTCCACCTCCTTCCCGTCGGGAAAGCGGGATCGGTAGAGGCCGAAGGCCCTCTCCGCCTGCTCGTACTTGCCGTTCTGAAAGAGCAGCTCCCCCCGCCGGTAGAGGGCATCCTCTGCGAGCGGGCTCTTTGGATAGTCCGCGGCGAGCTGCTCGTAGGCCGCGG
>DAHVAK010000066.1 GCA_027314665.1 Spirochaetales bacterium
ACAGGTTTGAACGGACCATCCCAGCCCCTGCGGGCGAGGTGTTCGATGGGTGGCTGAACCCGAAGATCCCGGGCAATCCCTGGCATGAGCATGACAAGCTGCTCTTGAATCCGGAAGTAGACGGGTTCTTCTACTGGCTCATGAGGGGCACTCCACATTACGGGCGGTTTACCGAGGTAGCACGGCCGAGCCGGATTCGGCATACCTGGGTGTCGCCGAACACCTTGGGAGAGGAGTCAACCGTTACCGTGACCTTCGAGAAAAAGGGCGAAGAGACCCTCATGACCCTCGTGCATTCCGGTCTCCCGGACAATGACAGAGGAAGATCACATGAGAAGGGTTGGACCTATTTCCTAGGAGATTTCTCCGGCCAATTTGACGGTGCTCCGCGCACGAAGAAGTAGGTGGGGCTGTTCAAGGTTATCGAAAGATAAGGTGAGCGCGACTGAAGCGCTTGATTAAAAAGCGATCATGGCAAAGGTGGTTCTTGGCAATCATTCGGCGGTTCGAGTGCGGCGGGCAGGAGGTCGACTAGGGCGTGACCTACGCCGCGGAAAACCGTTGAGCGATGAGGAGTTCTTGAAGGCGATCTTCCTGGAGCTGAAGACCGACGACGTCGACACCATGCGGCAGAAAATCACTGCCTTCGGCGTCAAGGTGCTCGATGTGCCGGACCCGCACCTCTACTTCCAGGCCCCAGGAGGCCAGGTGTTCCGGCTGGTCGGAATCAACGAGGACCTGACCAAATACGAGCGGAACGTTTGAAACGGTTGGGGTACGTGCGATTCAGACGTTCAGGCCGGGGGGAAGGAGTCGTGCCAAATGGTCAACAATAGAGTGCGAGGAAAATCCCGTTCCTTTCGCGCCTGGACGGCCGGCTTGACGTCGTCGCCGATCGCCTGTTCGACGGCTTGGTTCGCCTCGATCTCGCAGGGACGCAGGCGCGGTTGCCGTTGAAGTCAAACTCGCGCCCGGGATAGCCCGCGTGCGCATCGTTCGGTCTGGGTCGGCACCCCTTGAGGGCTGAGCGTAAGCTTCTTGGCCTCCGCTATTCCGACTACCTTCCCATCCGAGGCCAAAGCGTAGTCCGCGGGTCGGTTCGCGGTAGGATGCTCGGCGATGACGCAGCTACCCTTTTGAACCGACGAAGCAGGCGAACCAGAGCAAACAATGCTCCAGCCGGGGACAGTGTCCCGTCACGTGGTGTCGGAAGAGGCAAGCTTTACTGCTATCGCGTGCCTCGCATTTCCCGTCTCCCCGCCGAGAGAAGGTTTCGGGTCTCAGTCCTGCGATTACGGTCGATTCTACCCGGTTTCCCAACCGTCGTTGTCACAGTCCTATGAGCATCGCAAGCCTCGTCCGAAGGAGGCTGATGATGAATCGGGGCGGAAACGCTTTGAAAGCGGGAGCGTCGTTTGGTAGAACCGCACCCTCGGGCTTATACTGGGTCTGGACACGCATCTGAACTGGTGGTATCGGACCGATGAGACGGTCTCGGTAGAGTGAGAACCAGTGCCCCTTCTCGTACTCAAGGTACATTGCCGAGTTACAACACGACGCCACGGCTCTTTTCGTAAACGATTCTCCCTCTATGCGGTGGTCCTGGAGCAGTTCTTTACCCTTCAGGAAGGCGACCTTGTCCTTTCTGTAGAGGACGTAGGGAGTCCCTCCATCTTCCCCGAGAAGACGCGGCGCGCCTGGAAGCGATTCCAATTGGCGTGATGCCCGTTGACAATCGTCACAGTAGCACGCGCTCGTCAGGATAGGCTTGCCTTTGGCTTCGAGCTCTACCCGGCCACAGGAACAGCGAACTACCATCGGTATCTCCTTTTATAGTCATTCAAGCCAATAGCGGGCTGACGTTTCGCCGTGAGTTTTTGCCGAGGATTCCGGGGTTCTGCGCAGCCGGACCTCGACCGTGTCCCCAGGTTGCTTCTTGAGGACTTTCAGGAGGGATGCTTTGATCGGAAGCATGTGCGAGCCACCACCCCAGGGAAGAAAGGTCGCCTGAAAATCGTGACCATCCATTGTCCCCTCGACCTTGGCCGCTTTGCCCGTACCTAGATAGGTAGCGGAATCGGGCCAAAGCACAGAGGTCCATCCACCTTTGACCTCCTCCTTGATGATTGTCGCCGTGAATATCCCATCCATCAGATGTTCTCCTCCAGGAGGCGTCCGATTTGTTCAAGCTCTTCAATGACTCCCAGTAACATTTCCAGGTCCAGTCGAGTTTGAACCCGTTGGGACCATTCCTTATTTCGTTGGTAAATTGCAGTCAGCACTGCCCGTCCCGCAGGAGTTATTTCCACCAGCTTTGTTCGCTGATCGTTATGATGGTTTCTTGCCCGAAATTGGTTCGTGAAAACGCCGTTTTGGCAGGTACCTCCAAAGTTTGTCAGCAACTTGCTAGATCACCCCGAGCACCTTCGCGTAGGCCGCAATGACCGGATCGAGCCCGTCGCCCTTCAGGATCCTGCTCGTGAGGACCTTGCCAAGCTGCACCCCCTCCTGGTCGAAGGAGTTGACGTTCCAGAGGAAGCCCTGGAACATCACCTTGTTCTCGTAGTGGGCAAGCAGGGCGCCAAGAGACTCGGGGGTGAGCTGCCGTCCGTAGATCAGGCTCGACGGGCGGTTCCCGGCGAAGCCCTTGTTGGGGTTGGCGTCGCTCTTGCCGAGGGCGAAGGCGACGATCTGGGCGGCGAGGTTCGCCGCAAGCTTCGTGCGGCTCGTCACGCCCTCCGTGACCAGATCGAAGTCGTCCTGCGACTCCTGGAACCCGATGAACTGGAGGGGGACCGGATCGGTGCCCTGGTGAAGGTGCTGGTAGAAGGAGTGCTGACCGTTGGTGCCGGGCTCTCCGAAAAGGATGGGACCTGTCGCGTAGGCAAGCGGCTCTCCGGAGCGGCTCACGCTCTTTCCGTTCGATTCCATGTCGAGCTGCTGGAGATGGGCGGGGAAGCGGATGAGGGCCTGGCTGTAGGGAAGAACCGCCGTGGTCGGATAGGCGAGCACGTTTCGCTCGTAGACCCCGATGAGGGCGTCCATGAGGCTCGGGTTTTTCCGGATGTCCGCCTCGAGGGCGCTCAGGTCGGCCTCGTGCGCCCCTTTGAGAATCGCCTCGAAGAGGCGGCTCCCATAGGCGAGGGTGAGGAGCACCCCCCCGACTGCGCTCGTCGCCGAATAGCGCCCGCCGATGAAGTCGTCGATGAAGAAGGAGTCGAGATAATCCTTCGACTTCGCCATCGGGCTCGTCTCGCTCGTGACGGCGATCATGTGGCGCTCAGGGGTGAGCCCCGGGATGCGGGCCGCGCGCATCTTCGCAAGGACGAACTGGCGATTGGTGAGGGTCTCCTGGGTGGTTCCGCTCTTGGAGACGAGGATGAAGAGGGAGCTTTCGAAGTCAAGCCCGCGCAGGGTCTCGTTCGCGTCGTCCGGGTCGACGTTGGAGATGAAGCGGGCCTGCATCTTCATGGCGCCGGGGTGGCTTGCCGCGTGGGTCTGCAGGGCGAGGTACAGGGCGCGCGGCCCGAGGTCGGAGCCTCCGATGCCGATTTGGACCACCGTCGTGAAGGGCTTGCCGGTCGAGCCGCGGATGCTCCCGCCGTGCACCGCCTCGGCAAAGCGGGTGAAGCGCCCGCGCTGCTCTTCGTAGAAGACTCGAAGGTTCTTACCCTCGGAGACCACCTCCTTCCCAAGCTGACCGCGAAGGAGATGGTGAAGGACCATTCGTCCCTCGCCGGGGTTCATGATCTCGCCGCCTGCAAGGGCCCGATACTTCGCGAGGACCTGCTGCTCGGCCGCGAGCTCCGCAAGGACCGCGAGGATCTTCTCGTCGACCTGCCGCGCCGCATAGTTGAAGGTAAGCCCTGCGGCCATCGGCATCGAGTAGGCGGCGATGCGCTCGACCGTGAGAGCGGAGTGCAGATCGACCCGCGCAAGGTCTTTGAGCTTCTTGAAGGCCGCGGTCCGGTCGAGGTTTCGGTATTCGAGGGTTGCCATGTGTCGTTCTCCTGCCTATGGTCTCCCATCTTTCGCGGGCGGGCGGGGGATGTCAAGGCGGGAGGCGACGACGGGGGTGCTCCCCCTCCGCGGGCGCTCTCGGGGCGCGCTCATTGCCGCGCATGGCGCGAAAAGCGCGCCTCACAAGGGAAATCTCGAATCAGGCTCTGCCCCGCAGAAGCTCGGCGGCGAGACGCTGCTCCTCCCGCTCGCGCAGGGCGACGTTGACCATCATCAGCTCCAGGTGCTGCCGCAGGGAAATCTGCCCCTGGGGCACGGGATGCTCGGCGAAGAAGGCCTCCACCTCGCTCGCGATCGTGCGCCGGGAGAGGGCGCGCAGCCCGGAGAGCATGCGGACGATCGTGTTGGAGGGAAAGGCCGCGGTGATCGCCTCCCAGTTGTCGCGGATGAAGCTCCACGCCCGCTCGCCGTGGTATCGGTTCCTCATGGCCGCGCCGAGGAGGAAGGGCGCGTTCTGGGTTCGAACCTCGCCGTTGAGGGTCATCGCGAGGGTTCGCTCGAGCTCCTCGCCTCCAGGAAAGGCAGCGAGGCTGTAGAGATAGCGCAGGCGCTCCTGCGGGGTGGGCGCCCGCTTCGACTGGGCGACGAAGCGCTCGTAGTCGCCCGCCTTCCCCGTGGAGGCGACCGCCGCGAGCGCCGCCGCGGCGAGATTGGGCTCCACTGCGCTCGGACCGATGAGGCTCCGGTCGTAGAGGCCGCGCGCGCGAAGGAGGGCCGCCTCATCGAGACCGATGACGCAGAGGGCCTCCACCAGGAGCCCGCGTAGCTCGCGGTCGCGAAGCGGCTCCCCGGGTCGCGGCTCCCAGCCTGCGCGCTCGAGAGGGGAGCGAAGGAGGCGCGCGAAAGTCTCGCGCAGCGCTCGAAGGGGCTCCCCGTCGACCAGCCTCGAGAGGTGGCCGAGAGCCCCGACGAGCGCCTTCCATACGTCGACGTCAGTCTCCGGGGCGAAGGTCGCGGCGAGCGCGAGAAAGGCGTCGGCAGACTGCTCGCCTGCGAGCACCATGGCCCACGCGTCGTCGAGGAGGGCGAAGCGCTCAACCGGTGCGAGGGCCTCGAAGAGCCGCCCCGTGAGCGCGCGAAAGAGCTCCTGGTCGTAGGAGACCCGGTAGTAGCCGGTGGCCTCGGCGTTGACCACGACGTAGAGCGCCGGCTCGCTCAATCGGAGGTCGAGCTGCGCGCCGTCGAGGAGCGCCCGCTGCGTCGTCGTGCCGGTCGCGGTGGCGAGGCGAAGGAGAAGCGGAACGGCCCAGCGCGGGCTTGCCTCCTCGCGGCGCGCCGAAGGCGAAGACTCCTGCCTGCCGTCGGAGTCGGTCGTCGCGCGCGCCTCCGGTCCGCCTGACGCCTTCGATTTGGCGCGCGGCTCCGAGAGCCGCCCGAGGAGAAAGCGCTCCTGTGCGAAGCGGAGCGCACCGAGCTCTCCTTCCGGGCGGGCGTTCGCCTGCCCGCCGGCGCGCGCCACGCGTACGCGCGGGAAGCCGAGCTGGAAGATCCAGGTGGTCATGATCCGCTCGACCGGCTCCTTGGAGGCCTCCTCGATCGCAGCCCAAAGGTCTTGAGTCTCGGTGTTGCCGTAGCTGTGCTTCGCAAGATAGGCGCGAATGCCGTTTCGGAAGCTCTCTTCGCCGAGGTAGCGCTCGAGCATGCGGAGGACCGCCGCCCCCTTCTGGTAGGTGAGGACGTCGAACATCCCTTCGGCGTCCGCGGGAGATTCGACCGGATACTCGATGGGCCGCGAGCTTTCCAGGGCGTCGACCTCGAAGGCGGCGGAGCGACCCAGCGAAAACTCCACCCAGGGATGCCATTCGGGCCTGTAGGCCTCGAGGGCCTTCATCGCCATGAAGGTCGCGAAGGCCTCGTTCAGCCAGATCCCGTTCCACCAGCGCATCGTCACCAGATCCCCGAACCACATGTGCGCGAGCTCGTGCGCGACGACCTCCGCCGAGCGCTTGAGCTCGCCCTGGGTCGCCGTCTGCGGGTCGACGAGGAGGAGGGTCTCCCGGAAGGTGACGCATCCGAGGTTCTCCATGGCGCCCATCGCGAAATCCGGCAGCGCAACCAAATCGAGCTTGTCGCCGGGGTAGGCGATGGCGTAGTACTGGGCGAAGAACTCAAGCGAGAATCGCGCCACCTCCAGGGCATAGCGCGTCAGTCGACCCTGGCCGATGGGATGGACGATTCGGATCGGGATCCCGTCGATCGCCACTGCCTCGCTCGCCTCAAGCGGTCCCACGACGAACGCGACGAGGTAGGTGGACATCCGCATCGTATCGGCGAAGCGAACGGTGCGGGCGCCGCCCTCATCGAGGGTATCGGAGACGATCGGGCCGTTCGACACCGCGAAAAGCTCACGCTCTACGACGAGGGTCACGGCGAAGACCGCCTTCAGGTCCGGTTCGTCGAAGCAGGGGAAGGCCCGGCGGGCCTCGGTCGATTCGAATTGGGTGGCCGCGATCACCCGCGGGCGTCCGCTTGCGTCCTCGTAGCGGGAGCGGTAGAAGCCGCGGAGCTTGTCGTTCAAGCTCCCGGAGAAGTCGATATGGAGTCGGTAGGAGCCCGCCTCGAGCGCCTCGGCAAGCGCGA
>DAHVAK010000073.1 GCA_027314665.1 Spirochaetales bacterium
CGAACCAGGCGAAAAGAAGTATGCCGTACAGGCCATAGAGGGCGCCGAGCTGCGGGCGGATCGCCTCGAAGAGCATTCCGATCACGCCGGTCGCTATTCCCAACACGGCAATCCCGCGATGGTAGACGCCCCGCGCCATGCACAGCGACAGGAGCAAAATCGCCAACGCGGTAAGGATTCCGGCGGAGGAAACCGCGTTGGCCGAAGCGAGGTAGCCCTCGGCGGCGCTTGATAGTGCGGCGCGCTGGGCCGCGCCCGCCGTCGCGTATTGATCGCTCAGATAGACGAGGGGTCCGCTCAAGGATTGGGGGCTCGCGTTTAGGGCGAGCGCCACAATCTCGGAGACAATTCCGATCAAGCCGCCGAGCGCGGCGACGCTCTTGCTCACTTCCTTGAGGGATACCGAGACGGCCAGGAACACCCCGAGGGCCGGAACGCTCAGGCCAACGAAACACACGAGCTCCGTGAGGTAGACCCCTTTGTGCGAGGCGATGTACTCAAGGACGGCCGCGCCTCCCGAGGCCGGCGGCTGCGGCGCACCGATGAGGAGAGCGATCGGTACGACGATCATGACTACGTAGAGCAGGGCGAGGAGGCTGCCGACCGCGTACAGCGTTCGCCACGATGAGTCCGGCAGAGCCTCCACTCGCGCAAAGACGCCCCTCTTCATTTCCTTTCGCCTCCCTGAGAGATCGCCCGCGTGGACTCTCCGTGACACTGCGAGCCGAAAAACCGTGGGCAGGATCCGGAACGACGGCCTACGGCTCCGCCGCTCGGTCCGGGGTGTGGCGGCGCAGCTCGGGGGCCGAGCGGCAGGAGCCGCTCGGGCTCTTGGTGATCCAGTTGTCGATCGGCTCCTTGTTGCGGATGGCGCGCCAGACATCCTCGAAGCGCATGGGCATGTGCAGGAGCTCGGCTCCGGTCGCCCCCTGGATCGCGTTTCCGAGCGCCGGGGCGACCGAGATCATCGGATGCTCCCCGACCCCGCGGGCCCCGAAGGGACCGTCGAGCTGCGGGGTCTCCACGACGTAGCTCTCGATCTCCTCGGGCAGATCGCGGGCGGTGGGGATCTTGTTGTCCGTGAAGGAGGGGTTCAGGAGGTGTCCCTCTTCGTCGTAGATGTAGCCCTCGCAGGTCGCCGTCCCGAGCCCCTGGATCATCCCCCCGATGCACTGCCCGCGCACCACCTGCGGATTGATGGCCTTGCCAACATCGAAGACCGAGGCCACCTTGAGCACTCGGTACTCCCCGGTCTCCGGATTCACCTCCGCGACGATCCCGTGAGCCCCGTAGGTCCAGTCGAGGGCGGGAAGCCCCTGCCCGGTCTCCTTGTCGAGATTGGTGAGCCCCTGGGCTATGTAGCGCCCGACCCCTACCAGCGGCCCCCCGATCCCATTTCCGTTCGGATAGGCGTAACCCACCGAGAGCTGGGCGAAGGTGACCGAGCGGGCCGGGGAATGGGCAACCAAGATCTTCGTCTCGTCGTGATCGAGATCGCTCACCTCGGCGCGAAGGACCTGCGAGGCGACTTCGTAGGCATGCGCAAGGAGATCCGCGCAGGCGAGCAGCGCCGCGTTCCCGCTCAGGATGAGCCCCTTTGAGGCCACGGTCTGCCAGTCGTAGGGATCGTGGTCGGTGTCCTTCTCGATGACCACCTTGACCTTGTCGAGCGGAAAGCGCAGGCGCTCGGCGACGATCTGGGCGATCGCGGTCGCGGAGCCCTGGCCGATCTCGGTGAGGGCGAGGTTCACGTTCACCGAGCCGTCGCTGTTCATCTTCACGACGACCGCCGTGGCGGTGAAGGGCGGCATAGCCGGCGCCTTGTGGAGGGCGGCCACCCCCTTGCCGATCTTCCAGCCGGTAGCCTTCTCGCGCGCCTTCTCTTCCGGTGTGAGCCGACCGTAGCCGACCGCTTCGGCGGCGGCGTCGATGCATTTCACCACGTTGCCCGCGTTTTCGCTTATCCTCTCCCCGGTGAGGGTGATCGAGCCGGAGCGCAGGGCGTTCTTGCGCCGAAACTCCAGGGGGTCCATCCCGATGGCGCGTGCCACCAAGTCCATGTGGCGCTCAAGCCCCCAGTGGAACTCCACGTGGCCGAAACCTCGATAGGCGGTGCCGTAGGGCTTGTTGGTGTAGATCGTGTAGGCGTCGAGCCAGGCGTTGGGGATCTCGTAGGGACCCGCCCCGGAGTAGCCCGAAGCCCGCGTAACGTTGACCGCGTAGTCGGCGTAGGCCCCCGCATCCCAATACATCGTCATCTGTTGTGCCACGATCTTTCCGTCGGAGCGCACCCCAGTCTTGATCCGGTAGGTAAGCGCGCTGCGGCAGGGCAGCAGGCTGAACTCCTCCTCGCGGGAGGCCTGAAACTTGACCGGCCTTCCGCCCGCCTTGCGCGAGAGGCAGGCGACGAGCGGCTCGAGATGGATGCCGGCCTTCCCGCCGAAGCCCCCGCCGACGTGCGGAACGATGACGCGAACGTTGTTCAAGGGGAGCTTGAAGGTGTAGCAGAAGAGATTCCGCACCGTGAAGGGGGATTGGGCGCTGGTCCAGATGGTGATCTGGTCGCCGCTCTTCCACTCCACGATCGCGACATGGGTCTCCATCGGGACGTGCTGCACCGAGGGGTTGGTGTACTCCCGCTCGACCACCCACTCCGCCTCGGCAAAGCCCTTCTCGACGTCCCCCTTGCGGAGCTTGGTGAGATTCGCGATGTTGGTGCCCGGGATCGGGGTGAAGACCTCCTTCACGTAGTCGTAGCTTCCGAGGTCGGGATGAACGAGGGGGGCGTCCTTCTCCAGCGCCGCAACGTGGTTCAGGACCGCGGGCAGGACCTCGTAGTCGACTTCGATGAGATCGACCGCCGTGCGGGCAATGGCGAGGGTGTCGGCGGCCACCGCTGCGACGGCCTCTCCGTAGTGGCGGACCTCGTCCTTTGCC
>DAHVAK010000074.1 GCA_027314665.1 Spirochaetales bacterium
CGACGGGCTGATTCTCATGGAGGTGCGGGTGCGCGACGAGCGGGTGGGGGTCTTGGGCGAAACCGGAACGCCCTTCACCATGATCGGGCGCTGCGAGAACAACGCCTCCTTGAGCTATGCCGACATCGACTTCGATCAGGCCCTGCGCGAGGTCGTCGCGTACCTCGCGGAGCTCGGGCACGAGAAGATCGCCTTTCTCAACCAGTCGCAGGAGATCTACGAGTCCGGATACGGTCCGGCCGTGCGAGCGCAGGAGGGCTTTCTCAAGGCGGCGGCGGAGCGCGGCATCGAGGGGTTCTCCTGCTTTTCTCACGCCACCCCTTCCGACGGCTACGAAAGCTGCCGGCGGTTGTGCGGGGAGGGTTCCGGGATTACGGCCCTCGTGGCGATGAACGACCGGGCCCTCCCGGGGGTCATTCGCGCGGTGGGAGAGAGGGGCTTGCGAATCCCCGCGGATTTCTCGCTGGTCTCCGTCATCTCGTCCTCACGAACCGCGGAGCTCTTCGTCCCGCCGCTCACGACCATGGAGGTTCCGAGCCACGAGCTCGGGCGCCTCGGGGTGGAGCAGCTGATCCGGCAAATCGAGAGCCCCGGGGGCGAGATCTCGCAGGTCCTCGTTCCCTGCACCCTCGCGGTGCGGGGCAGCACCGGACCGCGAACCGCCCGAGCGCGGCGATGATTGATCCTTGATCTGAGGACCGTTTTCCGGCGCGTTGCGCACGGGATCGGTACGGGTTCGCATGCACGTTTCCTTAAGGAGGAACAGATGGTTAGCAAGCTTCTGAAGGCGCCGGCGGTTACGCTCGCGCTGGCGATCTTGTTCGGAGCCGCCCTTCTCGTGGGCTGCTCGTCCGGCAAGAGCGCGCCGAAGGTGCTGAAGGTATGGCACTACGAGGGCGGCAACAGCGCCATGGGAATCGCCTGGTCTGCCGCGATGGCCGAGTTCGAGAAGACTCACCCCGGGGTGAAGGTCGAGTTCGAGAGCAAGGGCTTTGAGCAGATCCAGCAGACCGCCCCGATGATTCTCAACTCGGATCAGGTTCCCGACGTCATGGAGTACAACAAGGGCAACGCGACCGCCGGGCTCATCTCCAAGGAGGGGCTGCTCACCGATCTCACCCCGGTCGTCGAGAAGCGGGGATGGGACAAGATTCTCCCCCCCAGCCTCGCGACGGTCTGCAAGTACAGCCCGGACGGGATCATGGGAAGCGGCAACTGGTACGGGGTCACGGACTACGGCGAATACGTCATGCTCTACTACAACAAGGATCTCTTCGATAAGTACCACGTTCAGGTGCCGACGACCTTCGACCAGCTCGAGGCCGCGATGAACACCTTCGTGAAGGCAGGGATAACGCCGATCGCGGCAGCCGCGGCGGAGTATCCCGCCCAGCAGATCTTCTACGAGCTCGCCCTGCGCAAGGCCGATCGGCAGCTCATCGACACCTACCAGAAGATCACCCCCGGCACGGTCGACTTCCACAATCCCGCCTTCACCTACGGCGCAGAGACGATGGTTCAGTGGATGAAGAAGGGCTACATCAGCAAAGAAGCGATCGGGATGAAGGCCCAGGACATGGGGCTCGCTTTCGAAAGCGGGAAGTTCCCGATGATGATCTCGGGAAGCTGGTGGTACGGCTCCTTGATCAACGAGATCAAGAACTTCAAGTGGGGCATCTTCCTCTTCCCGGGGAACACCTATGACCCCGGCTCGGGCGGCAATCTCTGGGTCGTGCCAGCCAAGGCGAAGAACAAGGAGGGGGCCTACGACTTCATCGGGATCACCCTGAGCAAGGAGAATCAGACCCTCCTCGGCAACTCGGGAGGCATCCCGGTCGCCGCGGATCTCACCCAGATCACCGACCCGAAGGCGAAGGAGCTCATCGGAACCTTCAACGACCTGGTCAAGCAGGACGGGCTCGCCTTCTATCCGGACTGGCCGGTTCCGGGCTACTACAACGTGCTCGTTTCCAACGTTCAGAGCCTCATGAGCGGCTCGGCAAGCCCCTCGCAGTTTCTGGACGCCATCGCTAAGTCCTACCAGCAGGGTGGACAATAGGCCCGTCGGGCAAATCCAAGCGGCGGCGCTCCTCATTCGGGGCGCCGCCCTCCGTTAGGCACAGAGGCGCAGGCATGGCAGAGGGCAGGCCCACGTGGGCAAAGGGATTTTGGGTCTTTCTCATTCCGGGAATGGTGTGTCTTTTTGTGATCATCCTCGCTCCCTTCCTGATGAATATCGCCACGAGCTTCACGCGCTGGAGCGGAGTCGGCACACCCATCTGGGTCGGGCTCGCCAACTACCTCCGAGCGCTCGACGACTCGGTCTTCTGGGCCTCCTTTCGCAACAACCTCATCCTGATCTTCGCGGTCACGGTTGTTCCCACCATCGTAGGGCTCTTTCTGGCGATCTACCTGTTCGACTCGATGGCAAAGAACTTTCACCGAGGCATCGTGAACTTCTTTCGGGGGGGCTTCTACCTTCCGCAGATTCTGCCGGTGGCCATCGCCGGCGTCGTCTGGGATTGGATCCTGGACCCGACCTTTGGCGCCCTGAACTGGATCCTGAAACACGTCGGGTTGGGAGCGCTCGCGCTGAACTGGCTCGGCAGCCAAGCGACGGCCCTCCCGACCGTCATGGTGATCATGATCTGGTTCCAAATCGGCTACCCCTTGGTAATCTTCATGGCCGCCCTCCAGCGCATTGATCCCCAGATCCTCGAGGCCGCCGCGCTGGACGGAGCCTCCTGGTACCACCGATTCCGGATTGTCATCGCGCTCATTCGACCTGAGATCAGCGTCGTGGTTCTCACGACTACCATTTACTCTCTGAAGCTTTTCGCGCAGATCTACGTGCTCACCCGCGGCGGACCGGGGAATGCGACGATCGTGCCCTCCTACTTCTCGTACGTGAACTTTTTTGAGACCGCGCAGGTCGGCTACGGATCGGCCATCTCCACGATCATGGCCATCATCATTCTCCTCCTGACAATCTTCTTCATTCGCTCCCAGACGCGTCAGGAAGAACAGGGAGGATTCTGATGTCGCGACGAAAGCCTCCCGTGGGGCGGACGATCGGAAGGTACCTCGCCGTCACCGCCCTCGCCGCAGTCCTTCTCCTGATGCTCTTTCCCTTCATCCTCGTAGCCCTGAACTCCTTCAAGACCCCCTCGGAGTATGCGGCATCGGGTCCGCTTTCCCTGCCCGTCGGCCTCTACCTCAAGGGTCTCATCGGCTTTTGGCATCGGGTGGACTTCACGAACAAGCTCGCGAACAGCGCAATCATTAGCCTCTCCGTGGCGGTGCTCGGCGTGACTCTCTCGCTGCTCAACGCGTTCGCCCTCGGGATCGGAAGGGTGAAGGGGCGCGTGGCCCTCGTCGTCATCTTCATCATGGCGAACACCCTTCCGCAGGAGGCGCTTGCCTATCCCCTCTACTATTTCGTAAAGGCGGCCGGACTCTACAACACGCAGCTCTCGGTCATCTTGATTTTCATGGTGATCCAGGGGGCCTTCGGGACCTATCTCCTCACGAGCGTCTTCAGCGCCTTCCCGCGCGAGATGCTCGAAGCCGCCCTCGTCGACGGCTGCGGGAAGACTCGGCTGCTCTTTCAGGTGGTGGCTCCGGTGACCATGCCGACCCTCGCGGTCCTTTTTACCTTCTTCTTCATCTGGACCTGGAACGAGTTCTTCCTGCCCCTCATCATGCTCGTGTCCGACTCCCGTCAGACCGTTCCCATCGCGATCTCGACCCTCCAGGGTCAGCACAGCATGGACGTCACGACCACGAGCGCTTCGGCGCTCCTCGGCCTACTTCCGGCCATCCTCTTCTTCGCGCTCTTCCAGCGCACCCTGACGAGGGGGATTACGGCGGGAAGCATCAAGTAAGAGAAAGCCCCCAAGAAGGAAACCCCGGTGAAATTCACAAACGGCTATTGGCTGGTCCGCGATGGAGTGCGGGCTCATCATCCGCAGGAGGCCTACGAGATCCAGGCGGGACCGGCCTCGCTCACCATCACCGCTCCGACGCGACACATCGCCGATCGAGGCGACACCCTCGGTGGGGTCGTGCTCACAGTCGAGCTCTCCTCGCCGCTTGAGGAGGTGATTCGGGTACGGGTCACCCATTTCTCGGGCGAGATTGAACGACGCCCGAGCTTTGATCTGGAGCAGTCGAGCGGATTCGGCGGCGCCGTCGTGGTCGGGGAGGAGGAAGCGGTCTCCCTCACGAGCGGGCGCCTCATGGCGCGGCTCGCTCGCCGGGGGCCCTGGCGCCTCGCGTTCCTTGCCGAAGGCCGAACCGTGACCGCGAGCGGGGCGAAGGGGATGGGCTACATCGAGCACCAGGATGAGGGCCGATTCGTGCACGAGCAGCTTGGGCTTGGGGTCGGGGAGATGGTCTACGGGCTCGGCGAGCGGTTCACCGCCTTCGCGAAAAACGGCCAGGTCGCAGACATCTGGAACGCCGACGGAGGCACCGAAAGCGAGCAGGCCTATAAGAACATCCCCTTCTACCTAACGAACCGCGGGTACGGGGTGTTCGTCAACCATCCCGGACCGGTCTCCTTTGAGGTAGCCTCCGAGAAGGTGACTCGGGTTCAGTTCAGCGTTCCCGGCGAGTCGCTGGAATACTTCCTGATCTACGGGCCGACCCCCAAGGAGATCTTGCAGAGATACACGGCCCTCACCGGGCGTCCCGCCCTGCCGCCGGCCTGGTCCTTCGGGCTCTGGCTCACGACCTCCTTCACCACCTCCTACGACGAAGCGACCGTCACAGGCTTCATCCAAGGGATGGCGGATCGCGATCTTCCCTTGCACGTCTTTCATTTCGATTCCTTCTGGATGCGGGAGTTCAACTGGTGCGACCTCGCCTGGGACCGCCGAACCTTCCCCGATCCCGAAGGGATGATCCGGCGCCTGAAGGCGCGGGGCCTCCGCATCTGCGTATGGATCAATCCCTACATCGCCCAGCGCTCGCGGCTCTTCGCCGAGGGGGCGAGGGAGGGCTATCTCCTGAAGCGGACGAACGGCGACATCTGGCAAACCGATCTCTGGCAGCCCGGCATGGGGATTGTGGATTTCACCAACCCTGCGGCGCGGCGCTGGTACGCCGAGCGCTTGAGCGCGCTCCTCGACATGGGGGTCGACACCTTCAAGACCGATTTCGGCGAGCGGATTCCCACCGACGTCCTCTATCACGACGGATCGGATCCACAGCGCATGCACAACTTCTATACCTACCTCTACAACCAGACCGTCTTCGAGCTGCTGGAGCAGCGGCGGGGAACGGGAGAGGCGGTCGTCTTTGCC
>DAHVAK010000082.1 GCA_027314665.1 Spirochaetales bacterium
GCACGGCGGCCCGGCCCTGATGTCCCTCACCCCGCTTCTGCGGGCGGCCGCCGGTTTTGGTGCGGAATGAAGCGACCGCGCGGGCTGCGGCTTGCCGCGGCGCGCGCATTCTCCGGTAGAAGGGAAGGATCCGTATGCAGAAGTCCAAACTGAAGTCACTCCAGGAGCATTTGAACCGATGGCTCCTGCTCTATGTGGTCGCTGCAATGGCGCTTGGCCTTTTGATCGGCCACCCGAGCGCGGGCTGGATTGGCGCGAAGAGCCGTCTCGTCAGTACCCTGACGCTCCTTGCGGTATTCTTCATCGTCTATCCGATGATGATCAACCTGAAAGTAGAGGCGCTCCTAAAGGCAGGCAGAAACGTCAAGAGCATTCTGCTCACGGTCGGCTTCAATTTCGTGTGGGCACCGCTTCTAGGCTGGGTGCTCGCAAGGACCTTCCTTGGGGAGCCCCTCCTCGCGCTCGGTTTTCTTCTGGTCATGGTGGTGCCCTGCTCGAGCATGAGCATTGGCTACACCGGCCTCTCCGAAGGGAATCTCGAGCTCGCGACTGTGAACGTCGCCTTGAGCTTCGTGCTTGCCATCGTCGCAGTACCCTTGTGGATGACGCTCTTTGCGGCAAACTACCACGTGACGGTGCCGATGCGAGACATGCTCGTCACCATCCTCACCGTGCTCATTGCCCCGATGATCCTGGGCTACCTCACGCGGATCCTGCTCGTGGGCTTGCTGGGCGAAGGTCGCTTTCAGAAGCTTCAACCGATCTTCCCGGCGCTTTCGCT
The DNA here is from genome assembly GCA_027314665.1 of Spirochaetales bacterium. Lineage (GTDB taxonomy): Bacteria > Spirochaetota > Spirochaetia > DAHUYW01 > DAHUYW01 > DAHUYW01. Next base: position 782 of record DAHVAK010000082.1, read on the forward strand.
CAGCGCCATGTACGGTATCGTCTTTCTGATCTTTCTCGCGAAAGCGACGATGATCATCGACAAGTGGCAGACCGTCCTCCTCCTCCTAGTGCCGAACGCGCTGTTCATGGCGATAACCCTGGCAGTCGCCACTTGGATAAACAAGCGGCTCGGGCTAACCTATCGCGACAACATGGCGGTGGTCTTTTCGAGCACCGGCAAGAACAACGGAACTGCCATCGCCATTGCGACCATGGCCTTCTCGCCTCTCGTTGCAGTGCCGGCCGCGACGATGCCGATCTTTCAAATCGTGCTTCTGGTATCCTACCTCAAGCTCAGTGGGTGGCTGCGCAGCTACTTCGGCGAACCCCGCAAGGTCGCCGGAACGTGACATCGAATTGCAGCATGGAGGTTTCAATGAAAATCGCAGTAGTTACTGACAACGGACAGACGATCAGCCGTCATTTCGGCAGGGCGCTCCACTATCTAGTCGTAACTGTCGACAAAGGAACGGCGGTCAACCGGGAACGGCGGGACAAGGCGGGACACGCGCAGTTTGCCGGACAGGTTCACGAGCACGAACATCACGGCGAAGGCGCGCTCGGCCACGGCTTCGACTCTGAGTCCCGGCAGCGTCACGGACGGATGGCATCGACCATTACCGACTGCAGCGTGCTCCTTGCCGGAGGAATGGGCGCGGGGGCATACGAAAGCCTGAAGCAGGCGGGGATCACTCCTGTCATCACCGATATCGAGAAGATCGACGAGGCCATCGCGGCCTATCTTGCAGGTAATCTCACCGATCATACCGAGCGCCTTCACTGAAGCGGCGAACCGAGCTTGACTCCCAGTCTTGACGGGCTCGCGTATTATTGGTAGATTCGCCAAGGAGCTGAAAATGACCGAAAACGAAAAACTGCGAAGTCAATCGCGCGCCGAGGTACTCAAGGCGCTCGCCCATCCAAGCCGGCTTTTCATGGTCGAGAAGCTCGAAGAGAAGCCCTATTGCGTGTGCGAGCTGACGGAGATGGTAGGCGCCGACACCTCGACGGTCTCGAAACACCTCTCAATCCTCAAGGCTGCCGGCGTCATCGAAGAGGATCGCAAACAGGGAACCTCGGTGTATTATCGGGTCTCTTGCGATTGCTACAAGACCGTGACCGAAGGGGTGGAGCGGGTCGTGCGTAATAGACTCGAGAAACACCAGAAAGCTTTGGGAAAGGCAAGCTCTCGGGCTCGGTCATGATCCATCCGTGCGGCTGCTTCCTGCCGGCGCGCTTGTGCGGCACGGGACGATCACCGCACCTCACTGCCCACGACGCTGGCTGCGGTTGTGACTGCAAAGGGGGAGGGTTTGCCTCCGCCCACCGTATCAGCTGCAGCTGCACGCTCCTCCGCCACAGCAGCCTCCGTCCGCTGCGCTTCCTTTGACCGACGCACCCGACAAGATGGAGAACCCGCCAAAGACTTGCTCGACGTCAGTGCCGCCGCACCGCTCACAGACAATCTCATGTTCGAGCTCTCTGCGCGCCTTTTCGGCCATCGACGTTACCACCTCGAAGTAATTGTCGCACGCCTTGCACCGAAACTCATAGGTTGGCATCTCTACGCTTCTCCTCCATCGATTTGTTTCCTCGCGTGACCCGTTCACGCTCTCGAGCCACCAAATCCGCGACCAGTCGCGTCATGTCGTCGGACGGCCTCTTTTTGACCATCTCCGCGATCTCAGCAGCCTCGCTGATCTCCTCCGGCGGACAGCCGGCCTTCGAGGCCTGCGACAGATGGTAGCGCACGCAGCGCAGGCAGTTCGCGGCAACCGCCGCCCCCACTCCGATGAGCTCGCGCGTTCGCTCGTCCAAATACGGATCGGCGATCATGCCGGGACTCCTTTCTTGCGACTTCGCACCAACTTGACGAACTGCTCCTCGCCTACGAATCCGACGACGCATCGCTCTCCCGCCCGAAGGGTAAGTCGCGCGGATAGTCGCTTCGCGTCGTCCTCATACACCTTCCCTGTACAGGCCTTTCGCACGAACTCAAGCCACGGTCCCACTTCTTGGTCCTCGCGGCGGGCAGAATAGTAGGCCCAGGTTCCCCGCCGTTCCACGTCAAGCAGCCCGGCGCCGCGCAGGATCGCAAGGTGCTTGGAAACCACGTACTGCGGCATGTTCAGAGCGTTCACCATCTCGCAGACGCACAGGGACTGTGCGGTTTCCGCAAGCATCCGCGCCATTCGCAAGCGGGGCTCGTCCGATAGGGCCTTGAGAATCTCAACTTCCCGGAGCACTCAGCCCCTCCTTGAAACGGATCGATCTGATGATCCACCCTCGACGGCTGTCAATATATGCCATAAAGGGCATACTGTCAAGCAAGACTCGCCGCCGCTCTTCGCCGGTCACTCTCGCCGCGTCCCGACCTTGAAGAGCTCTTGCGTCGACCTGACGCTATCTCGCGGCGGCCCCCCAGGCCTCGCTTCATTTCCGCACGATTTCTCCGGTTACGGGTATGGCCAGACGTAACGTCGAGACGACGGTGCTGTTGCGCTCCGCAAGCGACAAGAGCCGCAGCAGCTTTTCGTCGGACGCGCTTGTGCGTACCGCGACCACGAAACGTACATCGGTAAGGGCCGGCGGCTTGTCTTGCCGTGTCCCCGCAACGTCCACTTCGATCTCGCACAGCACCACCCGGCTCATTTCCGCGACCATGCCGAGGCTCGTCGTCAAACATGCGCCCACCGCGGACAAAAGCGTCTCAACCGCGTTGAATCCAGCGGCGGGATCGCCGCGACGAGAGCCCATCGTGAGCGAGAAATCTCTGACCGTCGAAACCGTTCGAACCGCGTCCACCTGACGCGTCAGATGCACGTGATACTCCTGTGTGCCCATGCGCCTGTCCCTCTTTTTCGCTTGACGATCATGGTCGGCCGAAGTAAGATGTATGCCGTAATGCGCATATTAGCATACAGCTAACCTACTGCGTGAGTCAACGCCACTGCGCGACTTTCCGACAAGAAGCGTCGACGGCGAAGGAGTAGCCAAAATGGCTGGGCAAAACGGGAGCTCCCCGGCGGTCACAATAGAGATCTTCGACCCGCCGATGTGTTGTCCGAGCGGGTTGTGCGGGCCGACCATCGACCCCGCGCTTCTCGACATCAACGACGCGATCTTGCGGCTGCGCAAGGAGCGCGGCGAGCAGGCACGGGTCGAGCGCTACCTCTTGAGCCAGCAGGGGCCGAAGTTCATGCAGAACCCCGCGGTCTTCGCTCTCTTGAAGGAGCATGGAGTCCAGGTCCTTCCCGTGACGACGGTCAACGGGCAGGTCGTGAAGAACGGAACCTATCCTTCGTACGACGAGCTTGTGCAGCTCATCACCGTGGGCGCGGCGGGATAGCGGGATGGCAAAGCCCCAGTTCTTCTTTTTCTCCGGAAAGGGCGGGGTCGGAAAGACCACGATGGCGTGCGCGAGCGCCGTCCGCTACGCGGAGCAGGGCCTGAAAACCCTCATCGTCACGACCGACCCGGCCTCGAACCTCGCCGACGTCTTCGAGCGCCCGATCGGACACCGCGTAACCTCCCTCGGAGTGGCAAACCTGTGGGGAATGGAGATCGATCCGGACCGGGCGACCGAGGAGTACCGCGAGCGCATCCTCGCCCCGATGCGCTCGGTCATGCCGGTGGACGTCATCAAGGTGCTCGAAGAGCAGTTCAACTCGCCCTGCACGACCGAGATCGCCTCCTTCGATCGGTTCGTCGATTTCATGGCGGGTGAGGGCACCGAGGACAGGGGCGCGCCCGGCAGCTATGATGTCATCATTTTCGATACGGCGCCTACCGGCCACACCATCCGCCTCCTGGAGCTGCCCGTAGACTGGAGCAAGCACATCGAGCAGAGCGCGAAGGGCGGAGGGAACACCTGCATCGGTCCGGTCGCCTCGATCCAAGAGAACAAGCGCAAGTACGACGAGGCTGCCCGCTTGCTGGCTGACCCCACGCGGACGACCTTCGTCTTCGTCCTGCGCCCCGAGGAGACCTCGATCTACGAGACCAGGCGCTCGCTGGACGAGCTGCGCACGATTGGCGTTGCCAACATCGAGTTCGTGATAAACGGCATCCTGCCAAAAGAGGTGTGCGAGCACCCGTTCTTCGCCCGTCGCTTCCAGGCACAGCAGGCACATCTCACTCGGATCGGCGAGGTGTTCCCTGGGAAACAACGACGCATGTTCCAGCGTGACGGAGAGGTCAAGGGGATGAAAGCCCTGCGGAGCATCGCAGGCGACCTTTACGCCGAGAACGACAGGCAGGGGTCCTATCGCCTCGAGACCGCCGACGCCGGCGAGCGACGGGACGGGCCAAGCACCGTTTCCGAGTTCGCCTTCACCGACCCGGAGCGGATTCTCGAGCTCATGCGACCGCGGAAGGGCACGAAGGCGGTCTTCTTCACGGGAAAGGGCGGAGTCGGCAAAACGACGGTCTCTTGCGCCGCCGCCGTGCACCTTGCCCGCTCCGGCTACAAGACGCTCCTCTTGACGACCGACCCGGCCTCACATATCGGAGCGGTGCTTCATCAGGACGTGGACGGGACCATCAGCGCGGTCCGCGGCGTGCCGGGGCTCTTCGCGACGATCATCGACCAGAAACGAGTCGTCGAAGAATACAAAAGGCGGATCCTCGATGACGCGCGTGCGCGCTACTCCGAGGACGTGCTTACCGCGGTTGCCGAGGAGCTTGAATCCCCATGCACCGAGGAGATGGCGGCCTTCGACAAGTTCATGCACTACGTGGAAAGCGAGGAGTACGAGGTCGTGGTATTCGACACCGCGCCGACCGGCCACACCTTGCGGCTCCTCCAGCTTCCCTTTGATTACAGCGAGCAGGTCGGGATGATGGTCACGACAAACGCCGCGGGATCTGCGGCAAGGTCGGAAAGCCAAGGTCGCTTCGACCGGATAATCGAGCGGATGAAGGACCCGGAGCGATCGGCTTTCGCCTTCGTCGTGTATCCCGAGTCCACGCCGGTGGTCGAGGCCTATCGGGCCATGCTCGATCTGCGCGCGGCGGGAATCCCGACCCAGTTCGTCATCGCAAACCAGGTCCTCGAGGCCGAGTACTGCACGAACGACTACTTTGTCCGCCGCCGGGCGATGCAGCAGCGCCATCTCGCTGAGATTAGTCGCCTCTTCTTGCTCCCGGTGATCGAGCTTCCCTTGTTGGATACGGATGTGGAAGGTCTTGAGATGGTCGAAGTGGCCGCCGACGCGCTCTTCGCGCCGGTGGCGGTGCGATAAGCGGAGCGCGCAACGGCGGCCGCTCGCAATCCGGCAAATCTGTCCGGGCGCCTTGTCCGCAACGGGGTCGAGCGGCAGCTCGCTTCAGCGGCCAATGAGGACCGCGAACAGCTCTACCGAGCCCAGGTGGGCATGCTGCCGATCGGCTGGAAATGGGCGCTTGCGGTGTGAGGATACGCTCTCGTCTGGTGGCTCATCAACGACCGAGTCAAGCTGGCCGCCTACCGTATCTCTGAAAGCTGGCCGCACGGTGCTGGATCGCGCTCATCGAGGCTGACGTAGGTCGACCTCGGTCGCAGCGACTCTTCGCTCCGAAGAGAGCCCCACCTCCCGGTGCTCCTCAGGGGGATGGCATTTCGGAACGACGAATAGTGCAGCGTCGCGTTGATCGCCTGGAGCCCCGCCACAAGCTCGAGGGGAGTATCAAGCGTGGCTTCCCCGGTCTCCGCAGCTACCCGATCATTGCTGACACCTCATTCACGCGCAAGCTCGAACTGTGCACGGAAGCCTTCGTGGATAGCGTTCGTCGCGGTTCCATCCGATATCGCCTTTTCGAAAAGTTCGCGCACCCTCTCCTCCGCTTCAGCGCCACGCTCATCGCGGAGGCTGCCTTGCCGATGTTCGTCATCAGGCACGCGCCACATCCCGCAAGTACGGTCTCTGGCGCTGTGAAGCCGAGCGCTGGATCATTTCCAGCCATCGAAAGAAGCAGAGAAGCACCGTGCGTTTCCGCCAGTGCGACTCTTTCGCTCTCTCGGGTGACGACTATCTGATAGATCTTGTCTGCTGGATACCGATTCCCTATAGAGCTTCTCCTTGTTAGTTTTCTGGCACATTAGCCAATGTCGTAAGACACGTCAGGCGGCATGATTATCTGCAAACCGGGCGCAGCTCGTCAAACCGCACGAACCCAGAAAGGGTCCAATCCGGAGGCGTGCATCAGCTCACCCCTTGAGTCGATCGTAGGCCGCTTTGAGGCGGACACGGAACATTCCGCGAATCGCTGCCTCGTCCTCCGCCAGAGGCCGGCCGGAGATGAAATCCATGAGCTCTGCGGTCGGCCTCTTTGCATTCGAAAAGAACTCGGCGGCTCCAACGGTCATCGACGCCACCGCGTGACGAGCTTCGATCTCGGAGAGACCGAACTCGGCGGCCAGGACCGTCAGCTCGTCCAGAATCGGCCACACGTATGTCGGCCCCATGGCGCAAACCACCGCATAGGCCTCCAGCTTTGCCTCGTCGACCTCGGGCACCTCACCCAAAACCCCGAGAAACCCCTTCACACTTGCACGCGAGTCGTCGTCGACCTCAGGGGAGAACGCGATCGGGTTGAATCCTTTCCGGATCGCCGATGGCGCCGAGGGAAGGAATCGTGCAACCCTCCCGCTTCCAAGCATGGAACGAATCGAAGCAATGGTGACTCTCGGCGCCAGAGAGATCACGATGGAATCCAGCTTCATTGATCCTGCAATCGACGCCACGCCCGACGCGACGGCCTTTGGGTGAAGCGCAAGGAAGACAATGTCCGCGCGAGCTGCCGCCGAAAAATCGGAGCCTGCATCACGCGTGAACGGATCCGAGACTGCCCGCCCCGCAGATGCGGCAGGGTCGATGTCCGTCACGATGACTGAGTGACGAAGCTCTGCGTTCCTGAGCCCCTCGAGCAAAAAAGCGGTGACCCTTCCTGCGCCGATGAAACCGAGAGTTTCGATGTTCATCAAACCACCTCCTCCAACGGCTATTACTCTAGGCACCTACCTCGTCGCAACCAGAGTGGCTCTCCTCCCGCAGCTCCTCGGGTGGATGAATATCTCGGAAGAAAAGGTAGTAGAGTATCGCATTGATCCCTTGGAGCACTGCGGCCAGCTCGAGGGGCACCGCGAGTGCCACCTCCTGCATGAGGTAACCTGCGATCGAAGGGCTGACTGCGGCGCCAACCTGCGACGGCAGGTTCGAGAGACCCGCCGCGCTTGAGCGATCGCGGGGATCGATGATGCCCATGAGGTAGGACTGCCGGATGGGATTGGCGAGCGTGTTCACAACCATCCGCACCAGGTAGATCGCCGCCGCCAAGGCAAAGCTGGGCATGATCGCCATGATCGCAAGCAGTACCACCGACACCGATCGGGTCGCCACGACCGCCTTCACCGCCCCAAGCCTCCGCGCAAAACGGCTCGCAAAGAGGTCGGGTACGGCTCCGGCAAGGTTGATGACGAAAAAGAGCACGCCCATCTCCGCTGCGTCAGCGCCGAAGCGGCGATAGAACCAGTAGACCACGAAGGGTCCCAAAACCCCAATGGCCAAGCCGTTCGTCGCGTTGGTTACCATGAATCGCCAGATTACCTTCCACGAGGAACGCGACAGGCCAAGCGGTCCCGGGCGATCCGCCGCGTCATCGGAAGCGCGATCCGACGAATGGGCCTCAATCTGAGGGGCGGGTGGGCCAGCCGATCGAGCAACCTTCGCGGTCTCCGAGCCCTTCTCGGAAGCTGGCGCGCTTCGGTGCTCACGCACGGGGGCGATGACCAAGGCGAGCGCCACGCCAAGGAGCGCCGAGAGCAGGAAGAGCACACGGTAGCCGTCCAACAGGGACGTGCCGGCAACGGCCTTTAAGGCGGCGGGTACCAGGGCGAGGAGCGAGCCTGCGGCCCCAGCCAACACCCCGACGAAAGAGACAACGCCAAAGGCCGAGGTGCGCGCCTCGTCCCCGGCATGCTCACCGATGAGAGCCTGCTCGGCCGGGGCAAAGGGTCCCGCAGCACCGCCGCTGCCCGCGCCGCCGCCTCTGCCGATCGTCCCGAGCGCCCCTGCCACTACTAACACGATGAAGCTTCCGGAGAGGGCGAAGGCGAGCCCGCCTCCCACCGACAGAAGCGCTATGAGGATAAGCAGCGTCTTGCGTCCGAGGCGATCCGACAGGAGACCGACCGCCGTTGCAAGGAGCGCGCTCGCGATCGCTCCGGCCGAAAACAACACGCCGATCTGAACGGCCGAATACCCAAGCCGCGCAAGGTACAGCGGTACGACGATGGCCAGGAAGCTCTGGCTGATGCTTCGCACGGCGCGACCGCCAAAGAGGAGCAGAAGATCTCGATCGAGCCACGCGGGGCGAAATCGGTCACGCAGCGGCACGGTGCATTCCTTGTCGCGCATCAATCACTATTCCCGCCGATTGCTCCTCACGATGCACGAAGACGGCCCGGATTCTCATTCGCTGACTAGCTCCGGGTTGTCCTTGAGCTTCGCCTCGATCTCCCGCTTCACCTGATCCTGCGGGATCGTCGCAGCGAGGCTCCGGATGTACTCGTCGTCCGTCGCGAAGGTGATCGCGTGCCACAGGCAGGCGACCTGGCAGTTGTTGCAGCCGACCATGCAGTGATCCTGAAAAAGAACCACCGCCTTCTTGTTAACCCGATCGAACCCGAACACGTTGCGCTTCTCGCCGCAGGTCACCACACAGGCTCCGCAGCCGGTGCATTTGTCTGCATTTACGATCGGCCCCCAGTCAATCTGCTTTCGGTCGATGCCGTGCCATTTCGCGAACATGTTGTCAGCCATTGGAGCCACCCCCATCGCCTGCACGAGGCGCATCGACGACATGGTCAGGGGACTTCTCCAGCCGCGCCGCAAGCTCCTTCTTGACTGCAGGGAAAATCTTGTGCTTGACAATCGCGGCCTTCACGAAGTGGGTCGGATCGTCTGGAAAGGAGATGGCAAGTTCGGGACACACTCTGCCGCAGGTCGTACAGCCTACGACACAATTGCCCGGATTCGCCACCAGGTATGTTTCCTGGGATTTCGACCAAGCGAAGACCCCGCTTCCGCAGCTCAACAAGCACAAGCCGCAGCTTGTGCACTTTGTATAGTCGATAACCGGGTTCCACCTGAACTCGGCCCTGCTTACGCCGTGCCACTGTTTCTCGGCCACAATGATTTCCTCCTCATCAGCTCGGCAGGTTGCCGAAAAGCTCAAAGGTACCTACCAAAACGGTGTTTTCACGAACCAGTTTCGGGCAAGAAACCAGAGAAAACGCCGTTTTGGCAGTGGTTCAGTTACTTTATCAGCACCCTGCTAGATCTCCCGCCCTATCGCATAGCCGTCGCGCACGGCGTCCACGAGCCTTCCTATCCGTACAGCGTCCCCGATGGCGTAGACGGGAACGTCGAGCTCTACGGGTTTGCGAGGCCTGCCCCCAAAGGCGACTACGAAAGAATCGAACGCTATTGTGGTTGTCTTCCCATCGCGTGCGATCTCCGCCATCCCTTTTTCGATTTGGACAATTCTCGATGAGACCATGCGTTTGACGCCGCGGTTGTCGAGCTCTCGCAGAAGATAGCTCCTGCTAATCGGCTCCATCCCGATCGCAATCTCGTCGAGCATCTCGATGATCGTCACCTCGTTCCCCGCATCCGCGAGGTACAGAGCGGTTTCGCAGCCCACCAGACCGCCTCCACCCACGATAACCTTGCCGGCGATGCGTTTCGATCCACCCAATACATCGGGGTAGAGAACTACATTCGACGAATCGATTCCGACAATTGGCGGAATGAGCGGCTCAGAGCCTAGAGCGTCGACAACTGCATCCGGCTGCTCCTCCAGCACCCTAGCGGCAGTCGCCTCGGTCGAAAGCCGAACGGCTACGCCCAATCTCCCGAGCACGGCCTTGTAGTAGTCGATCAGCCACCTCATTTTCTTCTTTCCGGGCGGAACCGATCCCCCGCGCAGTGCTCCGCCAATCTCGCCAGCCTGCTCAAAGACGACGACCTCGTGGCCGCGCAGGGCGCAGACGCGCGCCGCCTCAAGCCCCGCGGGGCCCCCGCCCATGACGACGATCTTCTTCTTCCGGCTCGCCGCGATCAGGGTCTCGTATCCTGGCGTCTTGCCAACGTTCGGGTTCACTCCGCAGCGGATTGCGGTGCCCGATCCGTGGCGCGAGGCGATGCACTCTGAGCAGCCGACGCATCGTCGAATGGTGTCGACCTCGCCCCGGTGCGCCTTTGCGGGCCAGTCCGGATCGGCAATCAATGTCCGCCCCAAGGCTACAATGTCGGCGGTGCCTTCCCGAAGGAGCCGCTCGGCAACCTCGGGCTCCCGTATTACGCCCACGGCGATGACGGGGATCCCAACCGACTGCTTGATGGCGCCCGCAAGGTCGGCGCGCCAGGCCTGAGGATAGGCCATCGGCTCAAGTCGCTTCTCTTTGTCGCCGAAGCCGACGTCGGCGTGGAGCGCCGCGTACCCATACTCCTCGAACCTTTTTGCGATGGCAGCGCCGTCATTTTCAGGGGTTACCCCGCCGAGGTGATAATCGATGACGCCCAACCTGGCGGTAACCGTAAAGAGCGCCCCGCACTCCTTTCGTATGCCATCGATGATCATTCGGGCAATCCTGCTCCTGTTCTCGACGCTTCCGCCGAACTCGTCCTCCCGCTTGTTTGCGATGGGAGAGAGGAACTGGTTTACCAGGAGCCCGTGTGCGGCCTCGATCTCGACCCCATCAAAGCCGGCGGTCTTCGCAAGGTAGGCCGCGCGAACAAACTTCGAAACGACGTCGACTATCTCCGCCGGCGTAAGAACGTGCGGATGTTTGCCGTCGGGCCGAAGCCCTACATCCGAGGGGGCTATCGCAGGAAGGTTCGAAGCGTAAAGCCCCTGGTGCGTCAGCTCAGCGACCGCAAGCGAGCCGTATTTGTGAATCTCCTCGACGAGCAGACTCAGGGCGGGAACGAAGCTCGGATGGTCGAACCTCGGTTGCGTCGCTCCTTCCATAGTGGCCGGATAGTCGATGCACGCGTTCTCCACGGTAACCACTGCGGCTCCGCCCATCGCCCTGCGCGCATAGTGGTATATGAATCGTTCGCCGACTTCCCCTGAGACCTCTGCAAGATTGGTCGAAACAGGCGGGAAGATGATCCGGTTCTTCAGAGTCAACGAGCCGACCCTGATGCTCGAAAACAGGTTTGTAAAAGGCATGTTTGCTCCTCCGGCGAGCTCGGCCTTCTTGACCCGACTTCTCCCTCAACGAGCCAAACGCCGGCTTCGTGGCGGCTCACGTGCCGCGATCCGATATGTTTTCGGCTGTAGGATTCCAGCCATGGTGTTTTTGTACATCGCCGTCCGAAGCCCAGCAACCTCGGTCTCTTTTAAGGAGATTTCCGCAGAAGGCCCTGTCAGCGCCCTGGACTCGCTGGGAGAAGCAACCGACGGCAAGGTTATAGCTCCCATTTGGCAATATAGCCAATAAACAATTCGATGTCAACCGGGAAAAAGAGAAAACGCTTTCTCGCCGACTTGGGCCGGGCCGGATCCACTGTTTGCGCACGCGGAACATCAGCTCGGGAGCCCTCGCACGGTTTCCATAAACGAGGCTCCCGGACTCGACGCCGCGCGACTAGTTGAAAGTTTTTGTCTTCATGGCTATATTGCCAATAATGCTACAAGGGAATCTCCTCAATCAGGGAGGCAGCGAATGTTCAAGAAAATACTCTGGGTAACCGACTTCTCTCCGCATGCAGCGCACGCCGGCCGACAGGTGCTTGAATGCGCGTTGTGCTCCCACGCCTCGGTGGACGTGCTTACAGTCGTTGACCCAGAGGAGCTGCCGGCCGACCTGCTCGATGCGGCGGACCCGTTTGTAAGCGCGAGCACGGTGGTCGCGGTCGAACGCCGGCTTACGAAGCACCACGAGGACCGCGTTCGCGCGCATCTCCACCGGGATGCCGAGTTCCTGCGAAAGGCCGGGGTCTCGGTTCGGCTCCACATCAGGGCCGGACAACCGTCCGAGGAGATCGTAGCCGCTGCCCGAGAGCTCGGCAGCGAAATCATCGTCATGGGGGCCCACGGAAAACGAGGACTGGCAAGCGTTTTGCTCGGAAACACGGTCGAGGGAGTCACGAAGTGGGCGGACCGCCCGGTGCTCGTCGTCCGGTAGATGTTTCCCGCCAACTACAACCCACCTGCCCCTCCAAGCGCGGGATCGCTATACTGAACACCATGCAAACCACGAAACGTAGAGCCAAAATCGTCGCCACTATCGGCCCCGCGAGCGAGTCGGAAGCGATGCTCGAACGCCTGATCACAGCAGGGCTAAACGTCGCCCGGCTCAACTTCTCGCACGGAACCCACGAGGAGCACGCGGCCGTCATCTCGCGCGTGCGCGCAATCTCGAAACGCCTCGGGGTGCCGATCGCGATCCTGCAGGATCTCCAGGGACCGAAGATCCGCGTCGGGGCGCTCGCGCAGCCGATCACCCTCGAGGCGGGCACCGAGGTTCGCCTCTTCCCGGAGGAGGCAGCCGGTGCGTCCCCTACCGGACGGGGGGCGGATGCCGCCGAGCGCCAGCCGGCCATTTCGGTCGATTTTCCCGAGCTCTTCGCAAGCGTCACGAAAGGTAGCCGCATCCTGCTCGACGACGGGCGGCTGGAGCTTGAGGTGAGCCGAGGAGAAGAGAAGCTCATCGTCGCTCGCGTGAAGACCGGCGGGGTGCTCTCCGCTCACAAGGGCATCAATTTGCCGGGGGTGCGCCTGGCGATCCCCAGCTGTACCGCGAAGGACGCCGCCGATCTCGCGTTCGGCTTGAGCGAGGGCGTGGATCTCGTGGCGACCTCCTTCGTCCGTGAGGCGCGCGATGTTCGGCGGGTCAAAGAGGCGATGACCTCCCGGCCTCCCTCCGACTGCCCCCTCCTCATCGCCAAGCTGGAGCGGCCCGAAGCCCTTGAGAACCTGGAGGCGATCCTGGAAGCGGCGGACGGTGTAATGGTCGCACGCGGCGACCTCGGGGTCGAGATGGCCCCGGAGGAGGTGCCCGAGGCGCAGAAGCGCATCATAGAGCTCGCGAACCGCAAGGGGAAGCTGGTCATCACGGCCACCCAGATGCTCGAGTCCATGATCCACAACCCGCTCCCCACGCGGGCCGAGGCCTCCGACGTCGCCAACGCCATCTTCGACGGTACCGACGCCGTCATGCTCTCGGCCGAGACCGCGGCAGGGGAATACTCGGTGGAGAGCGTTGCGATGATGGACCGCATCGTGAGGAGAGCCGAGGCCGACTTCGGCATCTGGGGACACGGGCAGGTCATGGATTCGGAGAACGAGCACGACGACGCGGTGGCGCTCGCCAACGCGGCCCGCGAGCTCGCCCACGACCGCGACGTGGCCGCAATAGCGGTCTTCACCCGCACCGGACGCTCGGCAATCTTTGTGTCGAAGGCGCGCCCGCGGGTCCCGATCCTCGCCTTCACGCCCGACGAGCAGACCTACCGTCGTCTCGCCCTGCTCTGGGGAGTGATCCCCTGGGTGGTCCCCGTCGCCGCCACGGTCGAAGAGATGATTCGTCACGTCGAGCGGGCCCTCAAAGCCTCAGGGATCGTCCAACCGGGGCAGCAGGTGGTCCTCGTGGGCGGCTACCCCTTGAGCGAGGCTCGGCCACCCAATATGGCGATCCTCCACACGGTGCGCTGAGCCCGCGGCGCGTGCGGCCCTTCTTCGACCGGGCGCGTCGAGGCCGACGCGCCGTCGCAGCACGCCGACTTCCTCGCGCGCCCGCCGCCTCTCTCCCAGCTGGCGTCGCCTGCCGCCCTATCCCTTGATCTGTCCGAGCTCGGCGGAACCGCCCAGCTCCTCCTCGATCTCGAGGAGCCGGTTGTACTTCGCGATGCGCTCGCTGCGCGAGGCCGAGCCGGTCTTGATCTGCCCTCCCCCCATCGCCACCGCGAAGTCGGCCATGAACGAGTCCTCAGTCTCCCCCGAGCGATGCGAAATGACGTAGCCCCACCCCGCCTTGCGGCAGAGCTCGATCGCGTCGATCGTCTCGCTCACGGTTCCGATCTGGTTGAGCTTGATGAGGACCGCGTTGGTCGCCCGAAGTCCGATCCCCTTGCGGATGAACTCGACGTTCGTTACGTAGTTGTCGTCTCCGACGATCTGCACCCGGTCGCCGATCAGCTTGGTGATCTTCTGGAATCCGCTCCAGTCGTTTTCGGCCAGGCCGTCCTCGATGGAGACGTTCGGATATCGTAGACTCCAACGCCGTAAAAGGAGGATGCGGCGGGGTCGATCGCGATCGCCACGTCCCTTCCGGGCTCATATCCGGCGGCGGAGATCGCCTCCACGATGAGCTCGCACGCCTCCTCGTTGCTCTTCAAGTTCGGCGCGAAGCCCCCCTCGTCCCCGACGCCAGTTGAGTATCCCGTCTTCTCAAGGATTGCCCGCAAGGCGTGAAAGGTCTCGGCTCCGTAGCGCAGGGCCTCCCGGAAGCTCGGCGCGCCGACGGGAATCGCCATGAACTCCTGGAAATCGAGGCTGTTCTGGGCATGCTTTCCCCCGTTCACGATGTTCATCATCGGGATCGGGAGCCTTCGTGCGCCCACGCCGCCCAGGTATTGATAGAGCGGGAGGCCGCGTGATGTAGCGGCGGCCCGGCAAACCGCCATGGAGACCGCGAGGATCGCGTTCGCCCCGAGCTTGGCCTTGTTCTTGGTACCATCGAGCTCGATCAGGGCGCGATCGATCTCGCCCTGACCCAAGGGATTCATTCCCTGCAGGCGATCGGCGATGAGCCCGTTGACGTTCGCCACTGCCGAGAGAACTCCCTTGCCCTTGAAGCGCAGCTTGTCGCCGTCGCGCAGCTCGACCGCCTCGTTCTCTCCAGTCGAGGCGCCGGAGGGCACGGAGGCTTCGGACATGGTTCCATCGCTCAAGGTGACGAAGGCGCGGACGGTCGGGTTTCCTCGCGAGTCGAGGATCTCCATCCCGCGGATCGACTCAATCGTGATGTTCATTTTCTTACTCCCTCTCCACAGAGAAAACTCTTACAACCGGTGTCCCGTGACTCATGCGAGCCCGGTCCCGGAGAATCTGCGAACAACATCCTGTGGCGCCGCCTGTTCCGCACCGCGACGCTCGGGTCGCACGCTCCACGAGTACTTGCGCAGGTACTCCTCGCTCTCCCACCTCCCAAGTGCCAGCTTCGCGAGCGCGACCCTGCGGAGCGTGCGGGCGACTCTCTCGGGCGGGGACGACGCCTCGGCCCTCGCCCGATGGCGGAAGCAGAGCCCGTAGCCTTGCTCGAACAGCACGCGGTAGCGCTCTTGGTGGAGGAGAGCGAAGAGGAGCTGAAGCGTCCGGTCGGCAGCGCATTGCAGGCGATCGCAGACTGCGCGCGGCACGTCGCGCTCTATCACCTCGACTGCCGCGGCGAAGCGCTCGCGCCGGCCCCGCAGGTGCGTGATCACGGGAAGATCCTCGGGATCGATGTTCGGGTCACGGGGATCGACGAGGAAGCGCATTGCGGTTGCGGTTCGATCGCGGCTGACCGAGAGAACGTTGGCAACGACGAGGCTCGACAGGGAGGCGCTCGCGCGCTCGATCGTCGCGGCAACATGGATCGGGCAGGTCGGAAGTAGGTCGCCCACCGCGCTGAAACTGATGCCCCCTGCCGCACGGCCGTCGAGCCAGTCCATCCACTCGGACCAGGCCCGCTCGGTCGCCGCGCACACCGGGCACCGGAAAGACGGCGGTCGAGATCGACGAGCGCGACACGGTGGAGATGGGTCACCGCAGCCCCGTAGGCCGCATCCTGAAGGAGGCGCTGACCGTGGCGCGGGCAGTACCCCAGCGAGCGGGCGACCTGCTCATGCATGCCGATCTCTTGATAGCTCTCCGTGAGCAGCCGGAAGAAGTAGTGGTCGTCGTGGCTCTCGAGCTCGGCGCATGTGGGACAGCGCCCGGCCTCGAGCGAAGCGAGGAGGGGATGCTCGAAGCCGCGAAGCTCTCTGGTCGTCTCCCGGCGACGCAAAAAGAGGGAGCGTGCGGCGCTCAGGAGAGCGTTGCGGTGGATTGGTGCACTAGGTACGTGGGAACCGTCGATGGACGGCGGGACCCTGCTCCCCATGGCCGACTCTCCTTGTCTAGGAGTCATCAGCCTGTTGGGGCGTTTCAAGGCGAACTCCATCGCCTTTCATAAAGAGCATACCGCTGCCCGCCAAATCTCGTCAAGTGCGGGCGCAACAGCGGTGGATGCGCCGCGACGGAGAACGTCCACCGGCGCGGAGAGCTCGATTGCGCCCGGGGTCGGCGCCCTCCCATTCTAGAGCAGCCGTGAAAGGACTTCCGGCGGAACCCTCTCCCGGTAGGCCGGATAGGTCTCGAGGATGCGCGCGATGTCGGCTAAGTCCTTTTGTCTCTTGCTCCCGCGTCTTTCAGGATCTCCTGCTGCCCAAATCTTTCCCTGGAGCACGTCCGCAACGTCGGCAACAGCCATGCTTCGCCCGAGCACCTCCATCGGTCGAGCTCGCTCGACGAACGGAAGATACCGCTCGTCGGTCTGCACTTGGATGCGCAGGTCCGATCCGGAGAGTGAGACATTCAGGCTGTGCGGGAACACCGCCACCTGAAACAGCCTCTCCAATTCTCGCAACAGCTCCTCAGTGCTGTTCACGGCGACCACAACGTCGAGGTCGAGACTGACCAGGGGTTCGACGTAGGCATTCACCGCCTGTCCCCCTATGACGCAATACTTGATCCCGCTCTGCTCGAGAAAACCGAGAAACTGTTCGAGAAGATCCAAAGTATCCTTCATCACAATCCGCCTGAACGTGGAAACACGCATGACGGTCTCATTTGCCCTCTTGCGTCGATGATAGGGACTTCCGGAAAGGAAATCAATCTCGCCGCCTCACCTCGCCGGGACGGGAGATCTGCCGTCGGCGCCAGTCATGCCTTGAAGGACCCGGGCACCACGGCTATACTGCCCTTCGGTGATGGGGTCCACCGCAACCGCCGGCCTGAGGCTGATGACTCCTACGAGCTTCTCATCATCGTAGGGGGAATGGAATGGCCGACTCTCAACCAGCCCACCTGAAAAAGCGGGCGATGCTCTTCATCGTGCTCATCGGCACGGTGAGTCTCTTCGCCGACATGACCTACGAGGGGGCGCGCAGCATCACCGGCCCCTTCCTCGCGATCCTCGGCGCGAGCAGTCTCGCGGTCGGCGTCGTCGCCGGCTTCGGCGAGCTTGCGG
The DNA here is from genome assembly GCA_027314665.1 of Spirochaetales bacterium. Lineage (GTDB taxonomy): Bacteria > Spirochaetota > Spirochaetia > DAHUYW01 > DAHUYW01 > DAHUYW01. The sequence goes on from DAHVAK010000082.1 coordinate 18,065, forward strand.
GCTACCTCATCCGCCTCGGGTCCGGAACCTTCGCCGACCGGACGCGCAGGTATTGGTCGATTACGATAGTCGGGTACGTCATCAACCTCTTCGCGGTGCCGCTCCTTGCCCTCGCGGGAAGCTGGCCTGCGGCGGCCGCGCTCATGATCGCCGAGCGGATCGGCAAGGGATTGCGCAACCCACCACGCGACGTGATGCTCTCGGCCGCAGGCAACCAGGTGGGCCAGGGTTGGGGATTCGGCTTTCACGAGGCGATGGATCAAACCGGGGCGACGGTCGGGCCGCTCCTCGTCGCTCTCGTGCTCTTCCTTCACGGGGGCTACCGCCACTCCTTCGCCCTCTTGTTCATTCCGGCAGTGCTTGCGATCGCCACGGTCGTGACGGGCCGCATCGTCTACCCGCAGCCGACGATGTTCGAGGAGCGGCGGCCGGCCGCTGCAACGAGCGGCGAGAACGCGGCGGAACAAACCGGCGAGAGTCTCGCGGCGTCCGAGAGGCGCTTCCCGCGCATCTACTGGATCTACGTCGTGGGGGTGGCGCTCATTGCGGCGGGCTTCGCCGACTTTCCCCTCATCGCCTACCACTTCCAGCGCTCCGAAGCGCTCGCCCCTCAGATGATCCCCGTCCTCTACGCGATCGCCATGGCGGTCGACGCGCTCGCCGCCCTTCTCTTCGGCGCCCTCTTCGATCGGATCGGCGTCGCCACGATGATCATCGCGGCCGCGATGAGCCTCTTCTTCGCTCCCCTCGTCTTTTCAGGCGGCCTTCTCACCGCGATCTTCGGGATGGTACTCTGGGGCGTTGGCATGGGCGCCCACGAGTCCATCATGCGCGCAGTCGTCGCGAAGATGATCCCCCTCGAGCGGCGCGGCCGGGCCTACGGTCTTTTCAACGCGATCTACGGCGCGGCCTGGTTTCTCGGGAGCGCCCTCCTCGGCTACCTGTACGGCGTGTCGATTCCGGGGCTGATCGTCTTCTCGGTGCTCATCCAGGCCGCCTCGATCCCCTTCCTGGTGCGCGTCGCGCGGGGACTGGCGAAGGCATAGGGGCGGGTCGGGAGTCGAACGCCATCGTTCCTTGACGCGGGTGATCGGACGCAGGATTCTATCTGCAAGTTCGGGCGATGGAGTCCGCCGAAAGACCCCGCACTAGCGGGTGATGACTCCTGGCGAAAGCACACTCATGTGGGAGGGAGGTGACTATGCCAGGCGGACATCCGAAAGCAAACGACGGCGCTTACGATTCCTTTGTAATGACCCCGCGGCTGAATGACTCCGCTGAGGAACGGCTCCATCCAAGCCGCTACCTCGGCTACGACCGCGACCGAATTGGCCTGCATCTGCTTTCCAAGGAAATCTACGACGTCGCCGAATCCCAGTTCAGGCGCGCAGTCTATCTCAACCCCTACGAGAGCGCGTTCTCGCAGCACCTCGCATGGGCGCTCCACAAGTTGAGCAGGTTCCACGAGGCTTGGCGGTGGATCGAGACGAGCCTCTCGCAGAAGCCGGATGATCCGGACAGCCAGTACATTGCACGGCGCATCCGAGAAGCCCTCCCGGGAGGCACAGACCGTGACCAAACTTGACGGCACTATGCACGATCGTCGTAGCGTGAGCAGCGCCGCGTTGGTTCCCTTTCTCTCCGCCCTCGCGGCGGCTAGGAGGCTGCTCATTCAGCTCGGAAGATCGTCCGCGATTGAGGATCCGCCGGAGAGCTGGGAGCTGACGGTCAAGGACGTGGATTGGGGCCGCTGGGGCCGCGACGGCGCCGCGGGACATCCCTATACTCCACGCGGTGAAAAGGACGTGCCCGAGAGGGCGTTTCAGACTCTTCATGAGGCCTGCGGCGCCACGGAGACCGACGACCTTTTTGTCATTTCCAAGACCGTGCGAAAGCTTGGGTAGGTGCACCGCTCGCAAACCGTGGTGACACCGATGCATGTGCTCGCGGTCGGCGCAAAGGGAGTAGGCCTCTGGGTGGGAAGTCCGCACCCTAGGGTGGAGCAGCTTATCGAGTACGAGCGCCTTTGCGCGATTGAGCTGGTCAGCATTCTCCTTTACGGGCGGCTGCGCTTCATCGGGGAAACGGACGCCCTTACCGTACGGTTCAACACCGTCGCCAATCGAGACCTCGATGTGCTGATCCTGCGCGTTCGACAGCGGATCGCGAACCAGGCCTTTGAGGTTCCGCCCCACGAGGAGCGCGAAGCGTTGCGGCTGCCGTTCAAGTGGGACCTCATCGCCCGTTCGGAGTTTCTCTCCCTTGGCGATGAGGCGTCGATAGCGATCGCTTTCCACCGGGCACGCTCCCAGACGAAACGAGAGGCAAGTCGCGGGAGCCTTCTCGCTCTAGCCCCCTTCGAGCTCGCCTTCCTGCACGAACCCTCTGCTTCGCTAAACCCCTACGGCACCGATGGGACCTACGTTCCCCGATCCCGCATCCAGGCTCTTCGCTTTGACGAAGAGGGCCTCGCCTGCGTGGTAGGCGGACGGCGGGTCGAGATCACCATGCCTCCGCCCCTCGTTCGGGCTGCCCACCGCTGGTTCGAGCTCGTGACTGAATAGCAGACACCCCCAACAGCGTGAGCCGACCGACCGCCGTCGCTGGTCACACCCCTTCGAGGTGGCCGGTGTCATTCGCGCGGAGGACCGCGAAATCGGTAGGTCCGAGATCAAGGAGATCGACGCAAGCGTTTTCCTGCCGAAACCGATGTACCGCGGAGATAGGCGCACCGCTGGCAAGGCAGAGCAGCAGACAGCCGACTATCTCGTGCGATACGACGAGGACAATCTCGCCGGAATGGCGGCGAAGCTCGCGAGCGAAATGGAGAAGGCGTTGCATCACCATCGTCAGGGTCTCGCCCCAAGGTATCGCGACCAGCTCGGGGGAAAGCCGCCAGAGCTTCACGTCCTCCGGATCGATGTCGGCGAGCCGCTTGCCGGCCCACTCACCGAAGTCCATGTCGAGCAGCTCGTCCCTCGTCGTCACCGGGAGGTTATGGAATCGGGCGATGCCTTCGGCAGTCTGAAGCGCCCGAACGAGCGGGCTCGAATAAGCCGCCGTGAAAGGAAGATCGAGAAGGTACTCCGCGGTTCGCTCAACCTGGATCCTCCCGTGCTCGTTGAGCGGAACGTCAATTCGTCCCCGAAAACGTCGTTCGGCGTTCAACGACGTCTCGCCGTGACGGACGAACACCACCCTGCAGGTGGATGCTTCGGGCTTCTCGATCCGCAAAGGGTTCACTCGAGCCACCTCACGAGGACACAAACCGCGAGCGTCAGGAGCACAGAGACCGTAGGGGTTTGCTGCGTCGATCGCCGCGAGCGCCGCGACAAAGCCCCCGAGCGCGAGGATCGACCCCGCGGCAGCCTGTCGCCCGCGAAGGCGAATCAGAGCGGGAAGCGCGTCAGCACGGGGGTGAGCAGGGTGACGAAGATCACAGAATGCCGACGAACAGGGGCGACAGCCCGATCACAAACGCGGCCTGGACACGGTTGTAGAGGATGTAGGGCGTCATCTTGGCCTTCGCTCTCCTTCCCGGCTACTCGTTTGCTTCCTGGAACAGGGAGGCACGCATCTGTACCGCCTGCGCCGTGCCGAATATCCGCCGGTACAGGTCCTCGCCGTAGCTCGTCGGCAGCGGCTCTCCCTCGACCAGCTTGAAGGAGCGCGTGCCGTTCTCCTCCCGCTCGGCCCGGAGGAAAAGCGTCTTGTTCGATCTATGGAGATAACAACCTTGCGCCAAGTCGAACAGGTGAGTCACGAAGTGGACTCTCACCCCGGCCTCGAGCATCCCCCGCACGATTTGACGAGCGATCTCCGATCCCTCCCGCTCGTTTGTCGAAGCGAACGACTCGTTGCACAGCAGGATGGAGTCCGGGACAATCGCGTCGACAATCCCGCTCATCCGGCGCAGCTCCTCATCCAGCTTCCCGCTCTTCATCGCGGAGTCCTCTTCGCGCTTGAAGTGGGTGAAAAGGCCGCTGCACACGCTGGCGCGCAAGGACGCCGCAGGCACGAACATCCCGCACTGCATCATGAGCTGCGTGATTCCGACGCTGCGCAGGAAGGTCGATTTCCCGCCCTGGTTTGCGCCGGTGATGATGACAAGCGAACGGCTGTCCGCATTCACGTCGTTGCCGACGGCCCTTGTCTCGAGCTTCAGCGACAAGCAGGCGTCGTAGAGCCCCCGCGCCGAAAACGCGGAAGCCGCTTTCGCTTCCGGAAGGGGGAAGCAGACCGGCTCGCCCTTCTCGACGAGCCGCGCGTGCAGATTGAGGCTTCCGACATAGAAGGCGAGCTCCGTTCGGAGCATCGTGAAGAAGCTGAGGATGTGGTCGGTCGACTGGGCGAGCGCATTGGCCACCAGGTTGACCCCTCGCCCTCGGAGCTCCGACAGGGCCTTGAAGCCGTTCTCATCGCGATCGGCGATAGCGAAGCTATAGCTCGGACGATTCCTGAAGGAGAAGCGCTGCAGCCAGCTCTGCTCGTGCGGCCTGCGCAGCACGTGGTCGACGCCCTTGGCGCCGTCGCCGAGAGCGACGCTCACGAGCGAGCCGCTGCGGAACCGGAGCGTTTTCAGATGGCCTTCGATCAGTCGGAAATACTCGTCGTCGAGCTCCTTCTCAAGCATTGCGAAAAGCCGCGCGAAGCCCTCCGATCGGAACTCGGCCGCGTGCGCGTCGACAATCTTCCGCAGTCGCCGCAGCGAGCCCACCAGCAGCTCGAGCACTCCCACGGACCGGTTCAAGATCGACTCGGGGGAATCCCGAAGCCAACCGAAATAGATCGATCTCGGGCTCTCGATCGCTTCTATGGAAAGGGCATAGATCTCTCTGACGATCGAAGGCTGCTCCAGACAGTCTGCGAGGACATGCTGGCGGTAGACGATCTCTGCAGGATCGGTCAGGCTCGAAAGTACGGCTCGCCGGGCCATCTTGAGCAGGAAGTCGTCGCGGAGCGCCATCGCGCCAAACAGGGTGTCAAGCTCGAGGTCCTGCGCGAGCGCTCCCTCGTTCGGCGGCAGCTCCCGCTTCAGGTCGAAATCCCGATCGGGGTACATGAGGAACGCTTTCATCGCCCTACGCGCCTCCTCACCGATTCGTAGGTAAGCCCGTACTTCTCGGCGATCGCCGCGGCGTAGGCGAGGCCGTTGGCGGGCTTTCGCACAACCTTATAGGTCCGCTCTGCCGGATTGTGAGGGACAATCGTGCTGGCTACGCTGACCGTGGCCTCGCTGTGAGAGGCCAGCTCGTCGACGAAGGTCACGTAGACGCACAACGAGCCCAGCGCTTCGATGAGCGAAATCACCTCCGTTCCGACGAAACGAGCATCCACAAGCGTCGTCGAGGCAAAGCTCTCGTTCATGATGATAAGGCTATCGCCCGTCGCCTGCCGAAGGATGTCGTGGATTCGGATCAGCTCATCCTCGAACTTTCCTCGGAGGGTCGCGAGATCCTCTTCTCTTTCAAAGTGGGTGTACAGCCGATCGGGAAGGAAGAGGCGCGCGCTGCTGCCAGGCACCGGCAGGCCGAGGCTGGCGAGGTAGTGCAGCTGACCGAACATTCGCGCGAAGGTCGTCTTGCCTCCCTGGTTCGGACCGGTGACGACAAGGATTCGCTCCGGATCCGCGAGCTTGAAGTCGTTGCACACCACTGTCGAGCCTTCGGGCACGAGCTTGTTCGCGAGAGCGAGGTCGAAGGCTCCGTACGCCTCGACCTCCTTTGACCGCTCGGAAACCTTTGGGTAGCAGAAGGACAACCCGAGCGCCGTGAAGCGCCGAGTGTAGTCGAGATAGGAGAGATAGAGCTGCACCTCACGGTCGAAGGCGCCGATCGTCCCCTCGAGGTAATCCCGATGAGCGGCGCAGTACTCGTCAAGCGCACGGAAGAGGCCCGGGTAGAGGCGTACCACGCACTCCAGCACCCGTTCTTCGACGTAGTTCATCTCCGGCCAATCCGGAAGGTTGACCCGGTAGTCCTTCACCGCCCCCTGCTTGAACTTCGCGAAGACCCTCTCTACCTCGGCGCTGTAGTCCGATTCTCCGTCGTAGGAGCTGACCCGTACCCGGTTCCCCTTGATGTGAACGCAATACTTCACCTCCCCGAGCTCCTCCTTCAGCTTGCGAGTCTCCTCTGCAAGCGAAGTGAACTCCTCGGACCGGGCGTAGCCCGCGAAGTACTCGGAGAATGCACGAAAGCCCTCCGATGCCAGATCGAGGAGAGGAAGCTCTCCAGCAAGCTCGGCGGTCGCGCCGCAGTAGACCTCCACTGCGTCGAGGAACCAGCGCTCTTTCTGATAGGTGTTGTGGAGCTTCTCGGCCTGGGCGAGAAGCCTGCGCATCTTGCGCATCTTCTGCGCAAAGGCGTCTATGGCCTTGAACACCGAGCCTTTCTCAAGGTCGTGGAAAACTTCGTGACGGTAGCGCACGGCGGCGGCATCGTGAAGCGGCGCGTAAAAGAAGGGCTTGAGGTTGTATTCCTCCCGCCCCGCCGTGAGCGACTCCACGACCTGGCCAAGGTTGAGATCTGCGAAGACGTCAGGCTCTTCGGGTGCACCGACGGCTCCATCGAGATCGGAACCTTCAACAGCGAGAATGCTCCGGAAATCCAAGCGAACCATCGCCGGCCACCTCCCCTTGCCTCCAAGCAACGCTTTCGTCCCCCCGAGGGGAGACGAAACTCGTCAGGTCGCTCGACAAGTAGGAGTTATCAGCCGACGTTCGGCGGGTTTATGACGCGGCGAACTCCATCACCGCACGAGAAATATACCTCGCTTGCGCGTGGGTCGTCAATCGCCGTGTCGGTCGGCACCACCGGGCGGCCGCCGTCAACGGCGGTCCCGCTCTGATCCTTCGCCGGCCGTCACTCATAGAGTGAGGCCGCCGCCCATCGACCCCGCGGCAGCGGGCACTTGACACGCCGCCGACCCTTCAGTATCTTGGCGCTCAATCGCGGCGGTGGAGTCCGCCCAAACCGCTTCATTAAGAAAGCCAATGACTCCTACTTGAACCGGTGTTCTGCACCGTTGCCCATCATCGATTCAAGGGGGAGTTGACTGTGCTCTTTGCGCTGAACCTACTTCAGTTGGTCTATGTGGCGCTCTTGTCGCCGCTTCTCGTCGGGGTCCTCCGCAAGGTCGAGGAGCGCCTCCAGTCCCAAGTGGGACCTCCCATTCTTCAACCCTACTACGATCTCGCGAAGCTCTTCCGCAAGGAGAGCCTCGCTCCACGCTCGGCTTCGCCCTTTTTCACCCTTGCGCCCTACCTCATCTTTCCGCTCTACCTCTTTCTTACCCTCGTGCTTCCGATCATCACGGCCTTCCCGCTCACCTTCGGGCCGGTGGTCGACTTCGTCGGCGGGGGGCTCATCTTCGGCGCGGCGGCGACGGTCAAGAAGCTCGCGGCCCTCGACAGCCGCAGCAACTACGCCCACCTCGGGACCTCCCGGAGCGCGAGCATCGGGGCGCTCTCCGAGCCCATCATGGTCTTCATCTTCATCATGCTTGGGGTTCTTTCGAAAACGAACAACCCCTACGTCATAAACAACGTCCTGCAGCAGTCGACGAGCTGGTACCTGTCGCTGCTCCACTGGTTCGTGGCGACCGCCTTCTTCATGATCCTCATCATCGAGACCGGCCAGCTTCCCATCGAGTCGCACTCGACCGCCGAGCTCGGGATGATGGACCAGGCAATGCCGATGGAGTACTCCGGGCCGGAGCTTGCCCTCTACCAGTGGGGCGGCTACATGAAGCAGTTCATCCTGATGAGCGTCTTCCTGAACGTCTTCACTGTTCCCTTCTGGGTTCCGATGGAGCCGCACCTTGCCCAGGTCTTCGCCTACATGGGGGTTCATCTCCTCAAGCTCCTTGCCCTCGTGATCGTTTTCGCGCTCATAAACACCACGGTGTCGAAGTACAAGCTCTACAAGAACTTCGACTTTCTTGCCGTGGCCTTCACCCTCGCCTTTCTTGCGAGCATCGCGCTGTACACCACCGGAGCCGGAAAATGAGCGTCGAATCGACCTTGAGCCTGCTCGGCTTCTTCACGATTGTGCTGACCCTCTTCATGCAGTGGCAGATCTACGTGACGCGGGTCGCCGTCACCTTTGCCGTGAGCTCGCTCCTCATCGGAGCGGCGCTGATCTACACGGGAGTCGTTCAGGACGAGCGGCTCGTGATTCTCGTCGGGGCCCTGACTGCGGCGGTGCGCGGCGTGGTTATCCCTGTGCTCGTCGTGAACAGCCTCCACGTCCGACCCTGGCGGGCTCGCGAGCAACGACCGGTCGTGAGGACTGCGACCGCGATCCTCATCTCGCTTCTTATCGTGCTCGGCAGCTACGGCCTCTACCGGCTGGTGCTTACCGAGGTGATTCCGACGCCGAGCGGCTTCCTCCCCTTCGCCCTCCTGCTTCAAGGGGCCTTTCTCATCATCTCAAGGCGCAACGCTTTCATCCAGCTCGCCGGCTATCTCGTCATGGAGAATGCGGTGCTGCTTCTGGGTTCGCTCGTGTTCCCCGGTCTGCCGCTCATCATCGAGGCCGGAGTGATCCTCGACCTCCTGGGGATCGTGATCGTCTCGCGCGTGATCATGCGGATGCGAGAGAGCTCGGTCGAGGAGGGCGGCGAATATGTCGCCGAGCTCAAAGGATAACGCATGATAGTCTACGCCCTCCCCATGATCACCGCCCTCGCGGGGGCCCTCCTTTCGATCGTGCCGGTCCTCTACTTCGAGGAGGCGGTCTCGGTGGCGGCCTCCGCCGCGGCCGTGGCCTCATCGGTGTGGATCCTTTTTCTGCCCAATGCCGCCGGGAGCTACCTCTACATCGACGGGCTATCGAAGGTGATGCTCCTCTCGGTCTCCCTCATCTATCTCGCGACGGCGCTCTACTCCATCACCTTCCTGAAGTACATCGAAAATCCCCTCTTTCAGAAGCGCTTTTACTACTTTCTGTTGAACGCCTTCGTGCTCACCATGCTCTTTACGGTCTCGGTCAACAACCTAGGCCTCGTCTGGGTGGGAATCGAGGCGACGACCGTGACGAGTGCGCTCCTGGTGGCGACCGAAAACGACGAGACTACGATCGAGGCCTCGTGGCGCTACGTCATCATCGTCTCCGCGGGGTTGGTGATTTCCCTCGTGGCAAACATCTTCCTCTACAAGGCTGCGAACAGCCTAAACATCACGACGCTGCGCCTCGAGCAGCCGGCGGGACTCACCCTGCGCATCGCGGTGCTTCTCGCAATCGTCGGCTATGGAACGAAGGCAGGGATCTTTCCCATGTATACCTGGCTTCCTGACGTCCACGGGAAGGCTCCGTCGCCGGTGAGCGGGATCTTCTCGAGCGTGCTTCTGCCGGTAGCAATGTACGCCATCATGAGAATCGTCCCGCTCGCGCCGCAGGGCATCGCGCGGACCTTCGCCCTGACGCTCGGAGTTCTCACGGTCGCAACTGCCGCCCTTCTCATGCCCGCGCAGACCGACTACAAGCGCCTCTTCGCCTACTCGACGATCGAGAACATGGGGATGATCCTCATCGGCGTCTCGATTGGCGGGATCGCCTTGATCGGCGCCCTCGTGATCCTCGTCGCCCACTCCCTCGCCAAGTCGTCGGTGTTCTTCCTAAGCGGCAACCTTCTGGTGCGCTACGGGACGACGCGGATTGACGGCGTGCGCGGCGTCGCTTCGCGCATGCCGAAGACCGCCTACACCCTGCTCTTCGGCTCCCTTGCCGTGACGGGGGCTCCCCCCTTCGGAACCTTCATCGGGGAGGTCATGATCGTCGCCGCGCTTTTCGCGCTGCACATGGTCGCAGTTGCGATCGTCATCCTCGTCTTTCTCGCCCTCGCCTTTCTCGCCGTCAACCGGCGGGTCGTGCAAATGCTTTTCTCCTCCCCCGACGTCGGAAGCATGGAGCGCGGCTCCATCGGGACCCTCGTTCCGATGATCGGCGTGGCGCTGGCGGTCGTAATCGTCGCTGCGGTCCCCGGGATCTACGCGCTCCTGCAGGGAGGCTTAAGGCCATGAATCGCTTGCTCGGCACCATTGAAACCCCGGCCGCAGCGATCGACCTCGTGCAGGCTCAGGGAGCGCTGGAGGCCTGCGCCGCAGGCACCGTCGAGGTCCAGACCGCACCCGGACAGAGCGACGGCGTGCGCGCCCTGCTCGCGGACCGAAATCG
>DAHVAK010000092.1 GCA_027314665.1 Spirochaetales bacterium
GACCTTCGTGGAGGGATAGCGTCGGGCGATGAACTCGGTGAGGGCAAGCCCGTCGCCGAAGGGCATGCAGATGTCGGTGATCACGAGATCGGGGTGATGGGCGACCATCGCATCCGCCGCATCGCGTCCGTTGGTGCACGAGCCGACGAGGACGAACCCGTGGCGTTCCCACTCGATGTTGTGCGCTATCCCTTCGCGAACGACCTCTTCGTCGTCAACCAGCAAGACCTTGTACATAGATGCCCAGGGGTACGATTTTGACCTCGACTAGCCGAAAGTGTACCATATCTTTCCTTGCGACGCGACAAAATCCCTGGTGACAATCGGGGGATTCGGCTATAATTGACCAATGGTCGTCCGGCCCGAGTGAATCTGGCGAATCCGACGGGCGACCCCACGGAGAGCATGGCTCGAGCACGGTTTTTGGGAGAACTTGAGAAGGAGGCAGAGGCTCATCTGACCCTCGCCCGGCTCCTGCGCAAGGAGCGGCCTCCGGCCAAGCGCGCCGAGCTCAGACGCATTCTGGGCACCAACCACCCCATCCATCGAAAGATCGCCGAGATCGAGGCCCTCGACGCGGCGCCGGAGCACGAGGAGTCAAGCGAGCGTCCTCCCCAGTACGTCGCGCGGAGGATCGTCGAGCCGCTGAAGATGCCGCTCTCGAAGCTCAAGTTCCTCGTCAAGCCGCCGCGAGTCCAGGAGCCCCTCTTTCGGTATCTCTTCCGGGAGTATGCGAAGATTCTTCACTTCGGCTATTCCACCCACACGGTGAGCCCAACCTTCCTTTTCCCCGTGCTGCGCGCCGATCGGAGGCTGCTCCACGGCTTCGCCGACAGCCTGAAGCGCGCGGCGACGGAGCTGCGCGAGCTCGTCCGTCAGGCCCTTGCCTCCGGCTGGCGAGTGGCAGAAAAACGGGAGTACAACCTCCTCGTCGTTCTCGGCAGGCTCTGCGACGAGATCGTGGCAACCAACTTTGCGGTCTTGAGCACGCGCGATCGCAAGCTCATCGACCGGCTTTCTCAGATCGAGGTCCTGTTTCTCATCCTCCACTACCAGCCGGAGGACACCGAGCTGGTCATCTATACCCTCGGGCGCATCCTCAGCCTCGAGCCTGCGGGGGGCGGGGCGCTCGCCGATCGGGCGGAGGATCGGGCGCGAAGAATCCTGACGAGCGACTTCGCGCTTCCCTCGCTGCACAATCTGCTGCTCATCCTCAACATGATCAAGGGGCGGCGCCTTCTCACCTTTGCCGAGCTGCTCACGCCGAATCTCGGCGATCTCATCAACGACACCGACTTCGCCTGCGTGGATGAGGTTCGCACCGAGATCGACACCTACCTCGGAGGGCTGAAGGAGACCCTGACGACCCTCGACCGCCGCCGCGCCGAGCTTAAGAAGATCCGCGTCTATCTCCCCGTCGACGGTACGGGCGTTCCCCAGACCTCGCGCCTGGAGGACTTCTACCAGGGCAGCCAGCTTGCCCGCGAGGAGGGGTGGTCCTTTGCGAACGACAAAGAGAACGTCGTCCTCTTCGTCCCGCGTCTCCTTCGGCTCATCGACGCGACCTTCGGTCCCCTCCTCGCGGGGAGGATCCTCATGACGAGCGGGAAGAGGGGCGTCGTGTTCTCACCGCCCCTCTTCGGAACCGAGCTGCAGAAGTTGCGCAACGTTCGCGAGCGCGTCGAACGGCTAGCCTTTGACCTGCACACCTTCACCTACAAGCGGTATCTGTCGATCAGGAAGGATGGAAAGGGCGGGATTCGCATCGAGGGGGCGATCATCAGCTACGTGGAGGACGCCCAGGCGATCCTGCAAGGCATCGCGGAGCGAATGATGGAGCTCCTCGCCGCTCCCCGCTCCGTTGCGCCCGCGGGCGTCGAGCCGCATCCTATCGAGGCCATTGGCTCGACCGCCGTCGTCATCCCCTACGAGGGGGAGACGATCCGCTCGCCCGCGGGCCTCAGCGGGCGGACGGTCGCCGAGACCCTTACCGAGCTCACCACGATCTTCTATCTTGCGGTCACCTACCTCTACGAGCAGGATCTTGCCGCGCAGCCCGAGGAGGAGGCCGCCATCATGGCCCGCTTCGACAGCACCCTCGCAACCCTGCGCCGGATTGCGGACAGCATCTTCTACGACGAGACCGTGGCCCAGCTTCTCGGCTCATAGCCCGGTGATCACGGACGCCCTCGCCGCATCTCCTCAAGCTCCTCGAGGGTCTCGGGCCAATCCCCCTTGAGGAGCCGGGAGAGGGAGCGATCGGCGAGGAGCCTTCCCTCGGTCTGACAGGTCGGGCAGTAGTTGCACTCGTTCTCGGCGTAGACGATCCGCTGGATCGGGGTTCCGCAGGCGGGGCAGGCCTCGCCGTACCTGCCGTGGACGGACATCCCCTTGTGAAAGGCGGTCACCTTCGCCGGAAAGCTCCCCGCCGCCTCGCGGCGCAGCCGATCGGTCCAGTCGAGAAGGACTGCGCGGCAGGCCTCAAAGAGCCGCACGCTCTCCTCGGGCGTGAGCTGCGAGGTCTGCTTGAAGGGAGAGAGGCGGGCTCGGTGAAGGATCTCGTCGGAGTAGGCGTTGCCCACTCCGGCAAAGAGGCGGGGGTCGGTGAGGGAGCGCTTCAGGGTGTGGTTCTCGCGCAGGAGGGCGGCCCGAAAGGCTTCGGGGCTTGCGTCGACGACCTCGACGCCGCCGCGGTCGAAAGCGGAGAGCCGCTCCTCGCCCTGCACGAGGTGCAGCGAGGCCCGCTTCTTGGTTCCCGCCTCCGTGAAGGAGAGGGTGCCGCTTGAGAACTCGAAAGAGGCGAGATGGCTCTTGCCGGGCAGGGGGCGGAGAGCCCCGCTCGCCGCGCGGGCCTCTCCCCGACGAGCGCTCGGGAGCTCCGCGGGGCTTGGAAGGGCGGAAGGCTCCCCTTCGATGAGGGGGTCGCTCCACCGAAGGCGTCCGGCGATCATGAGGTGGATCACCATATAGAGCGAGCCCTCGAAGCCGATCACGATCTGCTTTCCGATGCGCCGTACGGATGCGACGCTCCGCCCTTCGAAGGCCTCCGGAGAGGGGTCGGCAGTGCGCAGGACAAAGGGGTGCAGGAGGCGCATTCTCGTTAGGCGCGCCCCGCCGAGGCGCCTCTCGAGGGCCTCGACGTAGAGGGTCAGGTCGGGATACTCGGGCATAGCCTCGGGAGATTGTACGCCCTTCGCGCCTGTGGTACAACGGCGACAGGTGCAATGGTGACTAGCCGCCGCGATGCTCCAGCCTCGATAGCGCCCCGCAGCCTGTGTCGAGCCCGACTGACCCTGTGGGCCGCCGTCGTACTCAGCCTCGTCGGCTGCGCGGCGGAGGGGCCGACTCTCTCGCGGGAACAGGCCTCCGCGGCGCGATCCGTCGACCGGTTCGCGGTCGTCCGCTCGGCGGGCGGCGGAGAGGCGATCGCCTCGACCGCTCCCGGAAGCCCGCGCCCGGACTCCGCCCCCGCAGCGGCGGTCCCCGCCGAGCGCGGGGGAGCGATTGGCCCGGCCCTTGCGCTGATGCCCGAGCCGGCCTCCGTCGAGCGCCATCCGGGGAGCCTCGTGACGCTGCCCAAGGCGAGCGTGCGCTACACGGGTTTTTCCGGCGGACGGATTCCGGCGGCGGTCGCCCGCTTCGAGGCGCGTCTTCCCCTCGCGGTCCCGACCGGGGGGGAGGCTTCGGCGAATCGCAGCGCGGGACGGGGCGCCCGTCCCCTCCGCCTCACCATCGAGTGCTCGGGCGCGGCGCGCCTCGAAGCGGGCGAGGAGGAGTCCTACCGCCTCTCCGTGAGCGCAGGAGGCGCCGTCTTGAGCGCACCGACCGATCTCGGGGTGCTTCACGGCCTAGTGACCCTGGCGCAGCTCGCATCGCCGCTGGCGGAGAGCCCGGGGCGGGAGGGCTCCCCGCCGGAGGCGATCGACGGACTCAGGCCGCTTGCCGCGAGCGGGGGCCCCGCGGCAAGCGAGGTCGTCAACGGATCTTTCCCTCTCTCGCGCCCCACTCCGCACGCCCTTGCCTTTCCCTACGTCACGATTCGCGACCGCCCGCGCTACACCTGGCGGGGGCTCCTCATCGACTCGGCTCGTCACTTTCTCCCCATCTCGGCGATCAAACGCACCCTCACTGGGATGGAAGAGGTGAAGCTCAACGTCCTGCATTGGCATCTGAGCGACGATCAAGGCTTTCGGGTGGAGAGCCTTCGCTATCCGCTCCTGCAGGAAGACGGCTCCGACGGGCAGTTCTACACCCAGGATGAGATTCGGGAGATCGTCGCCTTTGCGGACGCACGGGGGATTCGGGTCGTTCCGGAGTTCGACATCCCCGCGCACACCACCTCCTGGTTCGTCGGCTATCCCGAGCTCGCCTCGGCGCCGGGGCCCTACCGGGTCGAGCGCCGCTTCGGGGTCTTCAACGCGGTGATGGATCCTGCGCGGGAGGCAACCTACCGCTTTCTTGCGGGGTTTTTCGCCGAGATGGCAACGCTCTTCCCCGACGACTACGTCCACATTGGGGGCGACGAGAATACCGGCGTCGATTGGGCGAACAATCCCGAGATCCTCGCCTTCATGCGGGAGCACGGGCTCACCACGACCGCGGCGCTGCAGGCCTACTTTAGCCGCCGGGTCGCCAAAATCCTGGCAGGGCTGGGAAAACGGGTCATCGGCTGGAACGAGATCCTCATGCCGCATCTCCCCACGGGAACGCTCATCGATGTCTGGACCACCCCCCTTGCCGCCTTCGAGGCGGCGATCAGCGGCTACGGAAGCGTGCTCTCGCGCGGCTACTACCTCGACGCCATGGAGCCGGCGGGAGATTACTACGCTCGCGATCCGGGTCCGCTCGTGGAAGGGGGAGAGGCCTCGATGTGGGGCGAGCTCGTTGACGGCACGAATCTCGACGAGCGGGTCTGGCCGCGGGCGGCGGCCATCGCCGAGCGCTTCTGGTCGCCCGCCTCGGTCACCAACGTGGCCGACATGTACCGGCGGCTTGGGGTGGAGAGCCTGAGGCTGACGAGCCTCGGGCTCACTCAGCAGAGCGGCTACGAGGCGCGCCTGCAGGAGCTTCTCGGCAGCGACGCCAGGACGGGCGATCTCGCCCGCCTGCGGCTCTTCGTCGACAGCCTGCGCCCGCTCGGTCTCTACGGGCGCACTCGCGCCCGTCACTACACGACGGCGACCGCCTTCGACCGCGTCGTGGACGCTGCCCGTCCGGATTCCGCCTTGGCGCGCGCCCTCTCCTCCCGCGTCGACCGCTTCCTTGCGGAAGCCCCCGCCGATCGGGCGACCGCAGCGGGCTTCGCGGACGGCGAGGCCGACCTCCGCGCTGCGCTCGCTGCCCTCCGCGACAACGACCGCTTCCTCGCGCCGCTCCTGCTGCGAAGCGCGCGCTTGCGGGAGGTCCGCAGGCTCTCTGCTGAGCTTTCGCAGCTCGGCCAGATGGGGGTGGACGCGCTCGATCACCTGTCGACCGGCAGGCGGCTCCACCGAGGGGCCTGCTTGCGCGCGCAGGCGCTCCTTGAACGCGCGGCCCGCCCTGAGGCCGAGGTGCGCCTCGCCGTCATCGACCCGGTGAGCAGGCTCGTCTCGGCGGCCTGCGGGCGGTAGGGCCGGCGGGGATTGCCCCGCATGCGACCCGGGGGCTGACCCGTCGGAGGGAGGCTCACCCGCGAGTGCGCCACCTACGGCGACCGAGTGCCGGAGGGAAGCGCCCCTTCAGTGTTGCAAGGCGTGAAAGGGTCGTCCACCGGATGGATGGTCGAATCGAGCAGGGCGCACACCAGCGCAGCAAGCGCTGCGCGTCGGGTTGCTCGCCCCTTGACGATTCGCTGTCGGCGCGCTACTTTATTAACCAACCGGATAGTCAGGATTGCGCCACGAGGGCAGAGTCCCGGCTCCGGAGGGGAGGCCTTGTACAGGCGAAGATGGACAGCACGCACGGTACGAGTAGCCGCAAGGGCGCCAGGCCGGCCGCAGCTGACGGCGAAGGCAGCCCAAGACACAGCAAAGCGAAGGGAAACAAGAACGAGAGCGCGGCGGCGGAGGCTGCGGACGCCGAGGATCCTGGCCCAGCGCGGGAACGGATCCTGGATGCCGCCGAAGCGGTCTTCGCCGAGAAGGGCGTCGACGGGGCGCGGGTTGAGGAGATCGCCCGGTCGGCCGGCGTGAACAAGGCCCTCATCTACTACTATTTCGAGGGAAAGGCCCAACTCCTCGATGCCGTCATGGAGCGCGTGCTTGCGGAAAATCTGAGCGTCAAGCAGCGGACGGTAGAAGCCAGCGGGAACGACGAGGAGCTCATGCCTGCCCTCATGAACGCGGGTTTTGAGTTCTTGAAGAAGCGAAAGGACTTCTTCCGAATTCTCTTCACCGAGCTCTTTCAAAGCGACCGGCAAAGCATGGACGTCTTTCCCTATCTCGAGCGCACCTTCGAGTCGGGTAGGGCGTTGCGCGAGCGGCTCGGCATGGCGGAGGTCGACCCGAGCGTTTGGCGCCTTCCCGGGGTCTTCTTCGGGATGGCGCCGATGCTCTTCTTCCTGCTTCTCGAGGACAAGTGGGCTTCCTACTACAAGGTGAGCCGGGAGAAGCTCGAGAAGGAGTTCTTGAGTCAGTTCACCGAGTTCTATATGACCTTCTCGCGCAAGCTCCTACCCGGGTCGACGGCATTTGGCGTAAAAGCGCGGGACTGACCCGCCCAAGTTCCCCGACACCCCCATCACCACCGACCCCGCAGATCGACGAGTCTCTCGTGAGGGGCACGCCTGTGGCTGCCGGCGCTCGAGGCTCCGGAAGCGGTATTCAGCACCGGAGACGCTGTCCGGAGATCCGAGGTGCCTAGGGCGTTTCACGAGCAGGGTGCTGACAAACTCAAAGGTACCTGCCAAAACGGCGTTTTCTCGAACCAACTTGGGGCAAGAGGCCATAAAAAACGCCGTTTTGGCAGCGGGTCAATCACTTTGTCAGCACCCTGCTAGCCGGATAGATACGTCCGTCACGCCAAGAGGACGCAGGTGCGCATCGAGCGTGCAAGGAGAAAACCATGGAAGAGCTGAACACGAATGCCGCAGGTGTTGAGATCAACGAAAAGGGGGGAGCGTCCAAGAAGTTGGGGGCGAGGGGCATCTTCACCGTCGCGCTGATTCCCGCGCGGAACGGCGAGGGCAACTTCACGAGGGTGACCCAGAGGGTGCCGGTGCGAATCTCCGCCGAGGCGAAGGTCCTCACCGCAAAGGAGTGACATGCCATGCTCCAGAACGTCAGCAGGCTGCGCGAAGGGCTCATCGCCCGCGCCCCGCAGCTTCGCCCCGGCCACCCGGCCTATCCCTGGTGGATGTTGGCCGCAATCGGATTCGCTTCGGTCATGTCGATCCTCGACAGCACGGTCGTGAACGTTGCCATAGCCAAGCTCCAGGTCGCCTTCGGCGCATCGACCGACGCGGTCCAGTGGGTCATCACCGGCTACCTCCTCTCCTTCGCGATCATGCTGGCCGCCTCGGGGTGGCTCGCCGACCGCTACGGCTACAAGACCATCTTCCTCACGGCGGTAGCCCTGTTCACCGTGGGTTCCCTTCTGTGCAGCATCTCATGGAGCCTCTCAAGCCTCGTCCTCTTTCGGATCATCCAGGGGATCGGCGGCGGCATGATGGGCCCGGTCAGCATGGCCTTCCTGCGCCGGGAGTTCCCCCAGGAGAAGCTCGGCCTCGCGATGGGGATCTTCATGATTCCCCTTCTCGCCTTCAGCTCCTTCGGCCCGACCCTCGGCGGTTGGATCATCGACAACTTCGCCTGGCAGCTCATCTTCACCATCAACGTGCCGATCGGACTGCTTGGGTTCTTCGTCTCCTATCTGATTCTGCGCGAGCACCGCGCGGAAGAAAGCCGACCCTTCGACTTCGCGGGGTTTGTCGCGGTTGCGATCGCCCTGGGGGCGCTCCTACTCGCTCTCTCCGACGGAAACGCGGACTGGAACACCGATGGTTGGACCTCCCAGTTCATCCTGGGCTGTTTTGCGGTTGCGGCGGTCGGACTTGTCTTGTTCTTCACGATCGAGCTCACGACCGACCATCCCTTGGTCGATTTCTCCGTATTCAAAAGCTACAACTTCAGCTTGGCGAGCTTCGTGCTCTTCATCTTTGGTCTCGGCATCTTCGGCGGAGACTTCCTTCTTCCCCTCTATCTCCAGATCGGCTTGGGCTACACCCCGATGCAGGCGGGGCTGATTTTCATCCCCTATGGGCTCGGGATGATCGTGGCCTCCGTCATCGGGGGACGGCTGACCGATCGAATCGGCGCAAAAATCCCGGGGGTGATCGGGATCCTGCTTCGGGCCTACGGCATGTACCGCTTCGCCTTTCTTTCGCCCTACTCGAGCCACGGAGAGATCGTCTCGATCGTGCTCATTCTTGCCGCGGGGATGGGCTTCCTGATGTCTCCCCTGCAGTCGACGGTCCTTGCTTCGGTGCCGGTCGCGAAGGCCGCCCAGGCGGGCGGTCTCATGCAGGTCGTCCGACAGCTGGGGGGAAGCTTCGGCGTCGCCATCTTGAGCACCATTCTTACCCATCGCGAGAAGTTTCACCTCGCGATGGCGGGGCAGGCCATGAGCGCCTATTCGCCGGTCTTCAAGCAGGTGCTCTCGGGCGCCGCCCAGCACGCGATGCGCGTCACGGGGGGAACGGCGGCCGCCGCCGCAAGCAAGGGACAGGCGATCATCATGAGCGCGCTAAAGACCCAGACCTTCGTGTCGGCCATCGACGACGTCTTCTTCGTCGCCATGGTGGTGAGCGTGATCTCCTCGATTCCGTTCCTGTTCCTGAAGACCAGCCGGGGGCGGAGGGAAGGAACGGGGTCGTCCGAGGGGCCGGCTCTGGGCTGACGGCCGCGCTGACCCCCTTGGGCTGCCCCGAGAGCTCGACTCGCACAGTGGGCTCCGCTGTCAGGCAGGGAGGCGGTGCCGCTCGCCCTGCAAGGGCATTTGTCCGACACGACGCTTTCCTCTTGACATTCCCCCCAAGGCTTGATATCTATAAAGTGATTTACAGTATAAACCGGTTGGCGGAGAGAGATGGCACGCGAAAGCGGGTCAGCGAGGGGGGCTCGCCCAACGGCGGGGAGAGTCGAGCGCCCTCGCCTCCGGGAGGTAGCTGAGATGGCAGAACGAGAGCAGATAGCGCAGCTTGTCCGCGATCTCACCGAGATCAAGGCTGCGGTGGGGCGCAACCGCGCCATTCTCCGCGAAATGGTCGAGGGGAAGAACTTCGAGCTGTACATATTGGTCATGGGGGTCGCCATTGCGGCGATCTCGCTCCTTTTCACCGCGGTGGCCGATCACTTTGGCGCGGTGAGCGCGGCGCCGCTCGCGTTGCGGCTCGGGCTCTATCTCCTGGTTGCCGTCGCGTCGGTCGGCATCGTGCTCTGGAAGTGGCTCGTGCTGCGCAAGGCGGCGAGCCGGATCGACCTTAAGCTCATGCCGTGGTCGGTGATTGGAGGGTTCTATCGCGAGTCCTTTCTTCCCGCCCTCCTGCCGATGCTCCTCGTCACCGGGGGAGCCATCGCCTACCTCCTCCTCTCGGGGCGCAGCTCCCTCGTCATCGGAACGATCGCCATCGCCGCAGGGATCATCCTCAACGATCTGTCATCGCGCCTGCGCACGCGGGAATACTACCCCTTCGGCTTCTGGCTCTTCGTGAGCGGCGCGGCGAGCCTTTTTCTCAACCGCATCCCGGCGGGAGTCTGGTGCGCGGTCTCCTTCGGGGGGGCCTGCTTCGCTTTCTTCGTAGCCGCCCAGGCAGCGAAGCGAGGCGAGCGTTCGCGGCGGATGGGAGGGGAGTAGGGCGTGGCCATGGAGCGCAGGCCGCAGCTCGACAAGGTGATCCATGAGCGGACGCGCCTCTCGATCATCGCCTACCTCGCCTCGAGCGAGGAGGCGGAGGCCGACTTCACGAAGCTGAAAGGGGACCTCGATCTCACGGCAGGGAACCTCTCGGTCCAGCTGCGAAATCTTGAGGAGGCGGGCTACGTGGCGATCGCCAAGCGATTCATCGCGAACAAGCCGAACACGCGGATAAGCCTCACCGCAGCGGGAAGCAAGGCTCTCGGCGGCTATCTCGAGGAGATGGAGGCGCTCATCCGCAGGCTAAAAGGGGGAAGCAATGGCAACGATCCTACAGCTTGAAGGGGTACGAAAGAGCTACAAGAAGGACGAGCAGCTCGTAGAGGCGCTGCGGGGGATCGACCTCACGATCAATCGGGGCGATCTCGTCGCGATCGTCGGCCCCTCGGGAAGCGGCAAGACCACCCTCCTCAACATCGTCGGCTGCCTCGATCTGCCCACGAGCGGGAGCGTCCTCTACGACGGGCGGGAGCTCGGTGGGATGAGCGAGCGCGAGCTTTCGCGCTACCGCAAAGAGAACATCTCCTTCATCTTCCAGTCCTACAACCTCATCCCGGTGCTCACGGTCAGAGAGAACGTCGAGCTTCCGATGGTGATCGAGCGAAAGCTCGCCCGCTCGGAGATGCGGCGGCGGGCCGAGGAGATCATCGACGCGGTGGGGCTTGTGGGACTGCACGACCGCTTCCCGCGCGAGCTCTCCGGCGGCCAAGAGCAGCGGGTAGCCATCGCGCGGGCGCTCGTCAAGAATCCCATGGTCGTGCTTGCCGATGAGCCGACCGCAAACCTCGATTCCCACACCGCGGAGGAGATCGTCGCCCTCATGGAGCGCATGAACGCCGAGCGCGGGACGACCTTCGTTTTCTCGACCCATGACGCCCTCGTGCAACGTCATGCCCATCGGGTGGTCAGCCTGCGCGACGGGCTCATCCAATCGAATGGAAGGAGCGTGGCATGAATACCCTCATCCGCATCGCGGTGCGGAACGTCCTGCGCCGTCGCAGACGGGCCCTCATCACCGCCCTCACTATGATGGTCGGAATCGCGGTCTTCATTTGGATGGACTCGCTCATGAACGGGATCGACAAGGTCTCGGTGGACAACCTCATCAACCTGCGCGACTCCTCGGTGAGGGTCTTCACCACCGCCTACTACAAGGACCGCGCCTCCTACCCTCTCGAGAACGGGATCGCCGAGCCCGAGACCCTCGCGAGGCGCCTGTCGCACGAGCACGAGGTGCGTCGGGTGACGCCGCGCACCGAGTTTCTCGCGGAGGTCGGCAACTATCGCGACAGCCTGCCGGTGGTCGGAATCGTCGTCGACCCGGCAAGCGACGCAAGGGTCTTCACCTTGAAGGACTATCTCACCGGGAGCTACTTCACCTTCCCGGCGGGCGCGGCGACCGGCCCTTCGGCGAGCGCCTCCCCGGAGCGGCAGATCATCCTCGGAAAAGAGCTCGCCGACAAGCTCGGGCTGAAATTAGGGCAGACGATCCTCCTCGACGCCACCACCCGCTACGGCGCGGAGAACGCCGACGACTTCACGATCGTCGGGCTCCTGTCGACCACCGATCCGGGGCTCAATCAGAGCACGGTCTTCATCACCTATGCCGAGGCGAACGACTTTCTCGATTTGGGCGGGCTTACCACGGAGCTCGATCTCCGGCTTCGAAATAGGGTGAACCTCGCCGACACCGTCGCCGAGGCGGGCGCCGTGGCGAAGACCATCGGGGAGAACACACCCGGGATCACCGCCAAGAGCTTTGCCGAGATCGACGGCGGCTTCCTCGAGCTTCTGAAGCAGAAGCGGGCGGGGAGCATGATCCTGATCCTCATCATCCTCCTGATCGCGGCGGTGGGCATCGTGAACACGGTGCTGATGAGCGTCTACGAGCGCATCCGCGAGGTGGGGGTCCTGAAGGCGCTCGGGCTTCGCAACCGAGAGGTGGTCTGGATGTTCACGCTCGAGGGGCTCGTGGTCGGCCTGCTCGGCAGTCTCTTGGGAGCAATCGTGGGCATTGCCCTCGAGCTTCAGCTCATCTTTGTGGGGCTGCCGCTCGACAAGATCGCGGGCAACCTCGGAGGCTCCGGCTTCGCCTTCTGGGGCAGGCTCTACGGGGAGTGGAATCCGGGGGCGATCCTCTTCGCGGTGCTGTTCGGCCTCGCCGTGTCGCTGGTGGCGGCCCTGATCCCCGCCCGGCAGGCGGCGAGGATGACCGCGACCGCGGCCCTCCATTTCGTGTAGGAGGAAGCTTGTGAACTACCTCATCCGGATGGCGATGCGGAACCTCTTGCGCAACAAGCGGCGCTCGGCACTCGCCTTCCTCTCGGTCGCCCTCGCCGTGCTCCTGTGCGTGGTCATGGAGGGGCTCATGGGGGGCTACCTCTCCTCGCTCGTGAAGAACTACACGAAGAACGATACGGGCCATATTCGCATCACGACGGCAGAGTTCGCGAGCCGCGCCGAGTTCCGCCCGGTCGACACCCTCGTGAGCGATCCGTCCGCGATCGAGGCGAAGATCATGGCCGATCCCGCCCTGCGCCCGGAGATCGGCCTCATGACGCAGCGCATCACCTTTGGGGTGCTGCTCGAGCACAAGGGCAGGAACAAGGCCGCCCTTGCGATCGCCGGCGACCCGGCGACCGAGCGGCGCCTGCTCTATCTCCAGCAGTCGATCGAGCCCGGGGGACGCTACATCGAAGGGCGGGGCGAAACGATTCTCGGCTCGCGCCTCGCCGCGGACCTGGGGCTCTCGGTGGGCGACACCCTGAAGGTGGTGGCCACCGCGAGCGACGGTTCGCTGCAGCTCGCGAAGTTCAAGATCGTAGGCCTCTTCAGGTCGGGGATTACGAGCTTCGACGACCGCATTTTCCAGATTCCGCTCGCCGACGCGAAGCGCTTCCTGCGCACGGGAGGCGCGACCCAAGAGATCCTCATCATGCTCAAGGACTACCACGAGGCGGATGCGGTCGCCAAAGCGATCACCGCCCTGCTCCATGATCCGAAGCTCGCGGTCGTGCCATGGACGGCAATCGGGGACTACGCGCAGCTCATTGAGTTCCAGCAGCGCGTCATGAGCTTCATGCTGGTGATCGTTCTGTTCCTCGGGGCCTTCATCATCACGAACATCATGACCATGGTGGTTCTCGAGCGCAAGCGCGAGATCGGCATCCTCAAGTCGATGGGGCTCGCGCGGCCCCAGATGCTGCGGCTCTTTCTCTGGGAGGGGACCTTTCTCGGGCTCGTCGGGAGCCTCATCGGGGCGGTGGTCGGCTACGGGATCAACGTCATTCTCCATTTTCGCGGGGTCGATTTTGGGGCCGCGCTCGGAAGCCTCGGCTTGCCGCTCGACAACGTCGTCTACTGGACCCTCGATCCCTCCTTCGCGATCGGCACCGTGGTGCTCGCAAGCGCGATCGCGGGGATAGTCTCGGTGATCCCCTCGCTTCGGGCCGCGCGGATGAGCGCCACCGAGGCGATGAAGAGCGTGTAGCCTGTCGCGCGGCAGGCCTTCGGCAACGAGGAGGAGCTAATGAACACGAAACGAAATTGCGTCATCGGTGACCTTCTGATGCGGTCCGGCGCCCGCCCGGAGCGAAGCGGCTCGAAGGAGTGCGACGGTCTTGCCCCGCGCGCTTGCCGGGGGGCCGGCACCCGCCGCGGGGCTCGCGCTCGGATCCTTTTCGCGACGCTCGCCCTTCCGCTGCTCATGACGGTCGCGGGCGGGCCGGGACGCGCCTTGGGCTTGAGCGGCGAAGAGATCCTCAAGCGGGTCGATGCGAACATCACCTTTTCGACCATCTCCTACGACGGCAGCCTCGCGATCCACTCCCAGGGCACCGTGCGCACCAAGGAGATGAAGGTCATCGCGATGGGTGTGACGAAGGCCCTCGTCGAGTTCACCAACTCCGAGGACTTCGGTACCAAGTACCTCAAGATCGACAGGAATCTCTGGATCTACTTCCCTGCGGAGCAGGACACGGTGCGGATCTCTGGCAACATGCTCAAGCAGGGAATGATGGGAAGCGACGTCTCCTATGAAGACGCCCTCGACAGCGATCCCCTGTATCGCAAGTACGCGGTCGCCCTCACGGGAACCGATACCGTGGACGGGCGGCCCTGCTACGTGCTCACCCTCACCGCAATCGCGCGCGACGTCCAGTACGACAAGCGCAAGATCTGGGTCGACGAGGAGCGCTTCGTGCCCCTGCGCCAGGAGATGTTCGCCCAGAGCGGAAAGCTCCTCAAGGTGTTCCGGACCCTCGAGGTGCGCAGGATCGAGGGGCGCTACTTCCCGGTGAAGAGCGAGGTGGTCGACGAGCTCAAGGCCGATTCCCGCACGGATTTCGCGATGAAGGAGGTTCGCTTCGATGTTCCCGTCAATCCCGAGCTCTTCAGCCTGCGGAACCTCGGACGCTAGGAGCCCGGAGCCGCAGGGGAGCAGGTGCCGTCGGCCCGCCCGCGGAAACGCCGCTCGCAAGCGGAGCCTCCTCCCGCTCATCGCCGTGATCCTCTCGCTGACCGCCTTCGCTTGGAGCGCTCTTTCGCCCGCGGCGGCGTGGGCCGACGGGACAGGCCTCCTCTTCTCAGGCTCCCTGCTGAGCGACGCCTCGATGCTCCAAGACTTCGGCGGGACGGGCGCCTCAGGAAGCGCGGGAGGCTCGGCGAGCCTCTCTCCGGGAGGGTTCTCCCAGTTCACCTTGAGCTTCGTGAACGCGAACCGCCAGTTTGCCAAGGTCGCCGGCAGCGCGGTCATGACCCTCTCCTACGGCGGCTACGCCGACCTCTATCAGGCCGCCCTGAGCCAGCTCGTGGGTCCCTCTGAGCCGGGCATCTTCTCGATTCTTTCCTCCAACGGGGCCGCCGTGCAGGTCGACCTCCGCCAGCTCTACCTCGCCATCTACACCCCCCTCGTCGACCTTTCGATGGGACGGCAGATCGTGAGCTTCGGGGTGGGGACCTTTTTTTCGCCGATCGACGCCTTCACCGAGCCGATCCTCTCGGATCTGAACTACGTCCGCTCGGGGAGCGACGTCGTGCGGCTCGATGCGGGCTTCGGGGAGCTCTCGGGCCTCGAGGCGGTGAGCACCATCGCCGACAGCCCCGAGAAACTGACCTCGGCCCTGAAGCTCTACACCAACCTCGCGGGCTTCGATCTTGCGGGGGTTGCAATGTACCGGGGAACCCGCAACGAGCTGCTCGCGGGGGCCGACTTCAAGGGCGACCTCCTGCTCGGGGTATACGGAGAGGCGGTCGAGCACTTCTCCCTCGCCTCATCGAGCCGCTGGCTCGAGGGGATGCTCGGGGCCGACTACTCCTTCGGATCCTGGCTCTACCTCACCCTGGAGGGCTACTACAACGGGAACCCGGTCGCGCCGGGAAGCCTCGCGCCGGCTCAAATCGCGAGCGCCGGATCCCTTTTCCTCAACGAGTACTACCTCTACTTCGCGTGCCGCCTCGTCTTCAACGATCTCATGAGCCTCGAGGCGAGCCTCATCTCCGATTTCTCGGCGGCCGCCTATCTGCCGACGCTGCAGTACCTCTACAACATCGCGAAGAACGCCAACCTCATCGTGTACGGGAGATACTTCGACGGCAACATCCAGGTCGGCGGCGTCTGGAACGGTCCGGACCTCCAGTACGGCCTTGAAGCGCAGGTGAGCTTCTAGCAGGGTAGGACCCGGTCCTGCGAAAAGGTGATATAATCCGAACCGATAGCCCCAGAGGAGCTTTCCGCGCGGCGGGCTGTCGGCGATCTCACGAGGCGACATCATGGAAACAGCGAA
This sequence comes from Spirochaetales bacterium, assembly GCA_027314665.1. Classification (GTDB taxonomy): domain Bacteria; phylum Spirochaetota; class Spirochaetia; order DAHUYW01; family DAHUYW01; genus DAHUYW01. The sequence goes on from DAHVAK010000092.1 coordinate 15,675, forward strand.
TCAGCCCCCGCCAAGCGCCGATAACGAGCAGAACACCCAAAGCATTCTCTCCCATTCGCCTGCTTTCAAACGCTACGCAACCTATCTCTTCGTCATGCTCTTTCTGCTCTACATGTTCGACTATATCGATCGACTCATCGTGACCTCCCTCTTTCCCTTCCTCGAGCGGGAGATGGGCCTGAACGATGCCGAGAGCGGGGCGCTCGTGTCCGCCGTGTACTGGTCGATCGTCCTGTTCACCTTTCCGATCTCGATCCTGATCGACCGCTGGAGTCGGAGGCGGAGCATCGGGTTGATGGTGATGGTGTGGAGCCTCGCCACCGGGCTCTGCGCATTCACCGGATCCTTCGGCGCCCTCTTCGCGGTCCGCCTCCTGGTCGGCGTGGGAGAGGCCGGCTACGCCCCGGGGGGCAACGCCCTCATTTCCGGAATCTACGCCCCCGAGAAGCGCTCGCGGATGCTCGGGCTTTGGAACGCCTCGATCCCGCTCGGGTCCGCCATCGGCATCGTGCTGGGCGGATTGATCGCGACCCGATGGGGGTGGCGCCATGCCTTCGGCGTGGTCGCCCTTCCGGGCCTGCTGATCGGGGTGCTCTTCTTCTTCACCGTGAGGGACTATCGCACCGTCGATCTGCGTAAGCGCAGCGAAAGGGGAACGATGCGGGTCAAGATGCGCCCTCGCGACATCGTCAGGGAGTTCACGCGCACCCCCTCCCTGCTGTTCACCTACTTCGGTTTTGCGGGCAACACCTTCGTCACGACCGCGCTCCTCACCTGGCTGCCGAGCTATTTCCATCGCTACGAGGGGCTCCCGATCAGCCAGGCTTCGCTGAAGGCGGCTCCGGTCCTGCTCATCGCCGTCATCGGGGCCCCCCTCGGCGGAATCATCGCCGACGCGTGGATGAAGCGCCGCCTGAATGCCCGCCTCCTTTTCGCTGCGGCGACCTCCGTGATCTCGGCGTTCCTTCTTTTTGCCGCTTTTGCCGCCGCGACGGGGGCGGCCCAGTACGTCCTCCTCCTCGCGGGAGGCCTGACTGCGGTCGCCTATGTCTCGGCGGCCTCGGCGGTCACCGAGGACGTCGTCCATCCCGGGCTGTGGGCGATCTCCTACAGCGTCGCGGTTGTGGTTCAAAACCTTCTTGGAAGCTCGATGGGTCCGCTCGTCGTCGGGGCGATCTCCGACGCGCACGGGCTTGCCGCGGCGCTGCTCGTCGTGCCCCTCTTCTCGCTCGTCGCGGGGGTGCTCTTCTTCCTCGGCTCGCGCTACTACTCCCGAGACTACGCGAAGGTCGAGAAGGTCCGCCTCGAGCTCGAGAAATGACGCTCGCGGCCGTGGCCGCCTCGGATGCGGGCGCATGGCGCTCCCGCCGACGGGACGGCCTCTGACGCGCGCCCCTACGAAACCTCAACGACGATCTTCGTAAACAGGGGAGGGTTCTCCGCCCAGTCATGGAGAGCCTTGCCCGCCTCGCTCAGGGGCACACGGCGGGAGATGACGTGTTCGAGAGGCAGGGAGCGCCGCCCAAGAAATCGCACGACACTCGCGAAGTCCATTGCCGTCGCGTTGCGCGAGCCGCGGATGTCGAGCTCCTTTTGGACGAAGAGCCTCGTCGAGAGCAGGGCATCCTCTGCGGCGTAGCCGATGCAGGTCACCCGTCCGGAGAAGGCCGCCTCCTCCACTGCAGCTCGGTAGGTGGCGGGGGTGCCGACCGCCTCGATCGCCACGTCGGGACCGTGCCCGGAGGTGAGCTCCTGGAGCTGGGAGTGGAGCTCTCCCTTGCGCGAGTTCACGGCGAGCTGCGCGCCGAAGGCGCGCGCCGTCTCGAGCTTGGCGTCGTCGACATCCACTGCAATCACCCGCGCACCGCGGAGCGCAGCCCGGATGACCGCGCCGAGACCGACCATTCCGCAGCCGAAGACGACGACCACGTCGCTGTCGGTGACGCGCGAGCGCTCCACGGCATGGAAGCCGACCGTGAGCGGCTCGACGAGGACGAGCTCTTCAAGCAGGAGCCCTTCGGGCAGGACCACCTTCTGCCAAGGTATCGCGATGCGCTCGGTCATCGCTCCGTCGCGCTGGACGCCGAGGGTTTCATTGAAGCGGCAGGCATTCACGCGCCCGTGCAGGCACGAGGAGCAGGCTCCGCAGCTCGTGTAGGGCAGCACGGTCACGTCCATTCCCGGTTTCAGGTGCTCAGGCACCCCCTCGCCGCACTCAAGAATGGTGGCGGCCACCTCGTGCCCCGGAATGCGGGGGTAGGTGACGAGCGCATTCTTCCCCCCGTAGGTGGATAGGTCCGAGCCGCACATGCCGACCAGACGGATGCGGAGCAGCACCTCGCCGGGGCCGCAGGACGGCGGACGGACCTCGACGACCGCGGTCCTCTTCGGTTCAACGATCTGCAACGCCTTCATCTCGCCCCCTTACCCCAGGTAGGGGTAGCTCGCATCAATGAGCCCCTCTTCCTTCATGGCATGCCAAAAGGCCTCAGGGGCCTTCGAGATCACCGAATCCACGTTCGTGCGGACGTGGCGCGGATTGCCGGTGTTGAGAGCGACTGCGACGATCCCCGGATCGGACAGCCCGAACTCGACGCAGGCGTCGGCAGGCGTGACCTCGTGGAGCGCGCACAGCGCGAAGAATCGCTGCCGCCACGCGAAGAGCGCCGGGTCCGAGACCGAGTCGACCCGCCGGTAGTCGAAGAAGTCGCCTCCGGTGAGGAAGCCTGCGTTGAAGACTGCCGAGTTGACGACCCCAACCCCGCGGCGCGCAAGCGACTCGATGAGCTCCCGCAGCTCAGGGGGGTGCCGGTAGACCGTGAAGCTGCAGGCGAACATCACCCAATCGAGGTGTATCTGCTCGCTCAAATCCCGGATGACGGTCCAGTCCTTCGCCCCGACCCCCACCGCCTGGAGCTCGCCCGCGCCCTTCAGCTCGGAGAGGGCCCGGTAGGCTTCGAGGACCTGCTCGAATCGCCGCCCGCGCGCCCGCTCATCCTCGCCGCCCTGGATGTACTCGTCGGGGTCATGAACGGAGGCGAGGCGCGGGCGGTAGGCTCCGCCGAGCAGCTCGCAGCCCTGCTCCCAGCACTCCATCATCCCCCGATAGGAGATGGCCTGCACCGCATCGTGATCGATCTCGCGCCAGACCCCCTTCTCGAAGGTCGGCTCCGCGCCGGCGAGCGGCACGCGCTTCCAGCCGAGCTTGTTGCTGATGATGACCTCTTTCGATGGGATCTGGAGCTCCGCGAGGAGGCGCCCGATCGTCTCGAGGGCAAGCCCCGCACCGTATTTCCCGGCCGAATCGAGCACGACCGGCGGCTCGACGCAGCTGAACCACTCGGCGGCGATCTCCCGCTTTTCTTCATGGGGCAGGGCTCGGTAAAGGTTCCCCAAGGCGCTCGTGCCGAAGAGAATTGGAGGAATGACGACCCCCGATCGCCCGAGCAGGCGCTTTGCCGCAAGCCGTTCCATAGGCAGCATTGTACTGCGGCGGCGCCTCGACGCAATGGACAATTTGCGTATAATTCATCCTGAATTGCGCAACGCAGGGGACGACGAGAGGATTGAAGGCGAGGGGGAGACCCTCCGCATCGCCTTGGCTATGGGGCTGAACGACTCCTACGAGCACGGGATCGTGCGGGGCGTCATGCGCTACGCGCGAGAGCACGGCGGTTGGAGTCTGCATGGGGCCGGGTGGATGTTCCCCGGAGTGCCGAGTCTCGCCGACTGGAAGGGCGACGGGGTCATCGGGAGGGTGGAGTCCGAAGAGGACGCCCTCCTGCTCGCGAAGAGCGGGCTTCCGGCGGTCGATGTGGCCGGGGCCTACAGCCTTCCCGGCGTCCTTCGGGTGACGAACGATGACTATCTCACGGGCAGGTCGGCAGCGGAGCATCTGCTCGAGGCAGGCTTCATCCGTTTCGCCTTCTGCGGGGTCGACGGGGCGCTGTGGTCGAAGGAACGGCATGCCGGTTTCGTTGATGCAATCGAGGCGCGAAGCCGCGCCCGAGGCGCTCGATCGCAGTGTCCGCTCTTCAGCGCGCCGCTTCGCTGGTGGGAGAGCCTCTCGGAGGGTGACGAGCTCGCGAGGTGGCTCTCTTCGCTCCCTTTCCCGACGGCCCTCTTTGCGTGCAACGATACGGCGGCGGTAAAGATCACCACCCTCACCAAGGCGATCGGCATCCGGGTTCCCGAAGAGCTTGCGGTGCTCGGGGTCGACGACGAGGACATTCTCTGCGAGCTTTCCGACCCCCCGCTTTCGAGCATCCCACTCGACTGCGAGCGGATCGGCTATCTCGCGGCGCGCAGCCTGGACTCCCTCTTGCGCCGGCCCTCCGATGCCGGTCAGGCCGGCCACACCATCGCTCCCCGTCCGGTCGTGGAGCGCGCGTCGACACGGACCTTCGCGAGCGACGACCCGGTGGTCAGGAGGGCAGCGCGCTTCATTCGGGCCGAAGCGGGCAAGGGGATTTCGGTTCGCGACGTCGCGGCAGCGGCCGGGGTGTCGCGCAGAACCCTCGAGCTGCGCTTCCGCTCGGGCCTCGACCGCTCGGTTCACGAGGAGCTCGTCCGGGCTCGCCTGCGAGCCGCCGCGGCGCTGCTGCGGGAGACGAATCTGCCGATCCGCGTGATCGCCCCACGCTGCGGGATAGCGACCCTTCAGCGGTTCTACAGCCTCTTTCGAGCGGCCTACGGCTGCACCCCGGCTCGCTATCGGGCCCAACAGCGCGTCTCCTTCGAGCGCATTCCTCCACGTGAATGATGGGAGGGCCGCTCTCGAAGGTCCATCGCGAACTGAGCGCAACTCGCCCGACGAATCCTGCCGTCCATTCGACAATCGTGGGGATCCGCACCGTGGAGCAGCTCGACGCGCTCGAGCGCGCCGAGCTGCTCAAGCTCTCAAGCGAGGCGACGGAGCGCCTCGATGTCGTCCTCGACCTCACCACGGGTCGTCCCTTCAAGAGCGCCCCGGCGCCGAATGCCTGCGCCTGGGGAGGGAGGAAAAAAAAGCGCCGGCGATGAGCCGGCGCTTTTTTTGATTCTCTCAGGGGCCTGCGCCCCGATCAGTAGGAGTTGAGCTCCGTGGTCACGCCCGACTCGATCTTTATGAGCTGCCCGTTCGCGGTTCGGTTGTCCTTCGGATTCTTTCCGGTAAACTGCACCATGTAGCCCGGCACCTCCTTGTTGATCCAGACGTCGGAGACGTACCCGGATTGCGGAGAGGTGTAGCGGTAGTGATCCGTGGTGAAGGTTCCGGCGGGAACCGTCACGCTCTCCGTCCCCACGAGCGAGCTCGCGAGCTGTTCACGAGAAATCTGCGGAGCGTTCGACTGCGGGGCGGACTTGCTGGGGATGAACTCCTCGATCTGCCCGGAGCTTGGATCCTTGAAGCGGACCTTCTGCACGACCCCGTCGCTTCCGACGAGGAACTCATAGACAATCGTATGCTCGTCGGTATCCATCTTGAAACGCCACCACTGGGAGCCGTCGGCGTTGACCTTCAGGAGCGCCCGTTCGAAGGTAAAGGGCTTGTTGGAGCCCGCCCCTGTCGTGGTCATCTTCCAGACGGTTCCTTCACCCGGCTTGTAGTTCGGATCCTTGTAGCCGAACCAGCCGAAGTTCCAGAAACCGCCATAGAAGGCGTTGAATTGATACTGATAGGCCTGGGTCGAGGCGGACGGCGCGGATTGGCTCGCGCTCGAGTTGGAGCTCGGGGAGGCCTCGTTCTGCTGGGAAGAGCTCGGCGCGGCCTGCTTTCCGAGGGCGGCCGTCATGGCCGAGCTGAAGGTGGAGCAGCCGGTAAGCGTGAGCGCCACGCCCACGAGGGCCGCAATCAGGACGGCGACGAAATGAAAGCCTTTGATCTGCATGGTGGTCAAAGGTTCCTCCTTTTTTGGTGTAGGACGCAGCGTGGCAGCAGCCTGCGGGCGCTCCCGCGCGCGACTTTCAACCGGCAGAGTATAGCACGGTTTGACGAATCGGGGCGGCGGTACGATACTTGAAGCAGGGACGCAACACAGGAGAGTGAGCCATGACCGAAAAAAAAGTGGGCGCGAACGGCCAAAAGACGACGAAGGCGCCGCAGCCCGCAAAGGCCGCCGCCGAAAAAAAACCGGCAGGGACCGTGAAGGCTTCCGTGACCCTGGAGCAGCTGCAGCGGGAGATCGCAGCGCGCGCTCACCAAATCTACGTAGAAAGGCTCGCCGAGGGGCGCTCGGGCGATGATCTTTCCGACTGGCTCGCGGCAGAGGCCGAGATAAAGAAGAAACACAAGCTGAAGTAGCCCGATACGCCGCAGCCGCGGGCGAACTGAAAGTCCTACCGGCCCCGATAGACCCGGCTTGAGGCGAGAAGCTCCTCGTGGCTTCCGGTCTCCGCGACTTCCCCCGTGCGAACGACGAGGATCAGATCGGAGCCGATGATCGTTGAAAGCCGACGCGCGATGATGAAGGCGGTTCGACCGACCATCAGCCGCGTGCATAGTCGAAGGAGACCCGCTCGAAGCCCGCGTTTCCCGCGATGCTCACGGGTTCAATCGCCTCGGGCGCATCCTTGATCTCCGGCCCCTCT
>DAHVAK010000117.1 GCA_027314665.1 Spirochaetales bacterium
TACAACCGGCACCAAGGTCGGCGATTACCTCATCACCGGTCCCGGTTGGAATGGGATAGTCCCGTCAGGCATGAAGAGAATATCCTCGCCGGGCAACAGAGTGCTCGTCATCGGGCGCGTGCTCGTTTATGACGATGCCGACCTGACAACAGTCAATGACCTGTCGAAACAGATGACATTGAAGCCCTATCAACCCTGAGGCTTAGTAAGCGATCAGTTGACCGCGAAAAAACGATCGCTTACCCTCTTGCCCGAAATTGGTTCGAGAAAACGCCGTTCTGGCAGGTGCCTTTGGGTCTGTCGGTGCCCTGCTGGAGCTTCGCGGAGACGGCTGTTCTATCCCTGCGCTTGGCCGGGCATGATGCGGGGGCCGTGGGCCGGGTCATCGAGCTACGGGGAGCCGGCCGAGGCGCCCTCTCCCTGCCAACGGTCGTAGCGCGCTCGGGGGGCGGCCTCGAGCTTCGAAACGAGCAGCTCGGGATCCGAATCGACGAGCGCCAGGGCGCGGCTCGCCGGCCGCAGGAATCCGGCAGCAACCGCCCCGTCGAGGAACTGCAGGAAGGAGTCGTAGAAGCCGGCGACGTTGAGAAGCCCGCAGGGCTTCGCGTGGAGCCCCATCTGCGCCCAGCTTAAGACCTCTGAAATCTCCTCGAGGGTGCCGTAGCCGCCCGGAAGAGCGATGAAGCCCTCGGAAAGCTCGGACATCAGGCGCTTGCGGTCGTCCATCCCCTCGGTGACGTGCAGCTCGGAAAGTCCCCGGTGGGCGATCTCCCGGCTCACGAGGGCCTTCGGGATGACCCCGACCACCCGGCCCCCTGAGGAGAGGGCGGTCTCGGCGATCGCGCCCATCAGCCCGACCGTGCTTCCCCCGTAGACGAGGGTCATTCCGCGCGAGGCGATCGCGGTCGCGAGCGAGCGCGCGGCGTGAAGGTAGAGCCCGTCGCTCCCGAAGGTAGAGCCGCAGAAGATGCAGACTGATTTCACGTGTTCCTCCTACAGGTAGCTCATCAAGTGGATCTCGACCGGGCCGTCGCCGTAGTAGCCGTAGAGGCTGCGGATGCTTCGCTCGGTGAGCTCGCAGAGGCTGACACTCCCGTGGACCTGGACCTCCTGCCAGGCGAGCTTCCGGTCGCGGTTGTAGTAGCTCGGAAACTTGCCGTCGGGCCGGAGGAAGTTGATGAGCTCCCAGGCGGTCTCTCGGTCGATCCCGCGCCGCGAGGCGTCGAGGGCGTCGAGGATCTCGCGGTTCAGCTCGTCGTAGCGCCACTGAATGTCGTTTTGGTTTGCGCTCGCGATGATCGCGGTCCACTCGTTCATCGTCGTGAGGCGCATCTCGGGGCTCAGGTAGTTGTTGGAGGCGAGCACGACGTCGGAGCGAGTCTCGCGCTGCGGGGCGAAGTAGTAGGGGCCGGGGCAGTTCGCGTCGGTCCAGCGGTCATTGATGTAGCCGCGCTCGGAGTAGTCGACGGCCGCATAGTCGGCGCCGCGGATCAGCTCCTCGACCTCTCGGCGCAGGGTGTGCTCTATCCCGCCGAGCTTTCCCTGGATGAGCGCGAGAAGGAAACCCGCGAGATCGGAGAGGAGATCGACGAGCCGCCTGAGCCAATTGCGGTCAAAGGCAGCGTAGAGGCGGCGATTCCAGCGCTCGATGTAGTCCTTCGGATAGGTGTAGGAACTCGAGCGGGCGATGAGGCCGTTGAGCGGCTTGGGGGTGCCATAGCGGCGGCGCATCCGCTCGACGTAGCGCAGCCGCGGCAGGCGCCGGCGATAGTAGGGCGGGATGAACGAGAAGTAGGGAAAGGGCTCGCCCTCCTCGATCTTGCGCCCCGCCTCGATGATGTAGGAGCTCCCGCGTGCGTCCGCAACCGGATAGAGCCAGGAAACCCCCCGCTGCGCCGCGGCGATCCGCTCGACCACCTCCTCGGCGGAGGCGCAGTACTCCATGCAGTCGCGGTTGAGCGAGAGGGAGTTGAAGCCCGGACGATCGGGGTCGCAGAAGCGGCTGGGAACCATGTTGACCCCGATCGCGACCCCTTCGGCGCTCACTGCGGCCATCGAGCCGATGATCCCCGGGGCGCTCTGGCTCACGAAGGCATGGCGCGGCCTGCCGGCCCGATCGGCCGGATTGTAGATGATGAGGCAGGCGGTCTCCTGAAAGACGTTCGCGGTCGGGAACATGAAGTCGCGTCCGAAGTAGTGCTTGCCCCTTGCCGCCTGACCTGAGATCGAGTAGGCATTGCAGCCGATCGGGGTGCGCAGGAGCTTCGGGCGGATCCCCCGTTCCCCGAAGATCTTGCCCGTGTAGATGTGGGCGAGGGCGCAGTCGATCCCGAAGTTGAGGGCCCAAAGCCGGCTCCACTCCACCTTCGTGGCCGGGTTGGCGGCCTTGCACCCGTCGAGCAGCCCCTCGAGCTCCTCGATGTACTCGCTCGGGACGTCGGGTCTCATCCCCTTGGAGGCCTCGTAGACGAGATTGACGATGAGCTCCTTCATGGGGGTCGCCTTCTCGCTCGTGACCGCCTCGTCCCCGGCGAAGAAGGCGAAGACTACGTTCTCCACGAAGTCGGTCGTCATCCGCGAGACGTCGTCCTCCGCAAGGAGGCCGAGGAGGTAGCCCATCTGGCGGTTGTCGCCCTCGAGGTAGAAGGCCCGCTTGCGCCGCCCGCTCTTGCCGACCGTCGCAGTCTCGTGCTCGGCGGCCACCCCGATGAAGCCGTCGATCATGCGGTAGCCGGCCGCTCCGGCAGGGTTGCCCGGCTCCGGAACAGAGCGCACCGCAAAGCCGTCCTTCGCGAAGGCCTTCTCGACTCTCTTGAATCTCGCCTCAGGCGATCCGGTGTAGGGCATGGGGACCTCCTCGCTGCCGTGGTGCGGCGATTGTAGAGGGAAGCGTCCTATCTTGCAACGCCGATGCCGATTTGGGCCAGGTAGATCGCTGCCTTGCCCTCGTGCGAGGAATAGTAGCTTATCCACAGCCGCCCGCGGTGCCAGGCCATGCCGGGGTAGCCGCAGTCGCCCCCGCTCGGCAGCTCGAGCACCGGCGTGAACTCCCGCACGCTCATCGCCGCGAGGGCGGTTCGCGCCTCGCCGCGGCGAAGGATGCGGCTCGCCCCCCACAGCGAAGCGCCGGGGCCGACGAGGAAGTTGGGACCGCCGAGGCGCTCGCGCGTCGCCGCCCAGCGGAAGCGGGTGTAGGGAGGACGGCTCCATCCGATCCAGCCGCGCCGGTCGCCGCCCTCGCGGCGCACCAGCGCAACGGCCCTTCCGTCGGGAAGGAAGCGCACCGTGGTTTCGTTCGGTTTGCCGGGCACCGCGAGATCGCAGACCTCGCGAAAGCTCACGGCATCCTCGCTCGCGACAAGCGTGACGGTCCACCGCCTCAGGCCGGCAAGACGGTAGGTGACGCCGTAGGCGAGCCCCTCGCGCCACGTGACGCGCCAGAGCCAGTCCCCCTCGGAAAGGATCGGCTGAAGGGGCGGCCAGCGACCGCCGTCGGGGGAGAGAGCCACCCGGGGCTGCCGGCCCACGAAGACGCCCTTGCGGTAGGCCGAGCCGCCGACGAGGAGCATGAGGCTCCCCCCGGGTGCAATCGAGAGCTTCGGATCGCGCAGGTCCACGCCGCGCTCGGCGACGAGGGCAACGCTCTCCCAGCTCCGGGAGTCCGGGGAGGCGATGATGCGAATCCGCCCAAGGCTCCCGACGTGGTCGGCAGCTTCGCGGAAGGCACAGTACCATCGCCCGCGGAAGCGGGCCAGATCGGTGAAGGCGTTGTGGGGGGCAGCGCTCCAGATCCGCGCGAGGGCGATCACCCGGGGGGCGCCGGGGACGACCCCGGGCCGCACCTGTCGCATTCGGCTTGCTCCTCCTCGAAGGGCGAGGGTACATTACAGCACATGCGCAACGAAACTTCCACCAACGGCGGGGGAGCCGCCGGGCTACGGTCGGACTCATCGCACGCCTTCGTTCTTTTCGGAATGATCCTCCTCACCGGGCTCATTGCGATGGATCAGACGATCGTCGCAACCGCGGTCCCGACGATCGTGCAGAGCCTGGGGGGCTTCACCCAGTTTCCCTGGGTCTTCTCCTCCCACCTCCTCACCCTGGCCGTGACCATCCCCCTCTACGGGAAGCTCGCCGATCACTTCGGGCGCAAGCGCCTCGTCCTGTTCGGAAGCGTCCTGTTCATCCTCGGTTCAGTGCTCGCCGGGTTCTCCTCGAGCAAGGAGGCGCCTCGCCGGCCCTCCTGCGCTTCCTGCAGGTAGGACTCCTCGCAGCGGTCCACCAGGTCTTCGTGGGGCTGCTGCTGGCCGGAATCGCCGGGGCCGTGATTCTCCTCGCGACGCCGAGGGTTCTTTCCTTCATCGAGCAGGGCGGCTCCGGGACGCCCGAGAGGGCGTAGAGAGGAGCAGTGGGCCGATGCGCGGTCTCGCGAACCCAGCGCCCCGGGCTCGTGCGCGCTCAAGTCTTGAGCGAGGGCCCTCCGGCGAGGTCCGCGGTTCGGGTGACCACCCTCATGCCGCTGAGGATTTCGTCCCCCTCGGGGCCGGCGAAGTCAAAGCGCTTGACGAGCCGGGACATGAAGGGCTTCACAAAGTGCTCCATTTCCCGGCTCTTTTTCTCGTAGTCGGTGATGTAGTCGAGCATCATGACGGTGACCGGCGAGGGCGATTCGTAGCCCCCGATGATCTGAAAGCCGAGCTTCGCGTACATCTGGATGTGGCGGGTCTCGTCCGCGAAGACATCCAGGAAGATGCGCTCGGCCCCGCGCGCCCGCGCGAAGAGATAGGCGATCGTCATGAGACCGAGCGGGATGATGCTCCCCCGCTCCTCCGGCAGGACCGCGAGGCGATCGATCTCCGCGCAGCGCCGTCCGTTCTTCATGGACCCGAGGGTGAAGTTGTGCTCGATGGGAAGGCGCTCCACCATCTCCGGGGTGAGGCAGGAAACGGTCCCCACCGGCTGCAGCCCCTTGTAGGCGAGGATGTGCAGGGCGCTCTCATCCTCCTGCCGGTGGATCGTCTCCTCGATGTAGCCCTTCTCGCCGACGAGAATCTTGCGCTGAAGATAGAAGACGTCCTCGATCTCCGCCCGCGAGCGGGCGATGACGAAGCGGGTGCGCCACTTGTCCTCCTCGGTGAGGGGGAGGTAGATCTCGAAGGCGGTCCCTTCGCCGAGGTGGCTGTCGATCCTGATCCTTCCCCCCATGCGACGGACGATCTGGTGGCTGACGCTCAAGCCCAGCCCGGTGCCCTTGCCGGGATCCTTCGTCGTGAAGAAGGGGTTGAAGACCTTGTCGATGTTCTTCTCCTCTATTCCGGGACCCGTGTCCTTGATCGCAACCAGCAGGTTCCAGCCCTTCTGGCGGCACTCCAGAGTCAGGGTCCCCTTGCCCTCCATAGCCTGAACGGCGTTCATGATGAGATTAAGGAACACCTGCTGGAGCTCGGTCGGGCTCGCCTCGATCGCCGGGGGATGGTCGTAGGCCTTCTCGACGGTGATCTCATCAAAGCTCAAGCCCCGCATCGCGAGCTTCAGGGAGCTCTCGAGGACCTCGGTGACGTCGAGCGGCGCCCGGTCACGCTTTTCCTGCCGGGAATAGCTCGTGAGCTCGCGAATGACCTCGGCGGCGGTTCTGGAGTACTTGATGATGTCGGCGGCGTACTCGTGGATCGGGCTTCCGGGAGCCGCCTGGTCGAGCATGATCTCGGCGGTGCCGATGATCCCACCGAGGGGGTTGTTGATCTCGTGTGCGATTCCGGAGGCGAGGGTTCCGATCCCGGCAAGCTTCTCCGACTGGATCAGCTCCTCCTGAAGCCTCTTCTGCAGCGTGATGTCCTGGAAGAACTCGAGAAACAGCTTGTCCGATCCGGGGGGAACCGGGATGGGGTAGAACTGAACCGAGAAATCGAGCGAGCCGAGCGGGTGCTTCGACTCGACGCCGAAGTGCAGGCCCGTGTGGAGGCTGTCCTGGGCCATGCAGTTCTCGCAGGGCTTGCTCCGACCGAAAAAGGCGCGGTAGCACTTGCTCCCGACCAGGGCCTCGCGGGTGGAGCCGAAGTAGCGCGCCGCGGCGTAGTTGGCCGTCACGATGTTGTAGTTGATGTCCTGGATCGAGATCGGGGTGGTGATCCCATCGAAAAAGGCCTCGAGCTTGTTGCGGCTGATCGTGAGCTCTTGATTGAGGTCCTGGAGCCGCTTCTGCTGCCGCCTCAGCCGCTCGAAGCTGATGGCGTTCTCGAGGGAGACGGAGCACTGTCCGGAGAGGATCTCGAGAGCCTCGACGTCGAACTGATTGAAGTACTCCCGTTCCGTCGGGCTTCCGAGTAGGATGCACCCGTTCAGTCGATCCTTGAACTTGAGCGGCAAGATCAGGCTGGGAGCGAGCTTGCCCGAGCCTCCGGGAAGGGAAACGGTGAGCTGGGGCCTCCCGTCCTGCTGCAGGATGATGCCCGCGGCGCCCTGCGCCGCCTCCAGGAGGGGGGCGCTTCGCTTCAGCAGGAACTGCGCGACCTCCTCCTGCTTCAGGCTGAGCCCTGCATGCGCGAGGATGCGATAGTTGCGGGAGGCGTAGTCGAGGGTCACCATGAGCGCCCAATCGAGGCTGAAGGTCCCGACGATCTTGCGCACCGTGAGGTCGCCGAGCACCGACAGGTCGACGATCGCGTTTAGGCTGTCGGAGAAGGCGCGAAGGCTCTCGGTATAGCCGAATCGCTTGCCGAGATAGAGCCGCTCCATCACCGAGAGGGTCCCGGAGCGCAGGGGCTGGAAGATGATCGCGGCAACGACGCCCAGGACCAAGGAGGGAAGGAAGGAGAGCTCCGTCGCCGGCGAGCTGCTCACGAGCGAAAAGAGCGCGCTGATGCCGTAGAACACGGAGGAGCTGATGACCACCAGCACGAAGTACAGGATCGCTCGGAGGGCAAAGGCCGAATAGTGGACGAGGCGGTAGCGGTAGATCGCATAGAAGATGAAGACGGCGTTCACCGAGGCCGCGAAAACGTCGATCGGATAGCGTCCGATCGGCTCATAGAGGTTCACGAGGACCCCCGCGAGCATCACGCAGACCCCGTACAGCGGGGGAAGCAGCTTCTTGCGCTCGAGCCGGGTGCGGGTGCTCCGCAGCTCCCTGAGCAGCAGGACGATGCACAGGATGAGGTACAGATAGCTCAGTGAATAGGCGGCCACCGCGCCCGAGCCGAGACGATAGTTGAAACCGAATCTCGTGAAGCTCGCGGAGGCCACGATGTGCCCGGTGAAGTTCAGGTAGAGAAGGAGCGCGTAGATCAGGTAGCCGGCGTAGAGGAGGAAGACGTAGGAGCGCCGGCGCGCCCCGAACATATCAAGCATGGAGTGGAGGATCGTGATGGGACCGGCGAGTAGCCCGATCATCATCAAGCGGTTCCAATCGACGGTTCCGAGGAATCCCGGACGAAGGTGCATCATGAAGGAGCCGAAGCTCCAAATGGCCATGGCGAGCATGTAGATCAGAAAGGGCCAGCGCGGCCTCTCGCCCTGGAGCCGGTAGAGCCCAAATCCGGCAAAACCGAGGTAGAGCGCGCAGGAGATGGCGGGGACGATCGAGGTGATGTTGATGATCATTCGAATTTCCGTCGCCGATACGGCCTGACCATTATTTCCAGTATCTCTTTTTTCAAGTATAGCATATAATCCTGGCCGTGGCAGAGCTCGCGCTATCGGGAGCTGGTTTCCTTCTTCTCTTTCTGGGCGACCTGTTTCAGGCCCTCCGCAGGCCGCTGCTCGCCCGCCTCGTCTCGATCTTCGGCTACAGCGGCATCGGGGCTGCACTCTTTTTCGTCGTTTTCTTCGATCGCCTCCCCCGGACGGGAGAGGGGGGCGAGATCGTCGAGATCGGCGCCGCCTCGCTCTTCGCGCTCCTTCTGCTCTATTCGGTCCTTCTCGAGATTCCTCTCGCCGAGCGGCGTCGCCCCGCGGCGGGCTCAGAGCGGAGGGCCTTCGCCGGTGGCACCTACGCCCTGGTCCGCCATCCTGGGTTTCTCTGGTTCCTGGGGCTCGCGGCCAGCCTCGCGGTGCTCTACCGCACCCCCGCGGTGACCACCCCTGCTGCCGCCATGGTCTTGATGAACCTTCTCCTCGTGATCGGCGAGGATCGGTGGCTCTTTCCCAGGATCTTTCGCGACTGGCAAGACTACAAGCGGGCCGTGCCCTTCCTCATCCCCCGCCTGCGCGGCGAGAAGCGTACCTTGGAGGGGCGGTGAGCGCCATGGCGGAGCGCGTTCTCATTACCGATGACGATCCGGCGATCCAGAAGGTGCTTACCCTGGGGCTCTCTCGGGCGGGCTTCGAGACTGCGGTCGCCTCGACCGGGCGGCAGGCTGTCGATCTCATTAGCGGGGGCGGCTTCGAGCCGGACTGCATCCTCCTCGACATCCGAATGGTCGGGCTCACGGGTCTCGACGTCCTGCCCATGCTGAAAGAGGCGCGCCCGCTCACCCCGGTCATCATGCTCACTGCGCTCGCCGACCTTGATGCGGGGATCCAGAGCATGAAGCGCGGCGCCTTCGACTATCTCGTCAAGCCCGTCCTCTCGGCTCATGTCATCGAGGCGATTCATCGGGCGATTCGCTATCGAAACGTTCTCGTCGAAAACGAGCGCCTCGCGGCCGAGAACCGGGAGTATCAGGCCTACCTTGAGATGAAGGTGGAGGAGCGGACCGGCGAGCTCTTCTCGGCCTACCGCCAGCTCCAGAAGGTCAACCTCGAGACCGTGAGGGTGCTCGCCGAGACGATCGAGGCCAAGGACCCCTATACCCGGGGCCACTGCAATCGAGTTCGCCTGCTCGCGGTGAGGCTCTACGACGAGACTGCGAGCGATCCGAAAGAGCGGGAGGTCCTCGAGTATGGCGCCCTGCTGCACGATATCGGAAAGATCGGCATTCCCGAAGCCCTCCTCCACAAGGAGGAGCGCCTCACCGCGGAGGAGACCCGAATCCTCAACCAGCATCCGACGATCGGCGAAAACATCCTCTCGACGGTCGAGTTCTTTCGCCCCTGCCTGCCAATCGTGCGCAGCCACCATGAATGGTACGACGGACGGGGTTATCCCGATGGACTGAAGGGCGAGGAGATCGCCCGTCTCGTGCGGATCGTCTCGGTCGCGGACGCCTTTGACGCGATGACCTCGACCCGGCCCTACCGCCAGTCGCTCGGCGTCGAGCGGGCGCTCGCCGAGCTTGCTGCCGGCAAGGGGGTGCAGTTCGATCCGGAACTCGTCGAGCTCTTTCTCGCTCGAGAGGCCTACCGTGCGGTCCAACCCGCGCCTATCGGGACGGGAGAAAGCGGGTGAGCGCCGAAAGGAACTCCGCGGGCCGCTCCTGATGGGGGAGGTGCCCCGCGCCGGCGATGATCTCGAACCGAGCTCCCGCCTGGCGCCCGGCCGCGGCCTCGCCGACCGAGAGCGGGATGATGTGATCCTCGGCACCCCAGACGTAAAGGCAGGGGAGCGCGAGCTCGGTCGACCTTCGCGCAAGAGCGCGGCCCCTGCCGAGCGTCCATCCGACGAGTCCCCGCACCACGGCGAGGTAGGCCTGCCGTTGGGTCGAGCTCAGGACCCGCGCCTCCACCCTGCGCCGCAGGAAGTCGCGATCCTCCGCCGGGAGGCGGTCGAGAGCCGCGTAATAGGGGCGCAGCGAGGCGTAGGCGGCCTCGAGGTCGCGCCCGAGGCGGCGATAGCGGCGGCTTCCGACTCCCGGCACAAGCGAGAGCAGCAGTCGCGCGCGAACGCGGGCGCGCGCCGCGAGGGCTCCGTCCACGAGGACAAGCCCCTCGACCTGCGCGGGCCTCTCCAGAGCGACGAGCTGGGCAAGGGAGGCCCCGAGGGAGCTCCCGACGACCGTGACCCGCGCGATTCCCAGGGAGTCCAGAAGCTCAACAAGGACATCGCGGAGGGCGGGAGGGTCGAGGCGGGCCCGGTCGGAAAGGAAACTTCGCCCGAAGCCGGGGAGGTCCGGGGCGATGACCCGGTAGCGCTCCGCAAGGGGGGCGAT
>DAHVAK010000123.1 GCA_027314665.1 Spirochaetales bacterium
CAAGATCGATCAGCTTCTGTAGCTCGCCGACCATCGCGTTGAAGCTGCTTCCGAGCTGGATGATCTCGTCGTTTCCCTTCTCCCGGAACCTCGGAGAGAGGTTGCCGGCCTCGACCTGCTTCATGAGCTGTCTCAGCTTGACGACCGGGCGGGCAATCGACGAGGCGAAAAAAAACGACACCAGGACCGCGAGCACGACCGTGAGCGCTGCGATCACGATCGAGTAGTAGCGGCTGATGATTACCGGCTTCAAGACCTCGTTGAGCGAGAAGACTCCCACGGTCTTCCAGCCGGTGTAGGGAGACTCCTCCCACATGAGCTGGTAGCTGCTTCCCTTGATGCGCCGAACGGCGCTGTGGATCTGAGAGTTGAGCCATCCGCTTCGCACCCGATAGACGATCTTGTTCACCGGAGCGTAGACGATGTTGCCGACCTTGTCGATGAGAAAGATGAAGCCGCTCTCCCCGAGCGCGGTGTTCGCGAAGATGTCCTCCACGACGTGCAGCTTCATGTCGATCAGGATGACGCCCCGTATCCTCCCGGTCGCCTCGTCGGTGACAGCCTTGACCACCGACACGACATCGTCAGAGGAGTCCTCTCTCCCGTTGCGGAGGTTGCGGCCGATGGGGCGGGGAAAGAGCCGGATCGCTCCCGGAGCGGCGACCGCCTCCTGGTACCATCGATCGTTTGACAGGGCGTCGCGGGTGATGCGCTCGAAGTCGTTGCTCAAGAGCTGATCGGCATCGTTCACCACGAGGATTCCCGCGATCTCCGCATGGGCGTTTGTGTAGGTGCGAAGAACCTTCCGAGCCTCGGCGAACGAGATGCTCGAAGAGTCGTTCGGGCCGCGGGCGTCGAGAAAGGCCTCGATCTCCGGGCTCTGCATGAGGTAGTAGATGATGTTCTCCATGTCATGAATGTAGAACTCGAAGTTGCGCGTCACCTGCCTGATCATCTGGATCATGTGGGAGGTTGTCTCCCGCTCGATGGTCCGCGAGTAGATCAGGGGGCCGAGCACTCCGAGGGTGAGCAGCGGCAGGAGGATGATCGCGAGGAAATAGGCCAGGAGCTTGCTTCGGATCGTCCTTAGCGCGAGCATCGATTACCTCGTGACCTCCGCTCTCCGTCACCCACCCTCCAAGCGAAGCGAGCGAAGAGCCTCAGTGTTGTGCGTCGCCGAGCTTCCGGTAGGCGTCGGTACCCTTCAGTCTCGGATTGTCCTGAGCATAATCGAAGGCGGTCAGCCCCTCGCCGTTCCGCGCCTTCCCGTCCGCCCCGGCATTGAGCAGGGTTGTGATCACCTCAGGATTCTGGTTATGGGCGGCCGCCCACATGAGCGCGGTCCGTCCGTCGGTGGCGAGCGCGTTCGGATCGGCCCCGGCGGCCAGCAGGGCGATGACCACGGCCGGATTTTCGTTGGATTCGGCGGCGTACATGAGGGCGGTAGCCCCGCTGTCGTCGCGCGCGGAGACGCTGGCCCCGCCGCTGAGGAGAGCCTCGATCACGGCCGGATTCGGATTGAACTCGCCGGCATACATGAGCGGAGTCGAGCCGAAGGCGTCGTGCGCGCTCACCGAGGCGCCGGAACTGATCAACGCCGCTGTGACGGCAGGGTTCGCATTGAAGCCCGCCGCTCGCATGAGAGCGGTCTCGTTTCCGGCCGAAGAGAAGGCGTTCGGATCCGCCCCAGCCTGGATCAGCGCGGCAACCACCCTTGGATCGGGATTGGACTCGGCGGCGTACATGAGCGCGGTGACCCCGTACGCATCACGGGCGTCCACTTCCGCCCCATCCGCTATCGCACGTCGAATCTCCTCCGCTCCGCCCTTTCGCACAAGCGTGAAGAAACTCCCCGGCTGCGCGCCCGCCCGTGCGAGCGAGAGAGCAAGAAGCAGCGAGAAGGCGGCGGCGACCGCGACAGCCCTGTTCATGTCGCTCTCCTGTGCGTGACGCTTTAGGAAAGCATAGCAGATCGGAATCGAGCCCGCGACTGCCTTCGCTCCCCTTGCGTATATCCTGCCGCCTCGCTATATTTTCTGAGAAAAATGATAGCAGAACGTGCAACCAGCCGGGGTATTACCGGACAGCTTGAGAGGCTTGCCTTCGACATCGTCATCGTCGGGAGCGGCCTCGCGGGAATGCGCGCTGCGCTCCAGGCGGCAAGGATCTCGAATGGGAAGCTCAAGATAGCCCTCATCTCGAAGCTGCACGCCATGCGCAGCCATTCCGTTTCGGCAGAAGGCGGCATTTCGGGTGTTCTCTATCCGGGCGAGGCCGGAGACACCGAGGAGCTGCACGCTTTCGACACCGTGAAGGGCGGCGATTATCTTGGGGATCAGCCCGCCATCGAGAACCTCGTCGCCGAGGCCCCGAAGGAGATCCGCTTCTTCGAGCACCTCGGCGTCCCCTGGAACCGGGACGAGCAGGGGCGCATCGTCCTGCGCGCCTTTGGGGGCATGAGCGTGCCGCGGACGGTCTTCGCCGCGGACAAGACCGGCTTCTTCATGCTGAGCGCCCTCTACGACAATCTCCTGCGCTTCGACAACATCACGGTCTTTCACGAGCATTACACCACCGACATCATCCTCAAAGACGGCGAGTTTCGGGGGGCCCTTGCGCTCGATCTTGCGACCGGGACTCCGAGGTACTTCGCCGCCGGCGCAGGGATCATCGCCACCGGAGGCTTCGCCCGGATGTACGGCTTCACCACCACCGCCTACTCCAGCACGGGCGATGGGATCGCCCTCGCCTTCAAGGCGGGACTGCCGATCAAGGATATGGAGTTCGTCCAGTTCCATCCGACCGGGATGATTCCGACCGGGGTCCTCATCACCGAGGCAGCCCGCGGCGAGGGGGGCTACCTGCTCAACTCCGAAAACCGGCGCTTCCTCGATGAGTACGCCAAGAGCAAGATGGAGCTCGCCCCTCGCGACATCATCTCCCGGGCAATGATTACCGAGATGAGCAAGGGCAGGGGGCTCCTGCATCAGGTCTCCGGGATGAGCCACATGCTCCTCGACCTGCGCCACCTCGGCGAGGACAAGATCGACGAGCGCCTACCGATGATCAAGGAGCTCGCGATGAAGCGCCTTGACATCAACCCTGCCTACGAGCCGATTCCGGTGCGTCCCACGGCCCACTACACCATGGGCGGCATCCACGCCGGCCTAAAGGGCGAAGTCATGGGCGCCGACGGATCGACGCCGATTGCAGGCCTGTGGACCGCCGGGGAGTGCGGCTGCGTGAGCGTCCACGGCGCCAACCGTCTCGGCAGCAACTCCTTGAGCCATTGCGTGATCTGGGGCCGGATGACCGGCGAGGCGGCGGCGGCGCGGGCCGCCGGGCAGGCCGGACGCGAGGAGGAGGCGCAGGTGCGCGAGCAGATCGAGGAGTCGCTCGGAAAGCTCTCGAGCCTCGTGGAGCGCAAGGGGGGTGAGGATCCCTACCAGCTTCGCAAGGAGCTCTGGGAGACCATGGACGCAAACGTTCACGTCTATCGCGAGGCCAAGGGGCTCGAGGCCGCGCAGGAGAAGCTCGCCGAGCTTCGCGAGCGCTACGCCAAGGTTTCGGTCGCCGACCGCAGCGACGTCTACAACACCAACCTGCGCGATACCCTCGAGATCGGAAACATGATCGAGCTCGCACAGACCGTGGTCGCGGGGGCCCTCGCCCGCAAAGAGAGCCGCGGGGGTCACGCCCGGTCGGATTTCCCGACCCGCGACGATGCGGGATTCCTCAAGCACACCTTGGCCCACCGGACCGAGCGGCTGCCGAAGATCTCCTACCGCGACGTTGCCATCACTAAGTGGCAGCCGATGGAGAGAACCTACTGATGGCCAGCACGAAGAAAACCAAGGACCTCCGGGGTCCGCAGAGGCGCATCGGGCGCCTCACGGGCTTCTACCTGGAGGCCTATATCCACGTTCTTACCTATCGAATCATGGTACCGCTCGTCATCCTCTACGGGCTTGCGGTCTTCGCCTATCTGCTCTTTCCCGGGCTGGGACTCCTCTTGAAGTTCTTCACCCTCGTCATGTGGGTCCTGTGGACGCCGCAGTTCTTCGAGATTGCGAAGGGCCTCTCGCTTGCCGGATCGCGCGGGATCGCCTTCGGACACCTGAACGAGGAGTTTGCGCATCTGTACCGCAAGCGCTACCCCCACGGAACGGGCCTCTATCTCGCCTTTCCCTTCCTCGTCCTCGCCGTGTGGATCGCAGGATTCATCGTCGTGCTCGTAAGGTGGTCGCCATGAAAGCATCGTTCTTCATGTTCTTCTACTACCTGGGGCTGATCGGCGTCCCAGTTCTTCTGATCGTGGTTGCGCTCTTCGCGCTCGTACCGGTCGGGCGGAGCGTCACCACCATCCTCCTCGTCTTGATCGGCGCAGGCTCGCTCGCCTACGGCGTCGTCGGAGCTCGAGAATGCTACTTCCACGGAGGCAAAAAAAGTGCGGCAGCTCTCAACCATCGAAACCAGAACCATTGAGCTTAGGGTAAAGCGCTACGACAACGAGGCCGAGCTCTTCAAGGAGACCAGCTACGAGATTCAGGTCGATCGCTTCACGACCGTCTTGGACGCCCTCATCACGGTGAAGGAGCGCCAAGATCCGACCCTCTCCCTGCGCTACAGCTGCAACATGGGGATCTGCGGCTCCTGCGGGATGGTGATCAACGGGATGCCCCGCCTCGCCTGCGAGACCAACGTGTTCTCCCTGAAGAGCGACACGATCACGATCGGACCGATGGAGGCCCATCCCCTCCTGCGCGATCTGGTGACGGACTTCGACGAGTTCTTCGCCAAGCACAAGAGCGTGACCCCTTGGCTCGCGCGCAACGACGAAGAGGAGAAGTTTCGCGCCGAGAAGGAGTACGTCCAAACCAAGAGCCAGGTCGACTACTTCATCGACTTCGCGAACTGCATCAAGTGCGGCCTGTGCGTGGATGCCTGCCCGGTGAGCAACACCAACCCTCACTTCCTCGGCCCTCAGGCACTCGCCCAGGCCTACCGCTACAACAGCGATTCCCGCGATGAGGGGGAGCGACGGCGCCTCGCGACCGTCGACTCGATGGATGGGGCCTGGGGCTGCGAGTACGCGGGGGCCTGCTCGAAGGTGTGCCCGAAGGGGGTCGATCCGGCCCTCACGATCCAACTCCTCAAGCTCAACCTCATGAAGTATCGCCTCACGGGCAAGACCAACCCCGACAAGCGCGCTCGGTAGCGCGCGGGGCGGCGCTTGCGGGCCCGCGCCTGGACAGCGCTCGCCGCGAGCCGGGGGGCGCCTCCTCCCGGCTCGCTCATCGCTCGTAGCCCGGCACCTCCACTGAAGCCAAGAGCTCCTCGAGATATCCCTCCCGGCTCATGCCCTCGCCGGCCCGCTCCGCTGTGAGCAGGATGCGGCTCGCGAGAACCGCGGGGACGATCTCCTTCACGTCCTCAGGGATCACGTAGTCCCGCCCGCGGATCGCGGCGAGCGCCTGCGATCCCTTGTAGAGGGCGAGCGATCCGCGAGGGGAGACCCCCAGGGCCAAGCGGGAGTCGGTCCGCGTCCGCCCGACCACTGCCATGATGTAGCGGGCGAGGCCCTCGGTGACGTGAACCGAGAGCACCGCCTCCTGCATCGCGAGGAGCCGCTCCCGCCCCTCGTTCCCGCCGTCGGTGGGCAATTCGCTCCCCTCGCCGACGAGGATGCGCCGCTCGGTCTCGGGCGAGGGATAGCCGAGGGTGAGGGTGAGAAAGAAGCGGTCCTTCTGGACCTCGGGGAGGGGGAAGGTCCCCTCCGAGTCAGCGGGGCTCTGGGTCGCCACGATTGCAAAGGAGTCCGGCAGCCTGAGGCTCCTTCCCTCGACGCTCACCTGCCCCTCCGCCATCGCCTCGAGGAGGGCCGACTGCGTGCGCGGCGTGGCGCGGTTTATCTCGTCGACCAGCAGGAAGTCGCTCATGATCGGCCCCTCCTTGAAGACGAGCTCCTCGCGCCGCGGGTCATAGATCGATACCCCCAGGATGTCGGAAGGCATCAGATCTGGAGTGCATTGCACCTGTTTCATGCGTCCGCCGAGCTCCGCCGCGAGGACGCGCGCAAGCAGGCTCTTCCCCGTCCCCGGGAAGTCTTCGATCAGGAGATGGCCTCGGCACAGAAGCGCAGCGAGCGAGAGCTCGACTGCGCGGGCGTTGCCAAAGAAGCGCTCCTCGACCCTCGCGATGACGTCGTGCGCCCACGCAGAAAGCTCGCCCACGCTCGCCGTGCTCATCCCTTCATCCTCCCGAGGCGGATCACCCGAGTGACCGCGCGAACATAGGAGAGAAGCCTCTCCCGCGGGAGGGAGCGGCCCGAATAGACCCCCTCCTCGAAGATCTCCGCGACCTTGACGAGGAGGGGCGCGGCCTCCGGAACCCTCTCAGCGAGGAGGGCGGCGTACTCGAGGGGGGCGTAGCTCGGATCGAAGCGCACCCCCATCCGCTCGCCCCAGCGCCGCAGCCGCCTGAAGCCTCGCAGCACCAGGAGGCGCGGAAGCCGCTCGGGCGCTCCCCCTCCCCCCGCGGTCTCCCGCCTTCGGAGAGCGCCCGCCCCCGGGACTCGATCGGGGAGAGCGGACCGAAGCGCTCGCTCCGAAGCCCAGCCCTCCCCTGCGAGCAGGAGACGCAGTCGGGCGGCGATCGCCTCCACAAGCTCCGCGAGGTAGCGAAGCGCCCGGGCGCCGCCCGCTCGCGCGCCCCGCAACCCAAAGCCCCGGCGAAAAAGGGGGCGCAGGAGGAAGACGAGGAGCGCAAGGGCGAGGGCGACGAGCAGGGTGAGGCCACGCCCCTCGAGAAGCGAGCGTAGGACAGCGGCCCAGGGCGGCGGCGAAGGCGCGGCGAGATGGCGCAGAGCCCCGACCATCGGGGAAAAGGCGGCGGGCGGGCGCGGCGGTGGAGCGGGGGGGAGTGAGACGCCGCGCGGGCCAAGGGAAGCGAGAAGCCGGGCAAGCCAGGCGAGGGCCCGAGCCAGCAGGGTCTCCGAAAGGAGCGGTCGGAAGGCCGCAATCGGGATGCCCGCCAGGCAAACCGCCGCGAGGAGGGCTCCGGCCTGCGCCGCCGAAGCGGTCAGCTGCCGCCGCGAGAACCCCGCCCCCTCGCCGAGCGCGAGCTGCTCGGAGACAAGCGAGCCGATCGAGCGCAGGGCGAAAAGACTCACGAGGAGGTAGGCGCCTGCGCCGAGGCCCTCGCCGATCGACAGGGGAAGCCCCAGAACCCAGGCGACCATGACGAGCTCGGCGAGAAAGAGCACGAGAAGCAGCACCACCCGAGCGCGCACCCAGAGGAGCGCGCGGAGGGTTTCGCCCGCCTCGTCGCCGTACTCCCGGTAGGTGGCGGTCGCCCTCTCCCCCTGCCTTCCCTCGAAGAGCGCAAGGAAGAGAAGATGGTCGCGCAGGCGGAGGCGAAAGGAGTGCGTGAGAAGCCACTGCAGGAGGAGCGCAATCATCAGGGCCCAGAACTCGCCGCGCTCGACGGCCGAAAGGGGGGCGCCGAGAGAGCCGGTCAGGGCGAGCGCGATGCCCGTTCCCGCGATGAGCACGACGAGGAGCTCCCGAAGGAGCGGACCTGGGCCGTATTCTCGCTGCGCGCCGAGCCACCAGCCCACCAGATACTCCACCGCCCCGACGAGGAAGAGCAGCGGCGGAAGGCAGGTCGCCGCAAGAGGAGCGATCGGCACGATCCTTCTCCCAACGACCTCGAAGGTGAGCGAGAGGAACAGGAGGGGAACAACCACCGCCACGGTGGGGTGAAGGTAGAGGGAGAGCGCTCGGAAGCGGCTGAGACCGCTATCCTCGGAGGAGGTCATGCCCCGCCTCCTCGATCCTCGTCACCCGCAGCAGCGAGGCGAGCTCGCGGTTGCGCTCCGCGGCGGTCGACGAGAGGATCTTCACGTGCTCGACGCTGCGCCCCCGCCTGCGCGCGGCGAGCACGACGGCGA
>DAHVAK010000126.1 GCA_027314665.1 Spirochaetales bacterium
GAACGAACTGCCGTCCGTTTACGTCGGCCAGAGCGTCGCAGGCGACAGCCTCATGGGCCATATGGGGCAAACGGGGCTTGCGACCGGACCCCACCTCCATTTCCAGCTCATGGGCTCCCACGGCGGTCCCACCCCTACCTCGCCCGAATGGGAGGTCCTGCGGCCCCGCCGCGACGCGTTGCTGAAGTATCTCGGCGCGCCCACCTTCGGTGATTCGACTGGTTCCGCCAGCTCCACTCAGAACTACTGGAGCGACGAATATCACACATATTATTTTGACACCAACGGCATCTTGTCCCGGTCCGGGTACCCCGGAATTGTAGGACATGAGAAATGAGAGCGCTTCAGCTCGCTTGCGTTGCTGTCGGACTCTCGGCGATCGTCGGTGTTTTCTCGTCAGGTTGTCGACAACGAGTTGAGACTCGTCCCGTTCATGAAACCTTGAGCATAGAACGAGGTGGTGAGAATGGCCGTGTACTTGACTCCTCGATTGCCATTTCAACATTCGCTTACAGAAGCGGTGCTCATTGGAATCCATCACAACGAGTTTTGGGATATGGAATCGGTAGATCAGCACCTGATTTCTCGAACCTACCGCCCTCCGTTGCGCAAGTAACTTTCGATCCCGTCAGACAACTTGGTCTTGGATACGTCAAGCCTCCGCTCACGAAGTTGCCGAATCTAGATCTGTTTAGGAATCTGAGAGACCTACGGATCTCAGGGAATCAGATCGCCAACATCGACAAGCTCGCGGGGCTCCCCCTTCGGGTGGTATCCCTCGACGGCAACCCCATCGACTCTCTCTCCCCGCTCAGCAGCTGCACCAATCTTGAGCTGATCACGGCCTCGGGAACGAATATCACCCGCCTGCCGGACCTGTCGAGGCTTTCGAAGCTTCGGACAATTGTCGTAGGCGAAACGCTCTTGACCACTCTCCGAGGGATTGAGAGCCTCCCCACTAGGATCGACCTGGTCGTCACGGGTTGCCACGAGCTCGACGATATCAGCGGCCTTCTCAGCGGAAAGGTCAACCGATTCGTGGTTGACGTGGAGATGCTCGAGCGCTTTCGCCCGTGGCTGCACGCCCACGCTGCGGAGCTATTGCGTGCCAATCCGGACTTTGAAGCGACGACCTTCTATAGCGGGGAATAGGCCGCGGGTTTCGGCAGGGTCTCCGTTCGGCTCCTTCCTGCTTCCGAATGCAGGCCTTTCGGAGCCTCCGGAGGTTGCGCCGGCGGCTCACTTCAACTCCGATCGACAATCCTCGGAGTGCATGCGAAGGCGGTTGCTGTTGGGCCGAATGCCTGGTATCGCTGCGGATGGATGGGCCTCGAGGCCGCCCGCGAATCCGGCGTCGACGAGGGTGCCGCCCGCACGTGAGCTTTCCGATTCGGAGTGAAGCCGTCGCCCTCCCCATGCGGGGCGGGCGGCGGGCGAGGACGGCGGGCGGCGCGGAACGAGAGTGAATCGGCGTCCTATCGCAGCCGCCCGAGGAGAGAGTTCACGATGTTCTCGTAGAGCTCCTGCTTGCCGCTCGTCATCGGCGGCTCGCCGGACTTCGCGGCGAGCGCGGCGAGGGCATCGAGCCCGAGCTTGCCCGTTTCGAAGGCCGCCCCGTCGCCGGAGTCGAAGGTGCTGTAGCGAGCCTTGCGCATTGCGGCAATCCTTCCGTCGGTGATGATGCGCTGGGCGAGCTCGAGGCCGAGGGCGAAGATGTCCATCCCGCCGATGTGGGCGAGGAAAAGGTCCTCCGGGTCGGTCGAGTTGCGCCGAATCTTTGCATCGAAGTTCAGACCGCCGCTCGTGAAGCCGCCCATCTGGAGGACGATCATCATGACCTCGGCGGTTTCGTAGATGTTGTTCGGAAACTGGTCGGTGTCCCACCCGTTCTGGGGGTCGCCCCGGTTGGCGTCGACGCTGCCGAGCAGCCCGGCGTCCGCGGCGAGCTGGAGGTCGTGGTTGAAGGTGTGGCCGGCAAGGGTCGCGTGGTTTGCCTCGAGGTTCAGCTTGAAGTCCTTGTCGAGGCCGTGGGCGCGCAGGAAGCCGATGACGGTCGCTGCGTCGTAGTCATATTGATGCTTGGTGGGCTCCATCGGCTTCGGCTCGACGAGATAGCTTCCCTTAAAGCCGATCGAGCGCCCGTAGTCCCGCGCAACGGCCAGGAAGCGGGCCATGTGATCGACCTCGCGCTTCATCTCGGTGTTGAGCAGGCTGAAGTAGCCTTCGCGTCCTCCCCAGAACACGTAGTTCTCGCCGCCGAGCTCGACGGTCGCCTCGAGCATCGCCTTCACTTGGGCCGCGGCATGGGCCAAGACCCGGAAGTCGGGATTGGTCGCGGCGCCGTTCATGTAGCGGGGATTGCTGAAGAGGTTGCTCGTGCCCCACAGCAGTTTGACCCCGGTCGAGCCCTGCCTTTCCTTTGCGAGGGAAACGAGGCGCTTCAGGTTCTTCTCGGATTCTGCAACCGAGCCGCCTTCGGGCGCTATATCGCGGTCGTGGAAGCAGTAGTATTCGACCCCGAGCTTCGTGAAGAACTCGAACGCGGCATCGAGACGGGCCTCGGCCTGCGCCAGGGGATCGCCGGCGCTCGCCCAGGGAAAGCGGTGGGTGCCGGGACCGAAGGGATCGTCCCCGGTATTGCAGAAGCTGTGCCAGTAGGCGACCGCGAAGCGGAGGTGGTCCTTCATCTTCTTGCCGCCCACGAGCTTCTCCGGATCGTAGAACTTGAAGGCGAGGGGATTGTCCGACTCCCTGCCCTCGTAGCGGATCTGTTTCACGCTCGGGAAGTACTCCCGGGCACCCTTGAATACGTTCATCGTAAAACCTCCTGCAAAACTGGATTCGTCGTATCTGCGTCAAATCTGCCGTGCGGTGCCAGCCGCGGTTCCCCGCGAGCGAACCGCGACGCGGATCGCGCCCGGCGCCGCCGCGCGCCCGGCGGCACCGACCATGCCCGGTCTCCACCCGAACCGCCGCCCCTCGCCTCGGCGTCTTCCTGCCGGAAGCAAGCGTCCTCCCCTACCGCACCTCCTTTCCGTTACCGGACGGCTCCGAGACGGTCCGGCGGTACTCCCGCAGACGTTCGGCCGCCTCTTTGAGGGCCTTGGCGGGGGACAGCGCGCCGGCCACGCACGCGTGAACCGCCTGGCCGACGATCTTTTCGAACTCCCGTTCTGTGAGCCCGGCCTCCCGCCGGCCGACGGGCAGCCAACGCCGTCGGTTGTGGCGAAAGCTCTCCAACGCCGTCGGCAGCCAGGGGTAGATCTCGAGAAGCTCGGAGCTCTTGTAGAGGGAGACCGACGAAGTGGATGCCCCGAGCACCGTCGAGGGAATCGCCATCTCCTTGCCCGTGGCCCAGCAGAGGAAGCGAAAGGCCTCCTCGGCAGCCCGGCTCGCGGCGTTGATGCCGAGGGACCACCCTCCGAGCAGCCCCGCCTTGCCGGGAACGAGGGCGTAGCCGATCTTGCCGACGACATGCGAGGCGCTCCGGTCGGCTATCCGAGTCGCGTGGGCGAAGAACAAGATCATCATCGCGGCATCGCCGGAGAGAAACTCCGCCACCTGCTCGTCCCAGTAGTGCTCGAGCGACTGCGGGGAGGCATATCGAAAGGTCTCCGCGTAGCTCTCCAGCGCTCGGATCGATTCCGGTCCGTCGAGGATTACCCTCCCCGTCGGATCGAAGCTCTCTCCTCCGTATCCCCACTGGCGGGGGAGGAACTCACAGACGGCCCCGCTCGAGTATCTCCCTCCGGCCGTGGTTCCGTAGGCGACCGGCGAGGCAGGGTTGTGGGCGCGGCTGAAGAAGCGGGACACGGCGTTGAACTCCTGCCAGTTCTGCGGGACGCGGAGCTCGGCGCGGTGCAGCTCGTAGAACTGCCGCCGCGCGCCGGCATCTTCAAGGAGATCCTTTCGGTAGAACAGGAGCTGGGTGTCGAAGAGGTAGGGAAGGGCATAGTAGTGATCCCCGGAGCGGGCGTAGGTTTCCAGGATGCCGGGGATGAAATCGGCAACCGCTTGCGGGGTCCCTGCAAGAAGCTCGTCGAGGCGAAAGAGCTGACCTTCTCGAACGAGCTCGTCGAGCCACGGGGTGTCGACCTGAAAGACGTCGATCCTCTCGAGGCCTTTCTCTCCGCGAATCGCCTCGTAGAGCTCCTCGTACTCGAGCGTCTCGATCTCGACCGCGGTGTCGGATCGGCGGTGAAAATCGGGAAGAAGCGCCCCGAGCGCCTCAGCACCGGAGCCACGGAGGGCGAGGACCCGAAGCGGGGCGGCCCGGTGGAGGGGCGCTCGACTCGATGCGGGCGCAGCGGGCAGCGGAGCGGAGATCTCCACCCGCAGCCGTTGGGGCTGGAAGAAGGGATGGGCAAAGTCGCCGAGGAGAAGCTCTGCGGCGGCCTCGCCGAGCCTGATAGAGGGTCGAGCTACCCGCGCGACCCCCTCGGAGGTCCCACCGGTCCAGGAATCCTCGCTCAAAGTGACAAAGGCGGGCCTGGGCAGCTGCGGCGAGGCTCCGATCGCGTAGGCCTTCATCACCCCTTCGATCATCTGGGGAGAGGTGGCGAGAATCGCCTCCGGGGGGCTTCCCGAGCGGAGCATCCGGATCGCGGCCTTGAAGGCCCCTTCGCGGTCGTAGCTTGTCACGAGGATCCTGTCCGCTTCGATCTCGACCGCGTGCTCGCAGTGCGCCTCGGTGAAGGCGCGGATCGCTTCCTGCTCGCTTGAGTACTCCCGCGGGCCGGCGACGAGGACGAGCTTCCGCAGCCCTTCGGACAGGAGCCGCTCGACTGTGGAGCGTACCGCAGCATAGGTGTCCACGTAGGCGAAGCTGGAGAGGTGATCGGCCTGCTCCCGCTCGACGAACACGATCTTCGTGCCCTTTTCGCGCAGCCGCTCGAAGCACCCCCGCGCCTCGGGCTGACAGGTTGCGATGACCACCCCGTCGAAGCGCTGGCGCAGGATCTGTTCAAGGATGAGGCTCTCCTTGACCGCAATCTCCGCGGTGATGAAGAGGCCGACCGAGTAGCCGTTTTGCGCGAGGACGCGCTCGATCCCCGTGAAGAGCTGAGCGAAGTGCGGATCGACGATGTTGGGTAGGATCACCGCCACCGAGCGGGTCTTGCTCGTCTTCAGGCTGCGGGCGTTGCCGTCGGGCACGTAGCCGAGGGCGTGGATGGCCTGCTCGACCCGGCGCGCCTTCTCGGGGCTCACGCCGTGGCGCCCGTTCAGAACGTTCGAGACCGTCCCGTGAGAAACCCCTGCAATCCTCGCGATATCCTTGACCGTCGCCATGCCTATCTCGGGTGCCTCTTAACGAACAATGGATCGATCCAAAGAGCGAACGCAAGCAGTATCCCACCGCTTCTGCCGTCTGTCAAACGGAAAATCGGCGTCCGGGCGGGAGGGTGCCGCGATCAGCGCCGGCGCTTGCGCAGCTGGTCCAGCATGATAGCGACGACGATCACGAGACCCTGCACGGCCTGGAGCCAGTACGCGGAGACGCCGGTGAGCACGAGACCGGTGCGGAGCACCTGCATGATGGCCGCGCCGATGACCACCCCCAGGATGGTCCCCTCTCCTCCTGCAAGGCTGGTGCCGCCCACGACGGCCGCGGCGATGACGTCCAGCTCGTAGCCGTTGGCGGCGGTGGGCGACGCAACCCCTAGCCGCGCGGTCATGAGGATGCCGCCGATAGCGGCAAGGAAGCCGGCAAGGGTGTAGACCATGATCTTGACGCGGTCGGTGCTGATGCCCGAAAGCCCCGAGGCGACCTCGTTGCCTCCGACGGCGTAGATCTGGAAGCCCCAGATGGTTCGATTGAGAAAGAGGGTCATGACCACCGCGATGAGGATCATGAAGAGCAGCGGTACGGGTATCCCCGCTCCGAAAAGGGGAATATCGAACTGCCCGAGGTAGCGGAAGCCCTGGGGCAGGTTCTGCACGGGCCATCCCCCGGTGAGCCCGTAGCACAGCCCGCGCGCCATGAGCAGCATCCCAAGGGTAGCGATGAAGGGGGGCAGCTTCGCCTTGGTCACCATGAGCCCATTAAGGAGCCCGACGAGCGCGCCGGTAGCCACTCCGCCGAGCACGGCGATCGGAACACTCACCGAAGCCCGCAGAAGCATGCCGGAGATCAGCCCCGATAGGCCCATCACCGAGCCCACCGAGAGGTCGATCCCTCCCGTGATGATGACCATGCACTCGCCGAAGCCGCTGATGGCGATCCATGAAAAGGCACGCAGGATGTTGAAGATGTTCGTGCTCGCGAGGAAGGTCGTCGTGTACACGCTCAGAAAGACCACCATGGCCGACAGGATGAGGAAGACGCCGAACTCCTGCGCGCGCACGACGCGGCGCACCAACGATCGGCCGGCTGCGCTGCGGCCGGCGACCCTGCCCAACTCCTCAGCCATTTCTCACCCCCCTTTGTTGGCCGCTCGCATAGGCCATCACCAGCTCCGGCGTGGCCTCCGACCTCGACAGAATGGCGGCGACACGTCCCTCGTGCATGACGACAATCCGGTCGCTCATCGCCATGATCTCGGGAAGCTCGGAGGAGATCATGATGATGCCGATTCCCGAACGGGCCAGATCGCTCATGAGGGCGTGAACCTCCGCCTTTGCCCCCACGTCGATGCCCCGAGTCGGCTCGTCGAGGATCAACACCTTCGGTTTGGAGGCGAGCCACTTGGCAAGCACCACCTTCTGCTGATTGCCGCCCGAGAGGAGCATCGCCTTCTGCCGAAGGTGGGGCGTTTTTATGGAAAGACGTTCTACGAAATCCTGCGCGGTCCGCGCCACGGCTGACCTGTCCATCCAGCCGCCGGCGCTGTGGCGGGGCAGGGTCGCGAGGACGATGTTTTCCTGTACCGGAAGCTTCAAGACCAGCCCCTGCAGCCCGCGATCCTCCGGTACCAGCCCAAGCCCCGCCTTGACTGCTTCGACCGGCGAGGAGACTGACAGCGGCTTTCCCTGCAGTATCACCTCGCCGCGGTCGCGGCTGTCCGCACCGAACAGGAGGCGAGCCGTCTCCGTGCGCCCCGCGCCCACCAGGCCCGCGAAGCCGAGAATCTCGCCGCTGTGAAGGGTGAAGCTCACGTCCTCAACCGCGCCGCGGCGGGTGAGGCCGCGCACCTCGAGCACGGGCATTCCGATTGCGACGCTCTCCTTGCGGAAGATCTCCTGGAGGCTTCGTCCGACCATCATCTGGACGATCCGCTCGGGGGTGGCCTCGGCTATCGGGAGAGCTCCGACGCGCTGGCCGTCACGAAGCACCACGACGCGGTCAGCGATGCGGAACATCTCCTCGAGGCGGTGGGTGATGAAGATGATCGCGATGCCCTGCAGCTTCAGCGCGCGCACGGTCTCGAAGAGAACCTCGGTCTCGCTCTCCCCGAGGGCAGCGGTCGGCTCATCCATGATGAGGATCTTCGCCTCTACCGAGATGGCCTTCGCGATCTCGACCATCTGCTGCTGGGCGACGGAAAGCTCGCCCACCTTCGTGTCGGGCGGTATTTTCGCGCGGATGCGCTCGAGCACCCTTGCCGCCTCCGACGCCATGCGGGCTCGGTCGACGAAGCCCAACCACCCCGCGAGCCCGCGAAGGCGCGGTTCGCGGGCAAGGAAGATGTTTGCTGCGACCGTCTGGTTGCGGGTGAGGTTGAACTCCTGGTAGATGATCGAGATCCCGAGCTGCTGGGCTCGGCGGGGGGACTCGATCTGAACCTCCCGCCCCTGGAGTAGGATGCGTCCCTCGTCCTTGTCGTGCGCTCCGGCAAGAATCTTCATGAGAGTGGACTTGCCGGCTCCGTTCTCGCCGACCAATGCGACCACCTCGCCTGCGCGCACCTCGAGGTCTACGCAATCGAGGGCGCGCACCCCCGGGAACAGCTTCGAGATTCCCTCCATCCGGAGGAGCGGCACAGCGTCAAGGCTCATAGCGCCTCCAGATCGGTCAAGGCGGACAGCCGGCCGGGAGCCGGACGGCTCTCGGCCGACATAGAAGGCCTGCTCGCCCTAGTAGGCCGGCGGCAGGGTCTTGGTGAAGTCGTTGGCCGTCCACATCTGGGCCATCACGTCGACGTTTTTCGGCGTCACCAGATCCATGCCCGAGTTGGTGAACGAGTCGAAGGTCTTGCCGTTGACCATCTTGTCGTAGATCATCTGCACGGTGTCGTATCCCCAGCCCCAGTACTTCTGGCCGACGAGCCCGGAGAGGTAGCCGTCCTTCATGTAGTCCAGCTCTACCGGCAGGGTATCGAAGGCCACGGTCTTTACCGCACCCGACTTGGTCGCAGCCTCCCAGGTCTGCATCGAGCCGCGGTTGGCAAAGAGCGGCCAAAGCCCCACGAAGAACCAGCCGTTCAGATCGGGGTTGGACTGCATCGTCTCCTCTACCACCTGAACGCCCTGATTGATGTCGTCGTTGCAGGCGACGGTCTTCACGATCTGGATGCCCGGATAGCCCTTCACCCCATCCTTGAAGCCGCGGATGCGCTCCTCGAGGTTGAATGCCCCTGGCACGCCCGTCAGGAGGGCCACCTTGCCGCTGGTGCCCATTGCCCGAACGAGCAGGTCGGCCGCAGCCTTGCCGCCCTCGTAGTTATCGACGCCGAGATAGGTGAACCTCCCGCTGTTGGGGGAGTCGGAGTCCCAGGTCATGACCTCGATTCCCGCCTTCAGGGCCTTCTGAATGGGATCGACCGCCCCGGTCGGCTCATTGCACGAAATGCCGATCGCGTCGACGCCCTTCGCTATGACGTCCTCGACCACGCGCGCCTGTTCGGCGATGTCGGAGGCGACCGATCCGACGTACAGGACCTCGACCTTGTAGGGTCCCTTGGCGGTGAGCTCCTGCGCCTTCTTCAGGGCGCCTTCGCGCCCCACCTCGAAGACCGGGTTGTTGAGCGCCTTGGGAATCCAGGCGATGGTGATGGTGTTGTTCTTGATCGGGCGCTTGCCTGCGGCCGCGGGGGCCTCCTTTCCGCCCGTGGCAAAGGCGCCGAACGCGGTCAGCACCAGCAGAGCGGAAACACAGAGAAACAGCTTCTTCATTCAACTCCTCCTTGACGGCTCGAGATGCACCGCGCTTCCCGCGTTGCGGGTTCGCTTCTGCGCGTTCGCCCGAAAAGCTCACCTCCTTTGTGCGGCTACTCTCGAGAGGGGCTCCAACGGAGCCCTTCGGCACAAGCTCGACGGCGCGTCCGCCGCAGGGCGGAACCGCACCGCGAGCCGCTCGTCGGGAGGCAGCGGGAGGGCGAGGAGAGAGGAGGCTGTCGTTGTGAGTGCGGGATCTCCGAGGCCATGAGCAGCGTTTCCCTCCCGGTGACAGGAGAACCCTTGCCGCGCCAAGCCCTTGGAATGGTAGGACTCCATCCTATGCCGCGGCGGAATCGGTGTCAAGTTGCCGGCGGAAGGGAAGGAAAGCAGTTCGCTCGCCGGCGGCGGCGATGACGTCCAGCTCGCAGCCGTTGGCGGCGGTGGGCGACGCAACCCCCAGCCGCGCGGCTATCGGAACAGCGACATGAGCAGGGCGTGGTTTTTGAGCCAGCGGTTCGCGTCCTCGTAGTCCGGGCACCAGTGCTTCACCACCTTCCAGAAGGCCTTGGAGTGATTCAGATGGACCTGGTGGGCGAGCTCGTGGATGACGAGGTAGTCTTGAACGGCGGGCGGCGCCATGATGGCTCGCCAGTTCACCGAGATGTTCCCACGTCCCGAGGAGCTGCCCCAGCGGGTGCGCTGGTTGCGAATGAAGAGCCGCTTGTAGCTGATGCCGGTGAGGCTCGAGAGCTCCTGGGCGCGCTTGGTGAAGTGCCGCTTGGCCTGCCGGAGAAGGAAGCTCTCGAGAATCGCGAGGACGGTCTTGCGCGTTGCTTCCTTGGTGTGGACCTCGATCGTCTCGGCCGCCTCATTGACCCACACAGACCGCTTCCGCCTCGGGTCGGAGTAGGCTCGCACGGCGAGAGAGCGACCCCGAAAAAGCAGCCGGAGCGCAGGATCGTTGACCACCCGGTTTTCCGCCGCCTTGGAAAGATGGCGCGTGATCCACCCCTCCTTCTTCTCGAGGGACTCCCTGATCTGGGCGACGCTCACCCCGTAGGGAGCCGATACGATCACCTCTCCTTCGAGCGAGATGCGAAGGTTGATGTACTTCTGGTTCTTGCGCCGATGGATGAGGCAGGTAACCCGGCGCCCCGAAAGGGCCAGGCTGTGGGCTTCGCCCTCGCTCCGCATACCGATCTATACCGGATGGGGGATGCCTGGTCAAGTGCCCGAGGGCGCCGCCGGGCGAAACCGAGGGGTTGCGTTGACAGGGAAGCTGCCCTTCGCTACTGTGAGCCATCCCCGGAGACATCTCTGGAAAGTGAATACCACCATGATATCCAAAAAGACCAAAATACTGGCAACCATATCCGATCGGAACTGCGACAAGTCCCTCATTGCCGCCCTCCACGAGGCCGGCATGGACGCCGTCCGCCTGAATACCGCCCATCAATCCCCGGCCGATACCTTGCGGGTCATCAAGAACGTGCGCGCGGTTTCCGACACGATCGCCCTCATGCTCGACACCAAGGGCCCTGAGATTCGGACGGTTGGCATCGACAACGAGATCCCCGTGCATGCCGGCGACAAGATCAAGATTGGCAACAAGAAGGCCCCCGATTGCTTTCAGGTGAGCTACGAGCGCTTTGCGCGCGACGTTCCGGAGGGGGCGAGCGTCCTCATCGACGACGGGCTTCTGGAGCTCGTGGTCAAGGAGCGCACGCGATCCTGTCTGGTCTGCGAGGTGCGGAACGACGGGGTAATCCGCAACAAGAAGAGCGTCAACGTTCCCGCCGTGCACATCAGCCTTCCTTCCCTCTCGGAGCGCGATCGGGAATACATCGAGTTTGCCGTCCGCCATGACCTGGACTTCATCGCCCACTCCTTCGTGCGAAACCGCCGCGACGTCGAGGACATTCAGGAGATCCTGGATCAGCACAAAAGCAAGGCCAAGATCATTGCGAAAATCGAGAACCGCGAGGGTGTGGAAAACATCGACGAGATCCTCGATTCGGTTTTCGGCGTGATGATCGCCCGCGGCGACCTTGGGATCGAGATTCCGGCGGCCGAGGTCCCGGGGGTTCAAAAGGCGATCATCAACGCGTGCGTGAAGCGCGCGAAGCCGGTCATCACCGCAACGCAGCTCCTTCACTCCATGATCGAGAATCCGCGCCCGACGCGCGCCGAAGTGAGCGACGTGGCAAACGCGGTTTTCGACGGAACCGACGTCCTCATGCTCTCCGGCGAGACGGCCAACGGGCGGTATCCCGTGGAGGCGGTTCGGACCATGGCCGAGATTGCGCTCGTGGTCGAGCACGAGAAGCCCAAGTTTTGGGATCTTCCGGTCTTTCAGGTGAAAAATCGCCTGCGCAACTACCTCGCCAAAGCCGCCGTCAGCGCCGCGCTGGAGCTCCCGGTGAAGGCGATGCTCATCGACACCGAGTCCGGCTATTCCGCCCGCGTTCTCTCCGCCTACCGCGGCCCGGTGCCGGTCTATGCTACCTCCCCCCACATGCGGGTCGTTCGCGAGCTCTCCTTAAGCTACGGGATTCACCCCTACTACCTGCCGAAGCCCGACACGACCTTCGATCTGGTGCGCAACTCGCTCACCCTCCTCATGGAGGACGCGCGGGTAAGCCTTGACGATCTCGTCGTGATTCTGGCGGGGACTCCCGGGCGGAGCACCGGCTCGAACTTCATCGAGCTCAACACCGCCCGGCAGTGCCTTGCGAGCCGGATCTAGGCTGTCCTCCCGCGCGCTCTAAGGCGCGCCACGTCGGGCGCGCGACGAGCGGCCCGGCCCCGAGCGCCGCTACTTGATCGCCCCGGTCAGCTGCGGCGTGATGAACCGCTGGGAGAAGGCGAAGAGCAGAAGCAGGGGTAGGCTCGTGAGGAAGGCCCCCATCACCGTCAGGTTGTAGACCGGGAAGCCTTGCAGCGAGGTAATGGTCGTGACTCCGAGAATGAGGGGAAACTTCCCGCTGCTGTTGAGCATCACGAGGGGCAGGAAGTAGTTGTTCCATATCGCAACAAAGGAAAGCAGGGTGAGGGTCGTGAAGCCCGGCAGCATGGTCGGGAGCCCTATGCGGAGGAAGATCAACCCGTCGCTCGCGCCGTCCATCATCGCGGCGTCGAACAGCTCCTCGGGCACCTGGTTCCAGTAGACCACCATCAGGTAGACCCCGAAGACGTTGACGATTGAAGGGATGAGCACCGACCAGTAGGAGCCGAGAAGCCCCACGTTCTTGAACACGATGAACAGCGGCAGCGCGGTCGCGAATCCCGGAACCATCGCGAAGCCCAGGATGATGACAAAGAGGAAGCGCCTGCCGGCGAAGTGGTATCTCCTGAATGCGAAGCCGGCCATGGCTGCAAGAAAGGTGCCCAGAACCGAACCGACCCCCGCATAAAGGAAGGAGTTGCCCAGCCAGTGCACGAAGACCCCGTTCTTGTAGGCAAACACGTCGGTGAGATTGGAGTGCACGAAATGGTTCGGGGTTCCCGGCACAAAGGTGCCTTGAAAGAGCTGGCTGTTGTCCTTCGTGGTGCTCTGGAGCAGCCAGTAGAAGGGGAAGAGGAAGAAGAGCGCGAGGAGGACCGCTACCACCTCGAGCTTCACGCTGCGCGATGTCCTTGTCATTGTGATCTCCCCATGGCAATGCCGTTCATCATCATGCGTGCGCGCTCAGCTCGGCGGAGGATCTCCGTAGGAAGAAGAAGGAGATCACGAAGATAAGCGCCGCCAGGATCAGTCCCATCGCTATGGCGTGGGTGAATGCTCCGTAGTAGAAGGCCTGACTGTAAATGTACATCGCCGGGGTGTAATTGGGCGGAAGGGTGATGAGCGCCCCCAAGACCCACGGCTCATTGAAGACCTGAAGAGCCCCGATGGAGTTGAAGATGAAGAGCAGCAGGACCGTGGTCGCAAGGAGGGGGACCTTTATGTAGAAGGCCACCTGCAAGCTGTTCGCGCCGTCCAGCTGCGCCTGCTCCGCGTACTCCTTCGGAATGGAGACGAGGGTGGCATAGACGATGAGCGAGGTGTAGCCGGTCCATTCCCAGAGGATGATGACCAAGAGGATCCACGGCATCGAGGAGGAGGTGATGAAGGCCATGTTCCGAATCCCCAGCGAGCCGAGAAGCGGGATGAACGGGGACATGGACTTCGAGAAGATGTAGGACCAGAGCAGTCCGGCTATGATCCCGGGCATGGCGTACGGCAGATAGAAGATGAGCCGATACACCCGAGAATGTCGGATCCGCTCGTACAGCAGCCCGATGGCCACGGCGATGACGAGCATGAGCGGCACCTGCACGAACAGGAGAAAGAGCGGAATCTTGAAGCCGCTCCAGAACTGCGGGTCGGTCAGGACCTCGAGGTAGTTGCCGAGTCCGACCCACCACATCCTCGCCCCTCGCTGCCCAAAGAGGGAGAGGTAGGCGCCGAAGATGACGGGATAGACGGTGACAAAAAGGAAAAGAGCCAGGAAGGGGGCGAGAAACAGGTAAGCCTTCAGGGAGGACGGTCTTCTCATGTGCGACTCTTCATTCTTGCGGCGGACGCTGGCGCGCCGCAACGAGCGGCGGCGTGTCCCCGCTTTCGGCGGGGACACCCGTCAACGTGAGATCAGTCTCCCGACGGCAGCTCGCCGACGACGAGGTTGTTGAATCCCTGCTTTTTCATGAATGCCACGACGTTGTCCTGCCACTCCTGGAGGAACTGGGACATGGTCATCTGCCCCTTGTCGACCTTCTCCAGGCCCGTCTCCATGCTCGACTGGACGAAGTCCATAACCGGCAGAGAGGTGAAGGAGGTCTTGACCAGGTTCATCGCATCCACGCTCACCGGGGTGATCTTCTGGCCGCCGAAGTAGGGATACTCGATGTTCGCAAGGGACGGCGCCACCTCGTTCGTGAAGACCTTCGACCACAGGATCGGAAGCTGGCTCTTGTCGTGCAGCGGGATGAGCGACTCCTTGTTCGAGTTCAGCCAAAGAACGAACAGCGCTGCGGCTTCCGCATTGGTGGACTGGCTGCTCACGTAGAAGCCCGATCCTCCCATTTCGCCGTTCTGCGGATTGGAGGCGTCCCACTGCGGCGGGACCGCGACTCTCCATTTGCCCGCGGAGGCCTTGCTGTTGAGCTGGAGCCACTCGGGGAACCATCCTCCCGAGATGACCGTGGCCGAGAGCCCCTGGTCGAGCTCCTTGTACCAATCGGCGGTCCAGTACATGTCGAACTTGATGGCCCCGTCGCTGATGAGCTTGCCCCAGTAGTTGAAGACCTTCTCGGCGATCGGGTTGGTGAAGTCGATGTACCACTTGCCGTTTGCGTAGTCGAAGAGCTTGCCGCCTGCCTCCCAAACCATACCCATCGGCCAGAGGATCCAGTTGCGCGGCATGGTCGTCATCCAGACGTTCGGGTCGGCATTGTGCAGCTTGACCGCCTCACTCGCGAACTCCTCCCATGTCTTCGGCACCGAGAGCCCGTACTTATCAAGGACGTCCTTGCGATAGACCATGGTCATCGCGCCGCTGTCCTGCGGGGTGCCGTAGATCTTGCCCTCCATTGAAGTCCATTTGAGGGTGTTGGCGGGGAAATACTTCAGGTACAGCGACTGGGGCACCCACTTGTTGATGGGTTGGAAGCTGCCGTACTCCATGAACTGGGGAGCATAGGTGTATTCGCTCATGATGACGTCGGGCAGGCCCTTGCCCGCGGCGGTCGCGGTGAGGATCTTGCTGTAGTCCACGCCGAAATTGTCCCACTTGACCGTGATGTTCGGGTAGGCCTTCTGGAAGGCATCGATCGAATAGTTCTCGTTGCTGGTCCATGCCCACATGGTTATGTTCGCCGCTTGCCCGGTGTAGGCCGGATAGCCTCCGGGCCCCGCCGTCATAGCGGGCGTCGTTCCCGCCGCGCTGCCGGCTGTGCCTTCCTTCTGGCCGCCTGCCCATGCGAGCGCGGGAACGGCCATGGCCACGACGGCCCACAGAACCACTCGTGTGACTTTGTTCATTACTTCATCCTCCTCGTGGAAGGGTTTCGGGAGCCGTGCCGCTGCCGGCCGCTCTCGTGCCGCGCTCGACCTGCGTCGCGCGACAAATGCAATTCTCGTACCGAAGTCGCGATCTGTCAATATCGAAGGTTAGGATAAAGACTCGATTTTCCGCGCATTGGTCGGTTTTGGACCGTTCACCGGGGGATATGGGCACGAAAGGATCAGATCCGATGATAGACAAACCGTGCGGGGCGCCGCTGCGAAGGCGCAAGCCCGGGTGACAGTGCGGCAGCACGATCGAGAGTCGACGCGCGGCATCGCCCCGCGCGGAAGGCCGTGCGCCGCTACTGAGCGGCGCGCAGGCGCTGCAACCCCTCATCGTAGCTCGCGCGCACGCGGCCGAGGGTCACCCCGATCCGCTCCATGAAGGGCTCCGGCTGTCCGTTGCGCCCCTCGATCCGCCGGGCGAGGGCCCCGCGCTCGCGCTGCCCCTGCGGCACGGCGTGAATCTGGCGGTCGTCGAAGAGTTGGAGAAAGTGCTCGATCCTCCGCAGGAAGAGATAGTCCGCGAGGAGCTCTTCGGTCTTTGCCGCGGAGAGCAGCCCCGCGGCCGCCAGGGCAGGGAGGCCTTCGATGGTGTTGCCGGTGAGGATCCGCGGGCTGCGCCTTCCCTCGACGAGCTGGATCCCCTGGAGGAGGAACTCGATGTCTCGAATCCCGCCGGGACCATTCTTCACGTCGATCGAACCGGATAGGTCGATGCCGATCGAGGCTTCGGAAGAGGCGAGGGATGTTCCGCCGGTCGCGCCGGCGGGACTCGATGCTCCCCCGGGGCCGGGGGCGAGCGACGCGGAGGCTTCGAGCGGAGCGCCAGTCGCGCCATCTGCAAGGGCAGCGCCGCCGTTCTTGCCGCTCGCGCCCTCGGCCGATCGCCTGAGGCGCACGATGGAGTCGGCAACCGCGTCTCCCTTCCAGTCCTTCAGGAGGAGCGGGCGAAGCCCCTCGAGGAGTCGCTTCCCCGTCTCGAGAACCCCGCCGACCGGGCGGAGCTTGAGGAGCGCCTGGAACTCCCAAAGCGAGGCGCTCTCGCGGTAGTAGCTGAGGAGCGCCGGGAGGGTCTGCACGAGCGGCCCCGAGCGTCCGTAGGGGCGCAGGCGAAGGTCGACGCGGTAGACGTAGCCTTCCGGGGTGTGATCCGAAAGATCGGCGCGCAGCTGCTCCATGACGGAGGCGCAGACCCGCGCCTCGCGTTCGCCGCCCTCGGAGTAGACCGCAAGGAGGTCGATGTCGGAGCTGTAGTTGAGCTCTCGACCCCCGAGCTTCCCGAAGGCAAGAACGCAGAAGCCCGCCGCGGCGCAGAGCTCGGCAAGCTCGCTGTCGGTCTCGATGCGCTCTATCGAGCCTTGGATGATCGCGTCGGCCAGGTTCGACAGCTCGAGGACGATCTCCTGCATCGGCGTGCCGAGGCACAGGTCGCGCGTACCGATGCGGAGGATCTCTCGTCGGCGGAAGCGGCGCAGGGCGGCACGCCAGGCTTGGCGGTCGGGCGAGGAGGAAGCAAGCGAGCGAAGGTCGGCAAGCATCGCATCGCGGGTACGCACCTCACCGATCATTCGCGGGCTTGAGACCCACGTGAAGATCTCGGGGTTGCGGATCAGCTCGTCGGCGAGGAATTGGCTTCCCGCGAACACCGCGAGGAGCACCTCCAGGCGCTTGGGCTGGTCAAGCAGGCGGGAGAAGTGCGCCTCCGGATCGGGGAGCGAGCCGACGTAGCGCTCCCAGTTGTTGAGGGCCATGTCGGGGTCGGGCGAGGCGATAAGGTATTCCCAGGCGAGGACCGCGAGCCGCGCGAAAAGGATTCGCCGCTTGCCGCTCCCCGCGATGAAGCGCAGGTTCTGATATGCGCGATCGAGCAGGGTGAAGCCCCCCTCGGCGAGGATGCGGCTGCGCAGGGCAGGCGGGGGGTCATCGGCGAGGACCAGGTCGGCGACGTTCCCGACAAGAGGCCCGGGCAGAGAATCGCGCCCGAGGTGGCGCTCTACGAAGCTGCGGACCGTCGCGGTGCGGGTTTCGAACTCGAGGTGCAGGAGCTGCGAAGGGGTGAGGCCGAACTGCTTCGCATAGCCCATGCGCCGCGCGAGGTGAATGTACTCGTCGGAATCGAGCGGGGGAAGAAAGAGGTCTTTCGCCGAGCCGCGCAGGACGCGCAGTCCGTTGATGAGGCGGCGGAGGAAATGGTAGGCCTCGACGAGGTCGCTCGCCTCATCGCCGCTTAGGTGCCCGGTGGCCACGAGCTGCTCGAGGGCGGTGTGGATCTGCGGGGTGCGAAGCTGCGGATCGTCCTTCCCGAACATGCACTGGATGATCTGGACGCTGTACTCCAGGTCCACGAGGGCCCCCGGGCTGAACTTGGCGTTCAACCTCCCGGGACTCGTCATCGCGGCGAGCTGTTTTTCGCGCAGCTCCCGCAGATCGGCGAGGTTGATGCTTGCGCTCGCGTAGACCATGTCGTCGCGAAGCCGCTCGATGAGGCGGGCGAGCTCCGGATCGCCCCCGATCGCGCGCATGCGCACGAGCGCGAGCTTCTCGTAGCTCATCGCCTCCCCGCCGGGGCCGTAGTAGCGGCAGAAGGTCTCGAGGCTCACCGCGATGGGGGTATTGCGACCGTAGGGACGCAGCCGGAGATCGACATGGAAGATCCCTTCGCGCTTCGCCTCGATGAGGCTTACCGCCTCCTTGAACAGATACTCGAAAAACTCCCGGTTCGCGATCCTCTCGCCGCCGTCGGTCTCGCCGGAATCGCTGTACACGAAAAGCAGCTCGATGTCCGAGGCGTAGCCGAGGGCCTGGCCGCCAAGCTTGCCAAGTCCGAGGATGGCGTACTGAGCGGGGAGCCCCGCAAAGCTTCGCGGGCGACCGTGGCGCGCCGCCAGCACCTCCCAGCTGAGGCGCACCGCAGCGGTGACGACGACCTCGGCGAGGGCGGTGAGCTTGCGGCTCAAGGAGAGAAAGTCGACTCCGGGGGTGACGAGATGGTCGAGATCGATGAGGAAGCTCTCGTTGTCCTTGAACCGGTTGAGGATCCGCCGCTTTTCCTCGAGAGTTGCGCCCTTGGCGAGCTCGGCATCGAGGAGCCTGGCGAGCTCGCCTTCGGGGTGGCTCAAGTGGCCCTGTCGGACCGAGGGGGCGAGCATCGGGAGGAGGGTCTCGTACTGTCCCCGGATGAAGTCCTCCCAGAGGTAGTCGCTCGTGCCGAGAAGCTTCGCGAGATCCTCGAGGATGCGCGGGTTGGACAGGAGACGCAGCCAAGCTCCTTCGCCCGAGGCAGAGAGGATCTCCTCGGTGATCGATTCGAAGCGCAGGAGCGCCGCGGAGGGATCGGGAGCCTTGCCGAGGAAGTAGGTGAACTGCTTGGTGAACAGGACCGAGAGCTTTATTTGATTCAGGGCGCCCGCCTCGGTCACCGGCTTTCCGTGGGCATCGACGAAGTCGATCTCGTCCTCGATTCGGCTTCCGGCGGTGCGAATCTGGACGTGCTCAATCGAAACCTCGTGGAGCGCAAGCGCATTGCTCAAGGAAAAGAGGAAGAACGGGGTGTCCTCCGAGAAGACCTTGAGGCGGGTAGCGCCTTCGGGAGAGAGCTCGGTCTGAATCTCCACGGGAAAGAGGTAGGCTCCGGGCTCCGGAACGTCGGTCAGGGCCTGAACCACCGCCTCGTAGAGCCTTTTGCGCGCCCGCGTGCGGGACTGCACATCTCCCTGCTCGAGGAGGGCGAGAAGAGAGGAAAGCTTCCCTTCGATCTGCTCGCGCCAGCGGGCAAGGTCCCCGCCGCCGGAAAGAACCCCCGTGAAGCGGTCGACGATCCGTCGCGGACCCAAGCCGTCGGCGCGCGTCGGGTCTCCGGCGAGCGGGCCTGCGGCGAGCCGGGAGGGGAGGCGGGCCGCATCGCCGTCGCACTCCTCGGCGCGCGAGGTAAAGACGTCGCCCGCGATAATGTCGAAGCCGCTCGCGGCGAGCAGCCCCGTGATGAGGGCGAACTCTCCGGTGTAGTTGAAGGCGATGACCGTGATCTCCGCCCGCTTCGAGCCGCCCGCCGTCGAGGGCTCGGCATCCGGGACCGGAGCCGAGTCCCCTTCCACCCCGCCGCCGGGCGCCGGCTCCCCCTCGCGCAGGAGCAGGGTGCAGAGGCGATCGCGCGACAGGGATGCGAGGGCCCGAACGTGAGCGAGCTGATCGTCGCGCTCGAAGCTCTCAAAGTAGCGCTGGCCAAAGCCCTCGAGGTATCCCTCGAGGAATCCGATCGGGATCTCAGGACAGAGGTGCTTGAGCTCCGCCGCGGACGGCCTGCTCCCCATCGTCCCTTCAGTTGCGGTAGACCACCGTGTGGGGAGCGACCGAGGAGGTGATCCAGGTGTTCCCGCCGATGACCGACCCCGTCCCGATGACCGTCTCCCCGCCGAGGATCGTTGCGTTCGCGTAGATGATCACGTCGTCCTCGATCGTCGGATGGCGCTTGTGCCCCCGCCGCACCGAACCGTCGGGGGCGTAGGGCGATTTCGCTCCAAGGGTCACCCCTTGGTAG
The DNA here is from genome assembly GCA_027314665.1 of Spirochaetales bacterium. Classification (GTDB taxonomy): domain Bacteria; phylum Spirochaetota; class Spirochaetia; order DAHUYW01; family DAHUYW01; genus DAHUYW01. The sequence goes on from DAHVAK010000126.1 coordinate 19,623, forward strand.
ATCTTGACGTTTTCGCCGATCGAAGTCGTTTCGCCGATCACCACGCCGGTTCCATGGTCGATGAAGAAGCGCGCCCCGATTGACGCGCCCGGATGGATGTCGATCCCCGTTCGGGAGTGGGCCCGCTCGGACATGATCCGCGGGATGATCGGGACCTTCAGCCCGTAAAGCTCGTGGGCGAGCCGGTAGGTGGCGATTGCCTCGATGCAGGGGTAGGCGAGGACGATCTCATCGAGGGATGTCGCTGCAGGATCGCCGTTGTAGGCCGATTCGACGTCGAGGATGAGGGTGTTGCGGATCTCGGGCATCGACTGCATGAGGTGAAAGAGGGAGTCGCGCGCGCGCTCCTCGCAGTCGCCGCAGTCCCCGTTCGTCCAGGCGTTTTCGAAGGCGCCCTTCATGAGCCGCAGGAGCTTGAAGCTCACGTGGCGCAGGGTGTCGTCGATGAAGAAGGAGAGCTCCCCCTCCTCGACCTTCTCCTTGCTGTAGCTCCCCGGAAAGAGCACGGCGAGCAGGTCGTCGAGCACCTCGTAGATCTCGGTGCGCCCCGACATCCCCATATAGTCCCCGGCGCGCACATGATAGCGCTCGTCGATGCTTCGCTTGAGCCCCTCGACGATTCCAGGTAGAAAATCGTTCATCCAGGCGGTTGTATCCATGCTTGTACGACCATTGTCGGGCGTTGAAAAGGCGATGTCAAGGTCACCGCAGGATCACCGCCATGCCGTGGAAGGTTGCGAAGCCCGCGAGGAAGGAGCTCCACGAGACGACGCCCGGACCGACGACGGGGTTCAGGTTGGAGCCGCTTCGGGCGCCATCGAGAGGGTCGTCGACGTAGGGGCCTGCCGTGGTGATGCCCACGACGAGGACCGTGTGCTCGTAGATCCCGCTTGACGGGGTGGGATAGGGCACCCGGGTGGCGTCCCACGCCGTCCAGTAGGAAAGCGGGGCGAAGCGCATGCGCCCGTCGCGATCGCCGACCCACGCGATCACCGGATGCCCCTGCCGGACTGCGGCCTCCAGCCTTGCGCGCGTGAGGCCCGTGCCGCTCCAGAGGACCGTGCCCCCATACTGCGCGGCGACTCGGGCGATATTGGGCGCGTAGGTTCCGTAGCCCGAAGCGGAGCCGTAGCTGGCGCCGAGAGAGGACGAATCGGGATGGCCGACGAAGGCCGTGTTGGGGTTTCCCCAGCGAAGGACGTTTCCCCGGCGATCAACGACCGGGGGGGTGAGGGAGATCCGCTCCGCTTTGAGGAGCGCCGGCTGGGAAACCCGGATCCCCTCGTGGGCAAGGGCCATCTGGAGGGCTGCCGTCTCGCAGTCCTCCGTGTAGATCTGGCCATGATAGGGAATACCCCGAATCAAGACGGCACCCCCCCGGTCGCCGCTCGGCTGCGCGCTGCCGCCCGGCCTCGGGGCACTGGGCATCGCGGCAAGCGATTGCGCGAAGAGGAGGGCCGCCGCGCCGCAGAGGGCGAGAGCGGCGAGCGGGGGAATGGATCGAGGCATTGCGGTCTCCTTCGCCGTTACGGCTCCTGCCGAAGCGCTTCTACTCCAGGGCAGAGCGCTCCCTGCGAAAGACCCCGTGGGGATCGTGCTCGAAGTGGTAGAGCTTCGCGACGTCGACCTCGAGCACCCTCAGCCAGGTGCGCCGGTGGGCGGCGACGGCGGCGAGGGCGCCGAGGGCCGGGCCGAGCCAGTAGACCCACCACGAACGCCAATCGGAGGCGACCACCGCCGGCCCGAGGCTTCGCGCCGGGTTGGTGCTCGTTCCCGAAAGCGGGGCCTCCAGAAAGACCATCAGGGCATAGAGAACGGGAAGGAGCAAGGGGGTGTATCGGCGAATCCTCTTGTGGCCGAGGAAGACCAGGAGCAGGATCACGAGTGCGAAGGTCGTCGCGGTCTCCCCAACCACCGCGAGCCAGACTGGGTAGGCGGACCCCGGCACGGTCGAGCCGTAGGCGACGCTCTCGCCGAGGCGGCCCCACAGGAGGAGAGGGAGACAGCCCGCGACGGCGCCTGCGAGCTGCGCAACGACATATCCCGCCGCGTGGCGGGCGCGGATCTTGCCCTCGATGAGGAAGGCGAGGGTTACGACCGGGTTGATGTGGGCGCCGCTGATCTTGCCCAGAGGCGAGACCGCGATGAGGGCCCCGGTCGAGCCGAAGAGAAAGCCGGTGATGAGCCTGCGCCACGCCTCGCTCGGGATGAGACGCGCCACCGGGCTTCCGGCGCCGAAATCGAGGATCACCACCGAGAGTCCGACCGCGAGGAGGAGCGCCGTCCCGAGGAGCTCTGCAACGAGGTGCGAAAAGGGGTAGCCCTGCCGCGTCATGGTCACCTATCATAACCCTCTTCCCTGCGAAACTGTTACCATTTGTCGACTTAATAGGTTATCTTTTCAAAGGTGAGGAACAAAAAGTAATGAGCCTCGATGCTGGTGACAGACATGCGGTTCCCGAAGTGGTGATGCCCACCCCCCCGATCCACAAGGTACTCTCGGGACAGAAGGCCCTCGTCACGGGCGCCAATTCAGGGATAGGACGGGGCGTGGCGATCGCGCTGGGCCGAGCCGGGGCCGACGTGGTGGTGAACTACGTTGCCGGGGACGAGGCTGCCGACGCGGTGGTCGCCGAGATTCGGACGGGCGGCGGCAAGGCCTACGCGCACAAGGCCGATGTGGCGAACGAAACCGAGGTGCAGGCGATGTTCCGGAAGATGGTCGAGGAGCTCGGCACCATCGACATCCTCGTGAACAATGCCGGCCTCCAGCGGGATGCCCCTTTCGATGAGATGACCCTCGAACAGTGGAACACGGTCATCGGCATCAATCTGACCGGACAATTCCTCTGCGCCCGCGAGGCGGTGCGGGAGTTCAAGCGGCGCGGGGTGGTCCCTTCGGTCTCCTGCGCGGCGGGAAAGATCATCTGCATGAGCTCGGTCCACGAGATCATCCCCTGGGCGGGCCACGTGAACTACGCGGCGTCGAAGGGCGGGATCATGATGATGATGAAGAGCATCGCGCAGGAGGTTGCCCCCTACCGCATCCGCGTCAACAGCATTTCCCCCGGCGCCATTCGAACCCCGATCAACACCAAGGCCTGGAGTACCCCCGAAGCCTACCAGCGCCTGATGACCCTGGTTCCCTACAACCGCATCGGCGAGCCGGAGGATATCGGACGCGCCGCCGTCTGGCTTGCCTCCGACAACGCCGACTACGTGACCGGCACCAGCCTGTACGTCGATGGCGGCATGACCCTCTATCCCGGCTTCGCGACCGGTGGCTGACGTGAGTCCGCGAACGCCAGCCGCGCCGGTAAGCTGCCCTCACGGTGTCGCCCGACCGGTGGCTGCATGATCCCACTGCCGAACAGCGGGCGGAGCGTCCCGCTCCTCGGCGTCCCCGGGGCAGACCCGCGCGGGGGGCCGCAGGACGTTGACCTCGTCGCGGAGTGGCTCGAGGCCGACGGACTGGGCGGCTACGCCTCCGGAACGGTCTGCGGGGTCCGGACCCGGCGCTACCACGCCGTGCTCCTCTCCGCGAGGCAGCCCCCTACCGGTCGGATCGCCCTCGTAAACGGCTTCGATGCCCTGGCGCACACCCCGCGAGGCGAGTTCGCCCTCTCCTCGCAGCACTACACCCCCGACGTCCTTTCGCCCGATGGGGTGAAGCGGATCGAGGGCTTCGGGATCGATCCGTGGCCGACCTGGCACTACCGCCTCGAGGACGGAGTGCGGGTGCGCCAAGAGCTCTTTGCGCCCCACGGGATCGCAGCCACGGTAGTTCGCTTCGATCTTCTCGAGCCCGCGGCCGGGGTGTGGCTCGAGCTGCGGCCCTTCCTCTCGGGGAGGGACTACCACGCCATCCAGCACGAGAATCCGGTGCTGCGCTTCGAAGCGAAGGTCGATCGGGAGTGGCTCCACTTCGCTCCCTACCCGGGCATCCCGGATGTGCTCCTGCTGTCGAACGGTGCCTATCGAAGCGATCCCCACTGGTATCGGCACTTCCTCTACGATGAGGAGCGCGCGCGTGGGCTCGATTTCGTGGAGGATCTCGCCGCTCCGGGGGTTCTCGAGTTCGACCTTTCGGCGGGCCCCGCTGTGCTGATCGCGGCCTCCTCCCTTTCCGATCTCGCTGCCCTCAAAGGGCCCGCCGCCGTCTGCGGGAGAAGGCTCGCCGATCAGGAGCGCGCTCGCCGCTCCGCCTTCGCTTCCGGTCTTCATCGCTCGGCCGACGCCTACCTCGTTCGGCGCGGCTCCGGGCGCACGATCATCGCCGGCTACCCCTGGTTCACCGACTGGGGGCGCGACACCTTCATCGCCCTGCGGGGGCTGATGCTCGCCGCCGGGCGGCTCGGCGAGGCGCGGGACATCCTCCTGCAGTGGGCGCGAACGGTAGACCGCGGGATGCTCCCGAACTTCTTTCCCGACGGGGAGCGCGCGCCCGAATACAACTCGGTCGATGCCTCGCTGTGGTACATCCTCGCCGCAGACGCCCTCATGAGCCGACTCGCGCGCGCGGGAGAGGCCCTTGAAGCGACGCAGGAAGCCCTGCTCTGGGGGGCGATCGAAGGGATTCTCGCCGGCTACGCCGAAGGGACGCGCTATTCCATCCAGGCGGATCCCGAGGACGGGCTCCTGCGCGCCGGCGAGCCGGGGGTGCAGCTCACCTGGATGGACGCCAAGGTCGGCGATTGGGTCGTCACCCCGAGGATCGGCAAACCCGTGGAGGTCCAGGCCCTGTGGCTCAACGCCCTCGCGGTCGGCGCCCGGCGCGGGCAGCGGTGGAGCGCCCTCCTTGCTCAGGGGAAGATCTCCTTCGAGCGGCGCTTCTGGAACGAGGCGAAGGGCTTCCTCTACGACGTCGTCGACGTCGATCATCTTCCCGGGAAGGTCGACGCCTCGCTGCGTCCGAATCAGCTTCTTGCGGTCGGCGGGCTGCCGCTGCCGCTGATCGAGGGGGCGCGAGCCCGCCGGGTGGTCGAGGCCTGCGAGCGGAGCCTGCTCACCCCCGTGGGGCTGCGCTCCCTTGCGCCCGGCGAGGCGGGCTATGTTCCCCGCTACGAGGGAGGCCCTCGCGAGCGGGACGGCGCCTATCACCAGGGCACGAACTGGCCCTGGCTGCTCGGAGCCTTCGTGGAGGCGTGGCTTCGCGTGCACGGCGGCAGCGCGCAGGCCAAGGAGGAAGCGCGAAGGCGCTTCATCGCTCCGATCGAGAAGGCGATCTGGACCGGCGGCGGGATCGGTCACCTTTCGGAGATTGCGGACGCAGAGCATCCGCACACCCTTCGCGGCTGCCCCTTTCAGGCCTGGTCCCTCGGGGAGCTCCTCCGCCTGAAGCTCGAGGTATTGGCCCCGGGCGAGGGGGACGACGCCTCGGGGAGCGCACACCCGTGAGCGCGGAAAAGGAGCGATTGGACGAGGCGCTTGCGGGGCGCAAGCCTTGGCGCCTGTGGGGCCCCTACGTGAGCGACCGGCAGTGGGGCACCGTGCGCGAGGACTACAGTCCGAACGGCACCGCGTGGGAGTATTTGCCGCACGACGCCGCCCGCAGCCGCGCCTACCGCTGGGGCGAGGACGGAATCGCGGGGATCAGCGACGAGAAGCAGAGGCTCTGCCTCGCGGTCGCGCTGTGGAACGAGCGCGACCCGATCATCAAGGAGCGCTACTTCGGGCTCACGGGAAATGAGGGCAACCACGGGGAAGACGTCAAGGAGTACTACTACTACCTCGACAACACCCCGAGCCACTCCTACATGAAGATGCTCTACAAGTATCCCCACGAGGCCTATCCCTACGCGCGCCTCGTCGAGGAGAATCGCCGCCGCACCCGGAACGACCCAGAGTACGAGCTCATCGACACGGGGCTTTTCGACGAGGACCGCTACTTCGACCTGTTCGTCGAGTACGCGAAGGCCGGTCCGGAGGATCTCCTCGTGCAGCTCACCGCGCACAACCGTGGTCCGCAGGAGCGGGTGCTCCATCTCCTTCCCCAGCTCTGGTTTCGCAACACCTGGTCATGGGGGCGGGAGCCGGTGCGTCCGAGCCTGACGGCGGTCGGCGGGGGGGCGATCGAGGCCCTCCACGAGGAGCTCGGGCGCTACCTGTTGTACGCCGAGGGCCTCCCGGAGCTTCTCTTCTGCGAAAACGAGACCAACGGATCGAGGCTCTACGGCCTGCGCGAGAAGGGCTACTTCAAGGATGGGATCAACGACTATCTCGTGAGCGGGGCGCTCGACGCGGTCAATCCGGCGAAGCGCGGCACGAAGGCTGCGCTCCACTACCGCCTCTCGATTCCTGCCGAAGGGTCGGCGACGGTGCGGCTGAGGCTCTCTGCAGCGGAGCTCGCCGATCCCTTCGGCGGCTTTGAGGAGCTTCGCGCCCTGCGCGCTGCCGAGGCCGACGCCTTTTACGGGGAGCTGCAGGCCCCGATCGTTCGAGCCGAGGAGCGCTCCGTGCAGCGCCAGGCCCTTGCCGGGCTTCTCTGGTCGAAGCAGTACTACCGCTACAACGTGGACGAGTGGCTCGAGGGCGATCCCGGCCAACCGCCGCCTCCGCCGGAGCGCCTTCGCGGGCGCAACCACGACTGGACGCACCTCAACAACAGCGACGTCATCTCGATGCCGGATACCTGGGAGTACCCCTGGTACGCCTCCTGGGATCTCGCATTTCACTGCGTCGCCTTCTCGCTCGTCGATCCGGCCTTTGCCAAGCGCCAGCTGCTCCTGCTCACCCACGAGTGGTACATGCATCCCAACGGGCAGCTACCGGCGTACGAGTGGTCGTTCGACGACGTCAACCCGCCGGTGCACGCGTGGGCGGCGTGGCGGGTTTTCCAGATCGATCGCCGCTCGCGCGGCGATGCGGGAGACCTCTTCTTCCTGGAGCGGGTCTTTCACAAGCTGCTTCTCAACTTCACGTGGTGGGTCAATCGCAAGGATCCGGAGGGCCGGAACATCTTTCAGGGCGGCTTTCTCGGGCTCGACAACATCGGCGTCTTCGATCGCAGCGCGCCCCTGCCGACCGGGGGCCACATCAATCAGGCCGACGCGACGAGCTGGATGGCGATGTACTGCCTCAACCTCATGCGGATCGCCCTGGAGCTAGCGCAGAGCAATCACGCCTACGAGGACATCGCAACGAAGTTCTTTGAGCATTTCCTCTACATTGCGAAGTCGATGTCCAACATTGGAAGCAGGGGGATTTCCCTCTGGGATGAGGAGGACGGCTTCTACTACGACGTCTTGAGCCTTCCAGACAACCAGATTGTGCCCATGAAGCTGCGGTCGATGGTCGGGCTCATTCCCCTTTTCGCTGTCGAGACCCTCGAACCCGACTTCCTCGACCGCCTCCCCGATTTCAAGCGGCGGCTCCAGTGGTTCCTCGACTATCGCCCGGAGCTTGCCGACCTCGTATCACGATGGCACGAGCCGGGGCGCGGCGATCGGCGTCTGCTCTCGCTTCTTCGCGGCCATCGCATGAAGGAGCTCCTGCGCCGGATGCTCGACGAGACGGAGTTTCTCTCCGACTACGGGGTTCGCGCCCTCTCCCGCCGCTACGCCGAGCAGCCCTACCGTTTTGCCGTCGACGGCACCGTGACGACGGTTTCCTACGAGCCGGGGGAGTCCCAGAGCGGAACCTTCGGCGGCAACTCCAACTGGCGTGGTCCCATCTGGATGCCGGTCAACTATCTGCTCATCGAGTCGCTGCAGAAGTTTCACCACTACTACGGCGACGATTTCAAGATTGAGTGTCCCACGGGGTCCGGGCGCTACCTTTCGATCCTCGAGGTGGCCGAAGAGCTCAGCCGCAGGCTCATCCGGCTCTTCCTGCCCGACGCACAGGGACGGAGACCGATCTACCGGCAGTATCCGAAGCTTCGAGATGATCCTCACTTCCGCGACTACATCTCGTTCTACGAGTACTACCACGGCGACAGCGGGCGCGGGGTCGGCGCCTCGCACCAGACGGGCTGGAGCGCGCTCGTTGCGAA
>DAHVAK010000158.1 GCA_027314665.1 Spirochaetales bacterium
CGGTTTTCGAGGAATCCCCCCTTTACGACGATTTGATTCTTTTGATCGACCATCTCGGCGTAGCCCTCGACGCGGCTGAGGTCATCGGTTCGGTCGTAGAAGAGGTTCTGCGCGGTGAGGGTGATTCCCTTCTTCGCATCGACGACCCGCACGTGGCCCGTGCAATTGGCGTACTGGAAGCTGCTGCCGTAGAGCTCGATCTGATCGGCGTGTATCACGGTGTCGCCCGAGGTGACGACCGCATTGCCCGTGAGAACCGTGTGCTCCTTGCCCTTGGCAAGAACCGTTGTCATCCGGTCGGTGGAAAATGAGAAGCTGTCTGCAGCGGCCGCCGCGGCGCACACCAGTGAAAAGGACAGCGCAAGAAGCGCCGGTGTGAGCCTACCTGTTCGAATCGCCAACCCACCTTCCCTCGACGCCGTCGGAGAACTGCAGGGTCCTGGTTCGTGTGTCCGCATGGAAGCCCCGCCCCTGGAGGAAGGATCCGCCATCCTTCCGAATGACAACGAGCGCATCCGGCTTTCCGGTAAGAGTCTTTTCTTCGTTGTTCCAAGCGAGATAGTTGGCCGTAAACCGCGCCTTCTCCGAAACGGAGTACATGCTCAGGTCGCCCGAAAGCTCTGCGTTCTCGGTGTTGGTGTGATAGACCGCATGGTTCGCTCGACCCTCGGCCGCAATCTTGCCCTTGCTGTCAAACTGTTCGAATTGGACGTTGGTGAGGACCGTCTCGTTCTTCTTTTCGAATGTCTCCGCGGACTGGGCCTGGATGCGGAAGTAGGGAAGCTGCCCGCGCATCGTCGTCGAAGTGAAATCCGACAGCACCGTGTCCGGGACGTTCTCGGGGAGCTTCTGCGCGATCTCGGCGCTGCGGTAGTCGAGACTGCATCCCGCAAGCGAGCCCAGCAAGAGCGCGAGGGCGCTGAGGAAGGGGAGAAGCCTTCCTGCCGAGCTCGCCTGCGGCACGCTAGCCCGCATGGGCGAGGCTCGCGCGCACGAAGCTCGTGAAGAGCGGATGCGGCTCGAAGGGCTTCGACTTGAACTCCGGATGGAACTGAACACCGATACCCCAGGGGTGATCGCGCCACTGAATCGACTCGACGAGGGCGCTATCCGCGGTCGTCCCGCTCACGATGAGGCCCTTCTCGACGAGCAACGGCCGGAAGCGATTGGAGACCTCGTAGCGATGCCGATGGCGCTCCTCGATGACCGCAGCCTGATAGGCTTCGCGGATCATCGTCCCCTCTTCAAGCACCGTGTTCGACTTGCCCAGGCGCATCGTTCCGCCGTAGTTCTTTACGTCTACCTGCTCCTCGAGGAGGCTGATGACCGGGCTCTGGCAGGTCGGGGCAAACTCGGTGCTGTTCGCATCGGCAAGCTCTAGGACCGATCTCGCGTATTCGATGACCATGATCTGCATCCCGAGACAGATTCCGAAGCAGGGAATGCGATTGAGGCGGGCATACGAGGCGGCACGGACCATCCCCTTGATCCCCCGCGTGCCGAATCCCCCGGGGATCAAGATTCCGTTGATCCCGCCGAAGAGCCCGTCGAGATCCTCCTCCTTGTCCACCCGTTCGGAGTCGATCTTCACGATCTCGATGCGCACGCCATTGGCGATCCCGCCGTGAAAGAGGGCCTCGTTGATCGATTTGTAGGAGTCGTGGAGCTCGATGTACTTGCCGACGATGGCGATCTTGACCGTCCGCTGGGCCCTTTCGTAGGTGTCGACGACCGAGCGCCACACGCTCAAGTCCGCGGGCCCGCACTCGAGGCTCAGCTTCTCGATGGCAATCTCGTCGAGGCGCTGACGATGGAAGACGAGCGGGATCTCGTAGATGGTCGTGGGAACGTCGTAGGCCGAAATGACTGCGGCCTCCTCGACGTTCGTGAAGAGCGAGATCTTCTTGCGCTCGTCATCGGTGAGCGGGCGGGGAGCTCGGCACAGGAGCACGTCGGGCTGGATTCCGATCTCGAGGAGCTCCTTCACGGAGTGCTGAGTCGGCTTGGTCTTGAGCTCGCCGCCCACGACAGAGGGCACGAGGGTCACGTGGACGAAGAGCACGTTCTTCTTGCCTATGTCGTGGATGAACTGCCGGGCCGCCTCCAAGAAGGGGATCGATTCGATGTCCCCCACCGTTCCTCCGATCTCGATGATCGTGACGTCGACATTGGGGGCCTCGCCGACGAGGTAGATCCGACGCTTGATCTCGTCGGTGATGTGCGGAATGACCTGCACGGTCCTCCCGAGAAAGCGTCCCTCCCGCTCGCGTTGGATAACCTCCTGGTAGACCTGGCCGGTCGTTATGGAGTTTTCCCGCCCGAGCGGTGCCGAGGTGAAGCGGGCATAGTTGCCGAGATCGAGATCGGTCTCGGCACCGTCGTCCGTGACGTAGACCTCGCCGTGCTGATAGGGGCTCATGGTGCCGGCGTCGACGTTGATGTAGGGATCGATCTTGGCAAGCCGAACATGAAGTCCGCGGCGCTCGAGGAGGCTGCCGAGGGAGGCCGCCGCCACGCCCTTCCCAAGGCTCGAGCACACTCCGCCGGTGACGAATATGTATTTCTTCATGTAAGGGGATTATAGAATAGTCCCGCTTTCCTTGGCAATTCCCGGCTCGGACGGCTTGAGGTTGACAGGTGGGATGGAAGTCCATAGACTCTCGCCTACGAAAATGGCTCAGTTCCTGTCCGAAGAAAACTTCGAGAGGTTCAGGACGCTTATCTACGATGCCAGCGGGATCCACTTCTCGGAGTCAAATCGATCCATTCTCGAAAGCCGTCTTCGCGACATCCTTCGCAAGAACAACTTCGAGGCTTCCGACTACTTTGCCCTGCTGAAGAAGAGCTCGGAAGAGCTCAAGCTCCTACTCGACTCGGTGACGACCAACCTCACGCGGTTCTTCCGGAACACCTCGCATTTTCAGACCTTCGAGTACTTCGTCGTGCCCGATCTCCTGAAGCGAAAGCAGGAGACGGGCGGTACCTCGATGCGCATCTGGAGCGCCGGCTGCTCGACGGGGGAAGAGCCCTACTCCTTCGCGATGGTCTTGAAGGAGCTCCTGCCCTCCAGCCACAAGCCCGAGATCATCGCCTCGGATATCTCGCTCAAGTCCCTCGTCGCCGGCAAGGAGGCCTTCTACCCCGAAGCGCGCATGAATGGGGTCCCCGACAAGTACCTCGGTCGCTACTTCGAGCGCAAGCCGGGCGGCTACCTGGTCAAGGACGAGATCCGCAACATGGTGCGCTTCGACTATCACAATCTGAAGTTCGACAGCGGTTTTCGCAACTTGGACGTAGTCATCTGCCGCAACGTCATCATCTACTTCGACGAGGCCGCCCAACAGGCGGTAATTGACAAGTTCTGGGATGCCATGAGCCCCCATTCCTATCTTTTCATCGGCCATTCCGAATCGCTGTTCGGGATGAAGACCCGCTTCGAGTTTGTGAAGACCGAGTGGGCCTCCGTGTACCGGAAGAACATCGATGGGTAG
>DAHVAK010000148.1 GCA_027314665.1 Spirochaetales bacterium
AGCTTTCTCGCCGCCATCACCTATGACACTCCCCTCGGGCTCCGGGATCGCGCCCTCTTCGAGCTGATCTATTCCTGCGGCCTTCGGGTCTCCGAGGCGGTGGATCTGAAGATGATCAACCTGATCCCCTCCGAGGGGGTCCTTCGGGTCGTGGGGAAGGGCAGCAAGGAGAGGCTCGTTCCGCTGGGGGAGGTGGCGCTTCGGTGGCTCGACGCCTATCTCAAGCTCGGACGTCCTGCTCTGCTCTCGAGCCGCCACATGACCGATCGGCTCTTCGTCGGGCGCAGCGGCGGCGGGCTCTCGCGGAAAGGGATATGGAAGCGCTTCAAGGAGATTGCGGCGCGCGCGGGGCTCGACGCAAAGGTCCACACCCTGCGCCATTCCTTTGCAACCCACCTCCTCCAAGGGGGCGCAGACCTGCGTACGGTCCAGGAGCTGCTCGGGCATGCCGACATCAGCACGACGCAAGTCTACACCCATTTGGATCGAGAGGATCTGAAGCGCTACCATCGGACCTTTCACCCGAGGGCATGAGGTCAACGTGAAACGTGAAGTGATGGAAACCTTTCGCAGGTATGAGAACGGCAATGTCTGAGCTTCTCTTGGCAATTGCGCGAATAGAGCTCCTCAAGACTCCGGAGAAGCTCCTGCTCTTGGATCTCATCGACACGGAGACCCTGTTCCTTTCCCTTGCGCTCTCGGACCTCGAAGAGATCGTCCAGCGGCGGCTGCGCAGCGAGCGCTTTGCGCCCGCGGAGCTTCTCGCGGCAGCGGGACGCGACCGAAATATCTTGACGAGGAAGGGAATTGCGTACACCTTTTACCGAGACAGCTCCTATCCTCCCCAGCTCCGGGAGATTTTCGATCCTCCCTTTCTTCTTTTCTATCGGGGTGCTCTTCCGGACTACGAGAAGCCGCTCGTCGGAGTGGTCGGCACGCGCAACCCGACGGGAAAAGCGCGAAGGGCCGCCTACGGCCTTGGTTTCGAGCTCGGAGCCGAGGGGCTGGGGGTCGTTTCGGGTCTCGCGCGAGGAATCGACGGCGCCGCGCACGAGGGCAACATCGCCGGCGGGGGCAGGACCGTCGCGGTTCTCGGCTGCGGGATCGACTTCGTCTATCCAAGCGTCAATCGGGAGCTCGCCCTGAGGATCCTGCAGACCGGAGGTGCCATCGTGAGCGAGTATCCCCCCGGAACCGCGGCCCTGCGCTACCATTTTCCGGAGCGCAATCGCATCCTGAGTGGGCTTGCCCGCGGGGTGGTCGTCGTCGAAGCGCCTGAGCGCTCCGGCGCTCTGATATCGGCTGACTACGCCCTGGAGCAGGGACGCGATCTCTTTGTTCACGTCGACGGCCTTGATGGGCCCCCCGGGGCAGGGACGCGCCGGCTCGCGAGCGAAGGGGCGCCGACCATCTCCTGCGCCGCCGATCTGCTCGCCGATTGGGGAATCGAAGGGCGGGGCGGGCTGCGGAGGGTGAGCCGGCCGGAGGAGAGCGCTCTGGGTATGGCGCACTTGCTTGCAGACGAGCTGGCCGGTCGGCTGGTGCGACATCAGGGTGAATACTTCAGGAGAACCTGATATGGGTGATAAACCGCATACGCTTTTGGTCGTGGAGTCGCCTGCGAAGGCGAAGACAATTGAACGATACCTCGGTTCTGGCTACACGGTGGCGGCCTCGATGGGACACCTCATCGATTTGCCGAAGTCGCGGGTGGCCGTCGACGTGGACAACGGCTTCGAGCCGGAGTACATAACCGTGCGGGGCAAAGCGAAGATCCTGAAGGAGCTCCAAACAAAAGCGAACAAGACCGGCAACGTGCTTCTTGCCTCGGATAACGACCGCGAGGGAGAGGCCATTTCCTACCATATAAGAAATGCGATGCTGAAGAAGAATCCCAATCTCCGGATCGGGCGCATCGTCTTCAACGAGATCACCCCGGACGCCATTCGCAAGGCCGTCGAGAACCCGATGGAGATCGACAACACAAAGGTCAACGCGCAGAAGGCGCGGCGCGTGCTCGACCGTCTCGTGGGCTACAACCTGTCTCCCCTGCTGTGGAAGAAGGTGAAGAACGGGCTCTCCGCCGGAAGAGTGCAGTCGGTTGCTCTGCGACTCATCTGCGAGCGCGAGAAGGAAGTCGAGAGCTTCATACCCGAAGAGTACTGGTCGCTGGACGTGGAGCTGAAGAAGGGCAAGGTCGCATTCACCGCCTCGATCGTGAAGTATGGCGAGGAAAAGCCGAGCATTCCCGACGCCGCAGCCTCCGCGCGGATCATCCAGGAATTGACGGGCAAGAGCTTCACCGTTCAGTCCGTCAAGGAAAGCGAGAAGAACCTCCGGCCTCGCCCCCCTTTTACCACCTCGACCCTGCAGCAGACCGCAGCCAACCGCCTCGGCTTCACCTCGAAGAAGACCATGCAGATCGCCCAGCAGCTCTACGAAGGGGTCAACATCGGGCAGAATCGGATCGGGCTCATCACCTACATGCGAACCGACTCGACCCGTATCTCCAACCAGGCGATCGACGAGGTGAGGGACTTCCTCGGCAAGGAGTTTCCGAAGGAGCTTCCGTCCGCGCCGAACTTCTATGCGGTCGGCAAGGGGGCTCAGGACGCGCACGAGGCGATTCGCCCGACCTATGTCACCTATACCCCGCAGGCGGTCAAGGAGTATCTGTCGAAGGATCAGCTCCGACTCTACTCGATCATCTGGGAGCGCTTCGTCTCTTCGCAAATGACGCAGGCGGTGACGAGGACCGTATCGGTCGACATCGCCGTGGGCGCGGCAGTTTTCCGCGCAAACGCCACCTCCACGGTGGTTCCTGGCTACCAGAAGGTCTTGAAGCTTCTGAAGAGCAAGGAAGAGGAGGTAACGCGGAAGCTGCCGCAGATGAAGGAGGGGGATAGCCTCGAGTTCGAGAGGTTCCTGCCCGAGCAGCACTTTACCACCGGGCCGGCGCGCTACACCGATGCGAGCATCGTGAAGACCCTCGAGGAGCTGGGGATCGGAAGGCCCTCGACCTATGCGCCCATCATCTCGGTTCTCCTCGACCGCTACTACGTGGTGCGAAAGAACAAGCAGCTCCAGCCGACAACCCTCGGGAGGATCATCAGCGAGATCCTGATCGACTCCTTTCCGGATATCGTCGAGGTCAATTTCACCGCCGACATGGAAAAGCGACTCGACGAGGTCGAAGAGAACAAGGAAGAGTGGCACAGCATGATTCGAGAGTTCTACGGTCCCTTCAAACACAAGGTCGACCACGTCATGGACACTCTCGAATCGATCAAGGGCGTGCTCGATGAGAAGACCGATTTTACGTGCGAGAAGTGCGGGAAGCCGATGGTGAAGAAGTTAGGGCGCTACGGCTTTTTCCTCGCCTGCTCGGGATTTCCGGAGTGCATGAACACCAAGTCGATCCCCCTCGCCGACTGTCCGCGACCCGGCTGCGGGGGCCAGATCGTCGCGCGGCGAAAGCAGGGGGGAAGGGGCAAGGAGTTCTACGGCTGCACAAACTATCCGAACTGTGACTTCATCACCCATTTCAAGCCGTCCTCCTCGAAGTGTCCGGAGTGCGGCTGGTTCCTCGTCGAGAAGTCCGACAAGAAGCGAGGGAGCTACAAGGCATGCATCAATCCCGACTGCAGCTTCCTCCATTCCCAGGAAGACGAGGAGGGGGAGGACGCCGGTGATTGAGGAGTACCTCGGCTATCTCAAGGGCGTCCGCGGGCTTTCGCCGGCGACGATCGCCTCCTACCGCAACGACCTGGAGCGATTCGGCAATTTCCTCGCGGAGGAGCGGCTCGATCCGATCGCGGTCGACCGCCCGGCGGTGCGCCGCTTCGTCGTGCGCCTGACGCGCGACGGCCTCGCTCCGGCCTCGGTCAACCACGCCCTGTCGACCTTGAAGGGGCTCTACCGCCACCTCCTGCGCCAGGGAAGCGTGAGCGTGAACCCCGCCGCCGGGATTCGCAGTCAGAAGGAGCCGGCAGTACTGCCGAACGTCCTCACCGAAGAGGAGATCGAGCAGTATCTGCGCGAGGGAAGCGGGGACTTCGCCGCAGTGCGCAATCGCCTTGTGATCGAGCTCCTCTACAGCACCGGCTGCCGGGTTTCGGAGCTCGTCGGCATCGATCTCAAGGAGATCGTCGAGGCGCGCGAGGTCAAGGTGCGAGGCAAAGGCGACAAGGAGCGGATCGTCTATCTCGGTGCGAGGGCGCGGGAGGCCCTCGCGGCCTATCTTCCCTTGCGCGAAGCGCGCTACGACCGGGAGGACGCGGACGCCGAGAGGGCTCTGCTTCTGAGCGTGCGGGGGCACCGCCTTACCGCCCGCGGGGTTTTTTTTCTCATCGCGCAGCTGACGGAACGGGAGCGGCTGA
>DAHVAK010000151.1 GCA_027314665.1 Spirochaetales bacterium
AGATCGAAATTGGCCTTGTTGACCTGCGGCTGGTAGGAGTTGAACAGATACCAGCTCAGCCGTTTGTGGTAGAAGGAATAGGTCCAGTCGCCGCGCAGCCCGAAGAGCTCGTCCGGCCGGCTCCATTCTCCGTCGGAGGAGAGGCGGGCTTGCGGAAAAACCGAGTAGAAGTCGGCCAGGCCCATTCCCACGGCGATGCTGTCCGGGGTGAGGGTTTTTTGCTGACTGTTTTTGGCGGCATTTCGGCTGTCGCAGCCGGCGAGGAGCAGCGCACAGATCCCGACGGCCGCCAAGCTGAGCTCTCTCGATCGTTTCAAGATATACGGACCCCTGTGAGCAGGGCGACGCGGGAACTTACCCGCCGTCAGAAGAGCGCAGTCTCCGGCCACTGCCGGCGAGACGGCTCCGGAAAACGCCCCTTCGGCGCTGCCTTTGCATGTGTCGGCTACCTGCTGGTGTCGCCATCATAGCGGCGAGGCCGCGCCCGGTCAATCGGTGGAGGATTTGCGCTTTTTGATTCGCTTTCAGGCGCCTGCTGCATTATCATAGAGCGTTGGCGTCAACCCCAGCAGTTGATCCGGGAGTGCGCTTCCGGGGTGCGGTCGGGTTGGCGAAGGTGGTTCGAAGCAGGTGGCAGGAAGCGAAATCCGGATTCTGCTCGTTCAGAATGCGCTCAGGGATTTAACGCTTACCCAGGAGCTTCTCGATGAGGCCCTTCCGGGGGTTGCCTTCACTCTCGAGATCGCCGTCGGTCTCGAGGCGGGGATCGAACGGGCGGGTAGACAGCTCTTCGATGCGGGGCTCCTCAATCTCGACCGCATCGCCGGCGGCGAGATGGAAACCCTACGCTCCTTCCGCGAAGCGGTCCCGCAGCTGCCGGTCGTCATTCTCTGCGCGCCCGGCGACCGGGAGTGCCGCGATGGGGCGGTCCGTCACGGGGCCCAGGACTGTCTGGCGGCCGGTGAGGTCACCCCAGGCTCGCTTGCCCGCGCGCTCTACCACGCCGTGGAGCGCAACCGGATGGAACAGGCGGCGAAAATGGTCGCCATCGGGCGTCTGGCGGGCGGGGTAGCCCACGACTTCAACAACCTTCTCATGGTGATCTCGGGCTACAACGACATCATCGCCACCCGCGTCGACGACGACGGGTTGGTCGGGGAGAGCTCCGAGCAGATTCGCAAGGCGGTCAAACGGGCGGCCACCCTCACGACCCAGCTCCTCTCATTCAGCCGAAAGAAGCTCCTGCGACCCGTGCTCGTCGATCTCAACAGGGTCATCCACGAAGCGACGAGCATGCTGATGCCGATCGTCGGCAATCAGATTCGCCTAGCCTTCGATCTGGAGCCGGGGCTTGCGCCGACGACCGCGGACCCCACCCAGCTCGAGCAGGCTCTCGTCAATCTCGCCGAAAACGCGCGGGATGCTATGCCCCAGGGAGGGGCGCTCACGGTCTCGACCGAGAGGGCTGGCGGCTACGTCGTGCTCCGGTTTTCGGACACGGGGTGCGGGATGGACGCGGAGACCCTCTCCCACGTCTTCGAGCCTTTCTATACGACGAAGCGGCACGGAGGGCTCACGGGGCTGGGGCTTTCGACGGTCTACGGCATTGTCGAACAATGCGGAGGCGAGATTCGGGTCGAGAGCACTCCCGGTCGAGGCACGATCTTCAGCCTCTACTTCCCGGCTGCGGAGGTCGCCGCCGAGGGCTCAGGCGTCCGCGAGGGGGCGGGCGCGGCGGCACGCGGAAGCGAGCGGCTCCTGGTCGTCGACGACGAGCCGGAGGTCGTCACGGTGCTGAAGGAGGCGTTGGTCTCCGGGGGATACTTGGTCGCAACGGCCACGCGGAGGGAGAATGCCCTCGAGCTCTTCGTCTCGCCGGAGGAGCGCTTCGACATGGTCCTCGTCGATGTCGTGATGCCGGGGATGGGGGTAGCGGACTTCATCCGGGAGCTTCGGCGGGCCAAGCCCCAGGCGAAGGTTGCCCTCATCTCCGGATACTCCGGGGGCGGTGAGGAAGTCACGGCCCTCGCCAAGACCGCAGACCTCTTCTTGAGCAAGCCCATCGAACGTCCGAAGCTGCTCCGGGAGCTTCGCCGGGTCCTCGACGTAGGCTGAGAGGCGAGGCCCGCGCTATCCCTCGCTGAGCCAGCCCTCCACCATCTCCCGCCCCGCCCTGCACTCTTCGCTCGGGTCGTAGGAGGCGGGCTCGTGCTCGATGCTGATGCCCCCAAGGTACTTGATGGCCTTCAGGGTCTCCACGCACCTCTTGATCGGAACGCAGCCTGCGCCGAAGCGGCAGGTGTCATGGCTGCCCGCGCGAAGGACATCCTTCAGGTGGACGTAGAAGAGTCGGTCTCTCAGCGCACGGATGGCCTCGGCCGCATCGTAGCCCCAGGTGCCGAACCAACCCGTGTCGACGGCCGCTCCCACGAGCTCCTCATCGGCGCCCTCGATCTTCTTGAGCAATTCGGCAGGGGTCTTCTCCGGATGATTCTCGCAGCCGAACTTCAGTCCCCGTTCCTTCAGGATCGCCCCGAAGCCGCGCGGATCGGCGTCGAGAAGGGAGCTCATCCCTCCGAGGAGCGGAATCCCAACCTTGGCCGCGGTGTCGCAGGCCCTCTCGAACTCCGCCCGCGTCTCTCCGAAGCCGCCGGCGTAGCTCTGCAGGCCGAGATGGTGCTTGTGCGCGAGCTGCCTGGCGATTCGGAGATGCGCGGCGGTCGCCCAGCTCCAGTGGAGGTGGGCGGTCCAAAGGTCTATTCGGGAGAATCCAAGCGCGGCGATCCCTGCGAGCAGCTCATCGAGGCGATCGGCGTAGGTCGCCGCGGGCGCGAAGTAGGCGTTTGTGGCCCGATCGCCCTCCGACCAGCCTGCCTTCATCTTGAAACCGAGCTGGCGCGCAACGTAGTTGGCGGTCATGAAGGAAACAGCTATCATGAATAGCCCCCTCTGCAGGCCGCCTATCAGCCTATCGCGAAGCGGATTTTGCTGTCAAGGCAAACGGGGCGGCGCAGGGAGGAAGGAGCCTCGGCGCGTCCGGCGTTTCGCGGCAACCTTGCGCGTCGTCGGAGGTCCCGGAACATGGAGTACGGCCCCATGAAACAGCGAATTCTCGTCATTGACGACGAGCACGCGGTGGGCGAGCTGCTGAAAATCCTTCTCACCCGCAACGGCTACGAGGTTGCCACCGCCGAAAATGGCCGCGAAGGGTTGCGTCAGATCGACATCCTGAGACCCGACCTCGTCATCACCGATATCACGATGCCCGACATGGAGGGAATCGAGCTGATCTCCATTCTGCGCAAGGAGCATGAACGTCTCCCCATCGTCGCCATGTCGGGGAACATCGTCGGGCGCGGCTTCCTGAAGGTGACCGAGCTCCTCGGGGCAACTGCTACGCTGAACAAGCCCTTCTCGACGCAGGAGTTGCTGGAGGTTGTCCGCGCCGCGCTTCCGCCGTCCGGGTCGGCTTGATGCGACGAGCAGGTTGCTGACGGGCTCCAAGGTACCCGTCAAAATGGCGGCATTAGGAGGCAATTCGGGGCGTGAAGGCCTAAAAAAGGACGCCGTTTCGACGGCGGTTCGATCATGTTGTCAGCACCCTGCTAGATCTCGCTGTGCTCGAGGAAGGAGTAGTAGCCCCGCGTCGAGAAGACGATGTGGTCGAGCAGCTCGAGGCCGAGGGTTTCCCCTGCCTCCTTGAGCCGGCGGGTGACCTCCCGGTCCTCGGAGCTTGGCTCGACGCTCCCGCTCGGATGGTTGTGAGCGACGATCACCGCCGCGGCCCTTTCCTTCAGAGGATCGGCAAAGACCTCGCGCGGATGGACGATGGTGCGGTTCAAGAGCCCGATCGAAACGACGCGCAGGCTCGTCACCTCGTGCGCTCCGTTCAGCGAGAGGCAGAGGAAGTGCTCCTGATTGCGATCGGCGTAGTGAGCGATGAGGGGGATGACGTCCGCCGGATAGGAGATCTTCTTCGGTCCCGGGCAAAGCCTCCGGCGGGCGAACTCGAGGGCGGCCGCGATCTGCGTCGCCTTCGTGGTTCCCATCCCGCGGATGGCCATGAGCTCCCGAAGCTCGATCGCATCGGCTTGACGGTCGAGGAGGGCGAGCACATCCGCGGCAATCTGACCGACCGACGCCCCCTTAGTGCCGCAGCCGATAAGAATCGTAAGCAGCTCCCGGTCCGACAGTCGGGCCGAACCTCCTGCAAGGAGACGCTCGCGCGGGCGCTCGCCGACGGGAAGGGAACGGATCGGCCTCATCTCGATGCGTGTCCGCATATCCCGGACTACCGGCGGAGCCCCGTTGGCGCTTCACCCCGCCGGCTCCTCGACCGCGCAGGCGGCCCGAGTGAAGGCGCGCATCCGGACCAGGCGCTACCGGGCGATGTGCTCCTTCAGGTAGTCGAAGCTCATCTTCAGCGACTTGAAGGGATCGCCGTCGGTCCAGCCGCTGTCGTGCTCGACGATGAACCATTGGCACCCTGACCGCTCCGCGGTCTTGATGATCTCGGCCCAGTTGAGGTTTCCTTGGCCGATCTCGCGGAAGACGCTCTGCCTTTCCTCGTTGACCCCGACGTCCTTGAGATGGAGAAGGGGAAGCCGCCCCTTCATCGCGCGGCACCAGGCGATCGGATCGCCCCCTGCGACCTGGGTCCAGTAGGTGTCGATCTCGGCCGCCACATAGCGGGCCTCGGTCTCGGCGAGGATCGTCTCGAGGATCGTGCGCCCTCCTACCCGTCGAAACTCAATGTTGTGGTTGTGGTAGGAGAAGCGGATTCCCGCCTCCGTGAGCACCTTGCCGGTCTTGTTGAGCCGCGCGGCGAAGGCGCGCACCTGCTCCAGCGTATCGAGGGTGACGTTTCTCGGGTAAGGGTAGGCGGCCTGCCTGCATCCGAGCCTCTTGAGCTTTTCCACGGATGCCTGCGGGTTATCGAGAAGCTGCTCGGAGGGCTCGTGGGACGAGCAGCAGCGCAGCCCATCCGCCTCGAACAGACGCGCCATCTCGTCCGGCGGCAGCGGCCCTTCACCGAAAATCTCGATCTCCTCATACCCGATTTCGCGGAGTCGGTGAACGCTCGCCTTGACCTCGTCCGGAGTCTTGAGATGATCACGCACCGAGTAGAGCTGCACGGCCACCTGGTTGATCTTCATGGATTCCTCCTGCTTGAGCACGCTCGGAAGGGCATAGTAGCATGCCGCCATGAGGCTGTACATCATTCGCCATGCCGACCCCGACTACGACAACAACACGATCACGGAGAAGGGTCATCGCGAGGCGGAGGCGCTCGCGAAGCGTCTCGCGACCGAGGGAATCGACCGCATCTATTGCTCGCCGATGGGCAGAGCCCTCCACACGATGCGCTACACCGCGGAGCGCATCGGGCGTGAGGCGACCATCATAGACTGGATCCAGGAGATCGCCGCCACCGTCGAGTATCCGGGGGAGGGAACCCTCGGGGCCTGGGACGCGCCCGGGGAGATGGTCTACGCGAGGCCTCTGCACCTCGACGAGGAGGGGTGGGCTGACTTTCCCCACCTTGCGCAGGCGGACATGAAGCGCAAGCTCTCAAAGCTGCGCGCCGACTCGGACGCCTTCCTCGCCTCTCTCGGCTACCGGCGGGAGGGCGGGCGCTACGCGGTGGAGCGACCGAGTTCCGAAAGGATCGCGCTCTTTTGTCACGGCGGCTTCGGCTTGAGCTGGCTCTCCCACCTGCTCCACATCCCCCCCATCGTCATGTGGACCGGATTCTGGCTTCCGCCGAGCTCGGTCTCGACGATCTCCTTCGAGCGGCGCTCGCCCCAATGGGCGACCCCGCGCTGCATCGGCCTCGGGGACGTCTCGCACCTCTATGCAGCGGGGCTTCCGATTCAGCGGCGGGGGATCTACGGCGATCATGATTGGGAGCGGGGGGACGTTGCGGCCAACCGGCGGTAGGCCGCTTCGGAGGTTCTCCCGCTCGAAACGACCGACCCAGCGGCGCACCGAACCCGAAGCTGAAGGGGGGGGGGGGGCGTGCCGCCTTAGCCTCGGCGATGCGAGCCTCGACGGGCGCCGTGCTGCGGCGGATCGCGCTCTCCTTGCGCGATACCCGGGCTTTGCGCTACACTCCCTCACAGAGCTTCGGAGGTACCCGGTCGACACTCGGCGCCGCTGCGCCCTGCCGCTGTAGTTTCCACACATCATGCTCACAGAACAAGAGAAATCTCACGCTCGCGTCGTTTCGGTATTCGAGGGGGTTGCTGCAACCGTCTGGGGTCAGTTCACCGGCGGCTTCGGCGGCAATTCCTATCTTGCGGGCTTCTTCCTTTGGATAGGAGCATCTCCCTTTGCGATGTCGCTGTACGGCGCCGTCGTCCCGATGGCGAACGTCTTTCAACCCCTCGTCCTTTGGGCATCGTCCCGGGTGTCGAGTCGAAAGAAGCTCGTCATCGTGCTCTCGGGCATCGGGCGCCCCACCTTCTTCGCTCTCGCGCTGTTCGCCCTTGTGAAGAGCGGGCTTCGGGTCGAGATCGCGCTCTTGCTGTTCTTCGTCTTCGAGCTTGCGACCAGCGCGGTCGGGGCGCCCTGGCAAAGCTGGATGAGCGATCTGGTGGATCCCGAGCTGCGCGGCGGGTACTTCGGGGCGCGCAACCTCACCACCGGCCTGGTGGCAGTCCCGTCGGCGCTGCTTGCGGGCTATCTGCTTGATCTGCTCGGCAAGCGATTCTTGGCGTTCCTGGCCCTCTTTGCGGTCGGCTCGATTTTCGGGGCGATCGACACCTACCTGTTTACCCGCCAGGACGAGGACCGACGCCGTCCGGGCAGCGCGATCCGCCTCACGCGGCTGCCGCGCATTCTCGGAGCGGCGAGGGACTATCGCGAGTACCTCATCGCGATGACCTTGGTCAGCCTCTCCGGTTCCCTCATGGGACCCTACTCCACGGTCATGTTGATCGATCGCTTCCGCTACAACTACGCGACGCTTGGACTTCTTGCGGTGAGCGCAACGCTGGCGGCGGCGATCTCCCAACCGATCTGGGGGCGATTCGGAGATCGATACGGCTCTTTTCGGATGCTCAAGCTCGCGCTCTGGGCGCGCCCCTTCCTCTCGCTCGCTTGGGCGTTTGCGCTGCCCTCGCTCGCCTACATGCTTCCGCTGCAGGTCTTCATCGGCGTGATCGTGACCGCGGGGATGGGGCTCATGGGATTCAACGCGCTCCTTTCGGTGATTCCCTCCTTCGGGAAGGTCGAAGCGCTTTCCTTCTACGCAAGCATCACGAATCTAGCGTCGGTCGCGGGCAACATCGTTTCGGGATTGGTGCTGCTGCCCTTTCTGCACGTCTCCGGCCACCTCTCGGTCTGGAGTCTCAATCCCTACCGTTTCGTGTTTTTGGTGAGCTTTGCGGGCCGGCTCCTCGCGGCTTGGTACGTCTCGCGCCTCACACTCGAGCGCGTCCGCTGAAGGATGGAGAGCCGCAAGGCTCCTCGCTCGCTAGGCAGCGCGGCCTTCCAAACGAGAAGAATTGACTGCATCGGAAGGAAGTACTTATGGAAGAAAGAATAGCAGGGGGAGGACTCGAACCTCCGACCTCCGGGTTATGAGCCCGACGAGCTGCCAACTGCTCTACCCTGCGTCGTAGCTTCAACTTAGCGAGAAACTCAAAAAAAGTCAACAGAGTGCGGGCTCCGGAGGGGGACCGCGTTCCACGGGCGCCCGACGCCTGGCGCCCACCGCCTGACACCCTTCCCGAGCCCGGAGGAACGGCCTCCCGGCGCTTCGACGGTTTTTGATTGCGTTCTCCGGTACACGTGTGCTATTCTTTGGGTAGGAGGAACGAATGGAAAACCAGGAGGCAAGGGTCGAATCGCGGCTCAAGGCGATGACCCTCGAGGAAAAAGTCGCGCTCCTCGCAGGCGACTCGATGTGGCTCTCCACCGCAATTCCGCGGCTGAACATACCGGCTTTCAAGGTGTCCGATGGACCGAACGGGGCGCGCGGCTCCGGGGGGCTCGCCGGCGGCTCCGTGACCTCGGCCTGTCTGCCCGCGGGGGTCTCGCTCGCCGCGACGTGGAATGTGGATCTCGTCCGATCGGTCGGCGAGCTTCTCGCCGAGGAGGCGAAGACCAAGGGGGCCCATATTCTCCTGGCTCCAACGGTCAACATCAATCGCTCCCCGCTGGGAGGCCGCAGCTTCGAATGCTTCTCGGAGGACCCCTTTCTTACCGGACGCATGGCTGTCGCCTACATTATGGGACTGCAGAGTCGCGGGGTAGGCGCCACCGTGAAGCATTTCGTCGCCAACGATTCCGAGTTCGAGCGCAACACCATCAGCTCGGAGGTCGACGAGCGGACCCTGCGCGAAATCTACCTGCCTCCCTTCCAGGCCGCCGTGCAGGAGGCCAGGAGCTGGGCGGTCATGTCCTCCTACAACCGCGTCAACGGGACCTACGTCGGCGACCACCGGCAGCTGCTCACCGAGATTCTCAAGAAGGAATGGGGCTTCGACGGAATCGTGATGTCCGACTGGTTCGGAACCAAGAGCACGGTCGAAGCGGCAAGAGCGGGCCTGGATCTCGAGATGCCCGGTCCGACGAGCTTTCGGGGCGCAAAGCTTGTCGCAGCCGTGCAGGAGGGAAAGGTCCCGATCGAGGCGATCGAGGAGGCGGCCCGCAGGGTCCTGCGCACCATCGAGCGGACCGGTGCGGGCGGGGAGATGCCCGATGAGCGGGCTCTGGATCGCCCCGAGCACCGCGCGGTCGCCCGACGGGCCGCAGCCGAAGGGATCGTGCTCCTGCGCAACGAGGGAGCCCTCCTTCCCCTTGCCGCATCGAAGGTGAAAAGCATCGCAATCATCGGTCCGAACGCCAAGGTCGCGCAGATCATGGGCGGCGGAAGCGCCCAGGTCAACGCTCACTACGCGATCTGCCCCTATGAGGGGATCCGAGCGAAGGTCGGCGACAAGGTCAAGCTGGAATACGAGATCGGCTGCACCAATCACAAGATGCTTCCGCACCTTGAGCCCGCGAGCGTGAAGAGCAGCGACGATCCAGCAACGAATGGCTTCACCCTGTCGTACTACGGCAGTCTGGATCTCTCCGGCAGCATCCTCCATCGGGAGCATGCCCGTCTGTCGGAGCACGTCTGGATGCCCGACGCCACGCGCAACGGCACCATTCCTGAGGCCTTCTCGGCCCTGCTTTCGGGGACCTTTGTCCCCGCGGAGGGCGGTCTCCATACCTTCAGCCTTACCAGCGCGGGGGTGAGTCGGCTCCTCGTCGATGGCAAGCTGATCGTCGACAACTGGACGCACCTGACCCCCGGCGACTCCTACTTTGGAACGGGAAGCCAGGAGGTGACCGCGAGCGTCGAGCTTGTCGCGGGCAGAGCCTACCAACTGTCAGTGCAGTACAGCACTCAAGGCGCCACGATGATGCGTGCGGTGCGGCTTGGCCACCTTCCCCCCATCCCGAAGGACTCGGTGGCACGCGCGGCCAGCCTCGCGGCCCGATCGGATGTCGCGCTCGTGTTCGTGGGTCTGAACGGAGACTGGGAGACTGAGGGGCGGGACCGGCCCGACCTGGAGCTCGTTGGACGCCAGGTGGAGCTCGTTGAGCAGGTGGCGGCCGCTAACCCGAGGACCGTCGTGATTCTCCAAACCGGATCGCCGGTGACGATGCCGTGGCTCGACAAGGTGGGTGCCGTCCTTGAGGCTTGGTTTCCGGGACAGGAGTGCGGAAATGCCATTGCGGATGTTCTCTTCGGCGACGTGAATCCGGCAGGGAGGCTCCCCGTGAGCTTTCCCGTCCGCCTGGAAGACAACCCCTCCTATACGAGCTATCCGGGCGAGAACGGAAGGGTACGGTACGGGGAGGGTATCTTCGTCGGCTACCGCTACTACGAGAAAAAACGGGTCGCCCCCCTCTTTCCCTTCGGGTTCGGGCTCTCCTACTCGACCTTTGCCCACGAGAATCTGCGCGTGAGCTCTCGCTCGCTCTCCCCGGAAGAGGAGCTTACGGTGTCCGTCGACGTAATCAACAGCGGCCGGCGACAGGGCCAGGAGGTCGTGCAGATCTACGTGCGCGACGTGCGATCCTCGGTGAGCCGACCGGAGAAGGAGCTGAAGGCCTTTCGCAAGGTGATGCTCGAGCCGGGAGAGCGGAAGACGGTGACCGTGGCGCTCGGCCGCGAGGCGTTTGCCTTCTGGGACGACGGTCGTCACGCCTGGGTTGCCGAGGAGGGGGAGTACTCCATCCTCGTAGGGAGCTCGTCGGCGGAGCTGCGGGCGAGCGCGACCGTCACCCTCGCCAAGACCGCGGTCTTCGGGTACGCCGGGGGGGCCGCCGCGCGCAGACTGAGCGTCGAGAGCACGATCCGGGAGCTCCTTGCCGATTCACGAGCGCGTGCGATCCTCGAGCGCCATCTGCCCCACATACGAGGCGATGCGGGCTCAGGCATGGCGATGGGCTTCACCCTAACGCAGCTCGCCGGGATGGCTCCCGAGCGCGTCCCGAAGGAAGCGCTCGACGCGATTGCCGGGGAATTGGATCGGGTGGGGGGCTGAGACCCCGTCCGTGCTCCTCTCCTGGGCCGCGGCTGCGGGCAGTTTCGGCGGTCCCGCAGCCGTGAGAGGGGTGGAGTATGCCTCCGCCCTGGTTTAGTTGACACGTGTTCCATATTTTTCTTGACAGCTCGTTGGAACAGGTTGTAGAGTTTTTTTATCAGTTTCGCGTAACTTCGAAACGAAGGAGGAAGTGTAATGCGAAGACCTCGTGGACTACTTTGGATTGCCACGGGAGCGCTGCTGCTGCTTCTGCCCGCTCTTTCCTGGGCGGGAGGAACGAAGGAGCAGAACGGCGCGGCCACGGCCCCCGGCGGGCTACCGCGCAATGAGACTCTGTATACCGGTGGTTTCCAGTGGGGACCTCCCACGAATTTCAATCCCCTGTCCGGCAATCCCGCCTGGCCTACCGGCGGCGACGGCGCCATGGGGGGCAACGGCGTCGGCTACATCTACGAGACCCTGTTCATGTTCAACACCCTCGACGGAAGCTACGCTCCGCTGCTCGCAAAGAGCATGCAGTGGACGCGGCCCGACCAGCTGACTGTCACCCTGCAGCCCGGTGCAATGTGGCAGGATGGTCAACCGCTGACGGCGAAGGACGTGGTCTTCACCTTTGAGCTGGCGAAGCGCTTTAGCCTTTCCTACAGCCCCATGTGGGACTACGTATCCAAGGTGACGGCGGTCGATGACCAGACGGTCCAAATCGACCTTTCCAAGGTGAATCAGGGGGCGGTCGCCCAGTACGTAGCCACAATCTACATTCTCCCGGAGCACATCTGGTCGTCGATCGCCGACCAGGGCCAGCAGGCGCTGCTCGCCGAGACCAACTTTGCGCCGGTGGGCTCCGGACCCTACAAGGTGAAGAGCTATTCCCCGCAGCAGGTCGTCCTAGAAAAGACGTCGAGCTACTGGGGCTCATCCTTGTATGGCATGCCGACGCCCAAGTACATCGTGCATCCGATCTTCAAGAGCAATGACGACGGAAACCTCGCGCTGAAGCAGGGCGATCTCGATTGGTCGCAGCAGTTCGTCCCGAACGTCTGGACCATTCCCAACGTCAAGACCTGGTACAGCGAAAAGCCCTACTATGTGCCCGGCTCGATTCCCATGCTCGTGATCAACACCCAGAAGCCCGGTTTGAACAATCCGCTCGTTCGCCGCGCTCTGGCCTACTCGATCAACTATCCGCTCATTGCCCAGACGGCAATGTCGGAGTACTCGATTCCGGCGAAGTCGAGCCTGATCATTCCGACCGGATACGAGTCCAAGTACTACGACAAGACCAATGTCGAGACCTACGGCTGGAGCTACGATCCGGCAAAGGCCACCGACATCCTCGAGAACCAGCTCCATGCCACGAAGGGAGCGGACGGGATCTACGTTCTGCCCGATGGTACCAAGCTGAGCTTCACGATCCAGACCCCCTACGGCTGGACCGACTGGATGGCGGCCTGTCAGGTGGTGTCGCAGAGCGCGAAGGCGGTCGGCATCGACATCCGGACTAAGTTCCCGCAGGCGCCCGAGGACATCGCCGACGTGCAGACCGGCAACTTCGACATGGGTGTCTTCTACGTCGCGGGGGTAGGACCCGCCTCTCCGTGGCTGCGCTTCCAGAACATCATGGATTCCCGCGGTGTGCCGCCCGAGGGCAAGACTGCATTCTGGGACTATGGGCGCTTCAGCGACCCGGCGGTCGCCCCGCTTCTCGACAAGGCTGCTGCTGCGACCAGCGTGGACCAGCAGAAGGAATACCTTGCCGAGCTCGACAAGCTGTTCATGAAGGAAGTGCCAGCGATACCGCTCATGTACCGCCCGCTCGTGTTCTACGAGTTCAATACGACCCACTGGACGGGCTTCCCGACGGAAAGCAATCCGACGGCGCCGCCGCTGTTCTACGTTTCCGACCTGAGGCAGCTCCAGCCCAAGTGAGATAGTCCGATTCTCTTCGATGCGAAGGGGGTGTTTTCGCCCCCTTCGCTTCACACCTAATGAACCCGAGGGTAGGCCGTGGCATCGCCATTTCGAAAATACATCGTCAGCAAGATTATCTGGTACGTAATCGCCTTCTTTGTGGCAATTTCGCTGAACTTCTTTCTGCCGCGGCTGATCCCCGGCAATCCGGTCGACTTGCTGGTTGCGCATTTCTTGCAGGCCGGCGGCTCGGGAGCGGGCGCCAACAAGATCTACCAGGCATTCATCGCGCAATTTGGGCTGGATAAACCGCTCATGGTCCAGTACTTCACCTATCTCTTGAACGTGGTTCGCGGCAATCTGGGCGCCTCTTTCTCCCTCTATCCAGCCCGGGTGAACGTGCTCATCGGGCAGGCGCTGCCCTGGACGCTCGCCCTTCAGATTCCCGCGATCATCATCGGTTGGATCTTGGGTAACGTTCTCGGAGCCCTCGCCGCCTACAAGCGCGGGGTCTTCGACAAGACCCTCTTTGTCTCTTCGCTCGCCATGTCGAGCATCCCCTACTACGCCTTTGCCATCATTCTTCTGTACCTGTTCGCCGTCGTTATTCCGATCTTTCCCGCAGGAGGCGGCTATTCCTTCGGCTTGATGCCTTCTTTCAGCCTCCTGTTCGTCGGCGACGCCCTCACCCACTACATCCTTCCCTTCGTGTCGCTGGTCTTGATTGCGATCGGAGGTCAGGCGGTAGGGATGCGCTCGATGGCGATCTACGAGCTTGGATCCGACTACGTCAACTACGCCTCTGGGCTCGGAGTGCGCGAGGATCGCATCCTTGCCTTCGTGTTTCGCAACGCGATGCTCCCCCAGGTGAGCGGGCTTGCCCTCTCGCTTGGGACCCTGGTCGGCGGAGCGCTGATCACCGAGGTGGTTTTCTCCTATCCCGGCATCGGAACGCTCCTCTTCAACGCGATCACGGCAAACGACTACCCCCTGATCCAGGGGGTGACGCTGCTCATCATTATCGGGGTCCTCCTGGCCAATTTCCTGGTGGACATCGCCTATGGGTACATCGATCCGCGAATCCGGACTGCGCGGATGGGGGAGCGATAAAAAGTATGTCAGCTCGAACGCGGTTTTTCCAACTCGCCGGACGGTCGGGCAGGTTCAAGGTGAGCGCGACCCTCGTGCTGGTCGTGATTCTCTTTGCGCTGCTCGGGCCAATCCTCTCGGGTCAGGACCCGCAGAAGGTGGTGGCCAGCCCCAACCAACCTCCTTCTCGTTCACTGGTCCTCGGGACGGACAACTTTGGGCGCAACGAGCTGGTGCTGCTCATGTACGGCACCCGCAATTCCCTCGAGATCGGAGCGATTGCGGGCATTATTGCCGTCATGATCGGCATTGTGATCGGCACGGCGTCCGGCTACTACGGCGGAGTGCTCGGCGAGCTCTTCATGGGTTTTACGAACATCGTGATCACGATTCCCGCCATCGTCATCCTGATCCTTCTTTCCATTGCGCTCGGAAGCCGCTCGACGGTCACGATGGGGTTGATCATCGGGGTGACGAGCTGGCCCTGGACCGCGCGGGCGATCGCCGCGCAGACCGCGAGCCTGCGCACGCGGGAGCATATCGACATCGCGCGTCTTTCCGGCGCGCGGGACATCTCGATCATCATCCGGGACGTCATTCCCTACGTGCTGTCCTATGTGGGAATGGCCTTCAGCCTGCAGCTCGCGACCGCGATCCTGACCGAGGCCGGCTTGAGCCTGCTCGGGCTTGGCCCCTCGAATTCGATCTCGCTCGGCGTGCTCTTGCAGTGGGCGCTGCTCTGGGAGGCGGTCCGCCAGGGCAACTGGTGGACCTTCGTGCCGCCCGCGGTGATGCTGGCGGCGGTTTCCTTTGGACTTCTTCTCCTGAACTCGAGCCTCGATGAGATCTACAATCCACGACTGCAAGCGAGGAGGCAGATGGCGTGAGCGAGCTGCTGACTGCGAAAGGGCTGGTGGCCCACTACCGTAAGCTGGACGGGAGCTGGGTGCGCGCGGTCGACGGAGTATCGCTGTCCTTGCGTGAAGGCGAGGTTCTCGGTGTCGCCGGCGAGTCCGGC
This sequence comes from Spirochaetales bacterium, assembly GCA_027314665.1. Lineage (GTDB taxonomy): Bacteria > Spirochaetota > Spirochaetia > DAHUYW01 > DAHUYW01 > DAHUYW01. The sequence goes on from DAHVAK010000151.1 coordinate 14,566, forward strand.
TGCGGAAAGTCGACGCTTGCCAGCGTCCTTTCGCTTACGGCGCGCGAGCCCCTCAGCGTGCGCTCGGGATCGCTTTCGATCGACGGGCGCGTGCTCGACCTGACCGATATTGCTTCGATTTCCGCGGATCTGCGGGGAACCTTGGTTTCGCTGCTGCCGCAGGGGGCGATGAACTCCCTCAACCCGACGCAGCGAATCGGAGATTTCGCCTTCGACGTCCTCGGCTCCCACCTTGCGGAAATCACCAAGGAGGAGGCGCTCGATCGGATGCGGTCTCGCCTCGATCAGCTGGGTCTTCCCCCCCGCGTGCTCACGGCATACCCGCACCAGCTCTCCGGTGGCATGAAGCAGCGAGTGGTCGCGGTGATATCGACGCTCTTGAACCCCCGCGTGCTGATAGCCGACGAGCCCACCTCGGCTCTCGATGTGAGCTCGCAGCGGGCGCTCCTCGCCCTGCTCGAGCGGCTTCTGCGCGAGGGGATCATCGGGAGCATCGTGTTCGTGACTCACGAGCTTCCGGTCCTGCGCAACATCGCGCAGCGGGTGCTGGTGATGTACGCCGGGCAGCTGGCGGAGGTGGGACCGACCGATCACCTGATCTTCGAGCCGAGCCATCCCTATACGAAGGCGCTGATGAACGCCACGGTCGTCATCGAGTCCGCAAACCGCCGTGAGCGGATCCCCGATTTCGAGGGGTCGCCTCCCGATCTCGCCGCCCCGCCGCCCGGGTGTCGCTTTGCGCCGCGCTGTCCGCGGGCGCACGCCCAGTGTAGGGAGGAAACCCCTCCCGAGGTGACCACCGAGGTGGGGCACCTCGCCGCCTGTTGGTGGGTGGCGGATCAAATGCGAGCGAAGGACACGGTGGCAAAATGAGCGAGCCTATTCTTGAGACCCAGGGCCTTACCCGTCTTTTCGGCACCGGAGAGGGACTGGTCCGGGCGGTCGACAACGTGGACCTTTCGGTCGCGCTTGGGGAGATCATCTCGGTGGTGGGCGAAAGCGGCAGCGGCAAATCCACGCTCGCCCGGCTGATCCTGCGCCTCATGCCGCCGAGCTCCGGGCGCATCCTCTTTCGGGGAACCGACGTGACCCACCTCCACGGCTACACCGCGAAGAAGGCCTACTGGAGAGAGGTCCAGGCGGTCTTTCAGGACCCCTTTGCCTCGTTCAATCAATTCTTCAGCGTGGAGCATGTCCTCGAGAGCGCCCTTCGCCTCTCGCCGGTGCGCCCCTCCAAAGCCGAACGCGAGCGGCTCATCCGGCAGTCCCTCGAGGACGTGAAGCTCAACGTGAGCGACGTGCTGCACAAGATCCCCCACGAGCTCTCGGGGGGACAGCGGCAGAGGGTGATGATCGCGCGGGCGATCATGCTGCGCCCCCACCTGCTCATCGCCGACGAGCCGACCACGATGATCGACGCATCTTCGCGGGCGACCGTGCTCAACGTGCTGCTTGACCTGCACGCAGGCTACCACCCGACGATCATGTTCATTACCCACGATATAAGCCTTGCCGCCTACGTAAGCGACCGGCTCATCATCATGCGCCAGGGCCAGATCGCCGAGTCCGGTCCGGTGGACAAGGTGATGCAGTCCCCGGAGCACCCCTACACGCGGCAGCTTTTCAAGGACTCCTTCAGCCTCGCGCGGTAGGGGCCCGCCTCTCTCCCAGCTCGGAGAGGGGCTTTGGCGGGAGGAGCCAGAGAAGGACTCCCGCGCTCGCCCCGGCCTCTTCCAGTCGAACCCGCGCGAGGCTGCCCTTCCGGCATTCGACGCGGCCCCCTCCGATCAGCCGAGCGACGGTTTCGCTGAAGTCCGGCTCGTGACCGACCAGCATGAGCGATTCGACCTTGGGGTAAGCCTGAAGGAGGGATGCAAGGGCCTGCAGCCCGAAGCCGGGAGCAAGGCGCTCGTCGGCGACGAGCCGTTCCTCGAGACCGAGCGCCCTCGCTACCGGCTGCGCGGTCTGCAGGGCGCGCACGAAGGGGCTGGCGATGATCCAGTCGGGTCGAACGCCGAGGGCAGCTATGCCCTTTGCCTCCTGCGCCATCTGTCTTTCGCCCTCATCCGTGAGCGGTCGCTCCCGATCGCTTCCCGCCCAGCTCTCCGGCTCGACGGCGGAGCCGTGGCGAAGAAAGAAGATCTCCATACGCTGTTCCTCTCTGCGATCATAGCACGGTTGCCCGATTGACTTTCCCTCGAGCGCTCCGTATCCTGTTTTGCTATGAATCTGAAGAAGGTGCTTACCCCGTCAGTGGTTTCCTGCAACCTTCCCGGCTCTACAAAAGAGGAGATCCTCGAATCGCTCATGGACATCGCGATGTCCACCGGCAAGGTGAAGGACCGACACGCGGCGATGCTCGCAATTCAGGAGCGCGAACGCAAGATGTCTACGGGAATCCAGAACGGGATTGCCATCCCGCACGGAAAAACGGACGTGGTCGAAGATCTGGTCGCCTGCCTTGGCATCAAGAAGGAGGGAGTGGATTTCGATGCCCTGGACGGCGAAAAGAGCAGGATTTTCATCCTCACCCTATCGCCCGTCAACCGTTCGGGACCTCACGTGCAGTTTCTTGCCGAGATCAGCCAGCTTCTCACGGACTCACAGAAGCGCGACCGGCTGCTCAAGGCGCAGAGCGCCGATCAGGTGCTCGACATTCTTACGACGTAATCTCCTACCTTCAAGAAAAATCAGAAAAAAAGCCCCCGGTCGCTGTGGGCCTACCGGGGGCAGTGGGATTAGTTATGGCATGCGGGGCATGCGCTTAGCTCACACATCGTAGTAGAGGGCGAACTCCCAGGGGTGCGGGCGAAGCTCGACCGCTTGGACCTCGTTCTTCATTTTGTAGTCGATCCAGGTCTCTATAACGTCCGGGGTGAAGACATCCCCCTTCAGAAGATACTCGTGGTCCTTTTCGAGGTTGTTGAGCGACTCGCGCAGGGAGCCCGGGGCCTTCGGCACCTTCTTGAGCTCTTCGGGCGGAAGGTCGTAGATGTCCTTGTCGAGAGGATCGCCCGGGTTGATCTTGCTCTGGATGCCGTCGATCATCGCCATGGTCATTGCCGCAAAGGCGAGATAGGGGTTGGCCGCGGGATCCGGGCAACGGAACTCAAGGCGCTTGGCCTTCTCCGATTCGCTGTACATCGGGATGCGGATGGCCGCGCTGCGGTTTCGGCTCGAGTAGGCGAGGTTGACGGGGGCTTCGAATCCGGGAACCAGGCGCTTGTAGCTGTTCATCGTGGGATTGGTGAAGGCCGTGAGGGAAGGGGCATGCTTGAGAAGCCCGCCGATCGCATAGAGCGCGGTTTCGGAGAGCCCCGCGTAGCGGTCGCCCGCGAAGAGGTTCTTTCCCCCCTTCCAGAACGAGGTATGGGTGTGCATTCCGCTTCCGTTGTCCCCGAAGATGGGCTTCGGCATGAAGGTGGCGGTCTTGCCGTACTTCTTGGCGGTCATCTTGACGATGTACTTGTACTTGAGCATGTCGTCGGCCATCTCGACGAGGGGCGCGAAGCGGACGTCG
>DAHVAK010000152.1 GCA_027314665.1 Spirochaetales bacterium
CCAGCCCTCCCGTCGGCGGCCGCGAAGCCCCCTTCGGAGCCGCCGGGAGAGCCGCCAAGGGGGCTGGGCGCCGCCGGCTCCTCCGGGCGCTCCGGCGGGGGCGGCTCCCACTCCTCTTCGAGCTCCTCCAGGGAGATCGACTCCTCCTCCTCGTTCACCGCGATCACCGGCTCGATCCCGCCGACATCAATGATGGGAACCTCATCCCCACGGGGATCCGGGGCTTCGCCGAAGAGGAGACTTTCGGTCTCGACCTTGGCGGTCTCGTCGCTTTCGGGCTGCTCGCTGGCGGCCAGCATGCGAATGTTTCGCCGCCAGAGCTCCTCGTAGTCCTGTCCGTAGTCGTCAACCGCCTGCTCATAGAGCTCGAGGCTCGCGGAGAGGTCGTCGAGATCGCGGGCGGTTCCTCGCTCGCCGTGAAGGTTTACGAGCTGGTCCGCGATCCGCACCGCCTCGCGCTGGTTGCCCATCCTCTTATAGGTTTGGGCGAGGCTTTCGAGCACCTCGAAATTGTTCGGGCTCTCCCCGTCGATCTCCTCGAGAATGGCGAGGGCGTTCTCATAGTGATTCTGGTTGAGGTTGAGCTTGGCAAGCAGAAGGCGCGGCTCGAGGGCGTGCCTGTTTCGCGCGAGAATCTGGCTGATCTCGGCCTCGGCGCGATCAAGCTCGCCCTGCTCCTGATAGAGCTGGGCGCAGCACATGCGAGCCTCGGCATTGTCCGGGGCGAGCTTCAGGGCGTGCCGAAAGGAGGCTAGGGCCTGGTCGCGCCGCCCGATCTTCTGATAGAGCTCGCCCCGCAGGACCAGGGCGCGCACGTTCCTCGGCTCGTGCTTCAGGAGGCCGTTGATCTCGTCGGCGGCCTCGCGGTGGCGCCCCTGCGCCAAGAAGATCTTCGCGGTTCGCAGGCGAATCTCGCCGATCTGCCCGGGATCGGGGCGCAGGGCCGAAAGCCTCTCGAGCGCTCGATCGTAGTCGCCGCCCTGCTCGTAGAGCGTCTCGAGGTTGAGCGCCGCCTTGGTGTAGGAGGGATCCGCCGCCAGGGCCTCCTCGTAGCAGCGCTCCGCCTCCTCGACCTTGCCCTGTCGCTCGAGGACTACCCCAAGGTTGTTCTTCAGCTTTGCATTGTTTGGCGCGATGCGCAGGGCATCCTCGAAGACATGGAGCGCCTCTTCTTCCCGCTGCGCCTTGTGCAGCGTGACGCCCAGGTTGTTGAGCCCCTCGATCCAGGTCGGGCGGGTCTTAAGGGCGTGGCGAAATCGATCGACTGCCTGCTCGACCTTGCCGTCGCTTTCGAGGGCAAGGCCGAGGTTGTAGAGCAGGGTCGGATTGTTGGCGTCGGCGCCGAGCCCCGCCTCGAAGAGCGCTGCCGCCTTGCGGGCGTTCCCTCGATCCTGGTAGAGAGTGCCGAGGTTGTTGTAGGCGAGCGTGAGCTTCGGGTCGATCGCGAGCGAGCGTCGGAAGTAGCGCTCCGCCTTCCCGAGATCGCCTGCCTGCTTGTAGACGTTTCCCAGGTTGTAGGCGACGTCGGCCCGCCCCGGGGCGAGCTTGAAAGCGGCCTCGAGCGCCTTGATCGCAGCGGGCAGGTTCCCCGCGCTGCGATAGACGACGCCGAGATTGTTGAGGGCCTCGCTGTTCTCCGCGTCCAGCTCGATCGCCCTCTGGTAGCACTGCGTTGCGGCGTTGAGCTGCCGGCTCTTGACCGCGATATTGCCGAGGAGGATCTGGGCCTCGGGATTCTCGGGCATGAGCTTCTCCAGGCGCTTGGCGAGCCGCTCGGCGAGCGGGAGATCGAGGAGCCTCAGGGCATTTCGCGCGCGCAGGAAAAGCTCTTCGGCAGTCATGGCCCCGTTCCGTAGAGACGAGAGGGTCGGGCGGCGACCTCATTCGAGAAGCCCCCCTGCTCCCTCGGCTGGGTTGCATCGTAGGCGACAACGGCGATGTAGTAGAGCCTTCCGTTCGTGAGCCCCTTGAGGGTGAAGCTCGTGGTGTTCCCTACGTCGATCGGGGATGGACCCGAAGAGCTGTCGGTCCCGAAGTATTGATCCGGACGCGCTCCGTAGTAGATCCGATAGCCGGACAAATCCGGGTCGACGACCGCCCTCCACGAGAGCGCTATTGCCCCGTCTTGCGGCTGCGCCGTGAGGAGGGCGGGGGCCGGGGGCGGGAGATGCGGTCGGTAGGAGAGGGTGATCCACGAGAGGGAGGGCGAGACCGTCCCGGTGCCGTCCGGAAGAAGCTCTACCTTGATCTGGATGTAGCGTCCCTTTGGGGGCGACGCGAGGGAGGCCCCGGGAGCGAATTGGGTCCACTCGCCGGGGAGCTCGGTGTCGCTCGTCTTGAGGTTCGCGGTCTTGTAGAAGAAATAGACGTCGGTGTTGCCGGGCTTGCGGTCATGCACCGTTATCGAAGGAACTATCGTGTCGGGGTAGCCGAGATCGAGGATCTTGGTGAGGGCCACGCCCGGACGGGAGGAATAGCGCTCCGCAGTGGCCGGCCGCGCGAAGCTGCGGCTGATGCGAAGCTCATCGAGCAGCCCGTTGAAGCGATCTCCGACAACCAGCCGCGACTCCTCCGCCGTTCCCGTGAAGGGGGAGTAGACCGACCCGTTCTCCGAGCCGGAGTCGTTTGCATAGCCGATCGAGTCGGGCGCCCCGTCGATCGAAGACTCAACCATGCCGGTGTTGCTGTCGAAGCGCAGGAGACAGTGGTACCACTCCCGCGGCACGAGAAAGGCGCGTCCGGAAAGGCGCAGGTCAAAGGAGCCCGCGGAGGGCGGCACGAAGAAGTTGCGAAAGGTCCAGTCCAGATGGCCGGCGACGAGGCTCGCCCGAAGCTCCTGCGGAAGGAGCCGACCCGCCGCGAGACGACCGTTCTGCCATAGAAGCAGGGTCTGACCCTCGCTGAGATCGGCGGCATAGAGCCAGAACTCGATCGAGAAATCGTGCCATTGCCTTCCCGGCTGAAAGAGGGCATCGGGCGAGGAGGGCGCAAGGACGAGCGCCCTCCTCTGACCCGTGAAGAGCCCTGCGGCTCCGCCGAGCACCGAGAGCCGCCGGCTGAAGGCGATCGAGGAGGAGCGCAACTCGTAGTTGCCGGCGGCGTCCGCCGGCTCGGAGCCGTTCTGCCCATCGAAATGAAGGAGCAGATCGGTCTCCGGGGTGGGCTGGTACTCCGCGTCGGCCAGGGTCAGGTCGAGCCGCCCTTCGTAGCCCGTTCGGTAGGCGACCCCCTCCGCGCTCTCGATCCCTTGCCAGCTTTCGCTTCCCCCGAGGGTCAGGCTCTTCTCGAGCGCCGGAAGCGGCGCAAGAGGGAAGAGGGCGAGAATTGCGGCAACCACGACGATCGATCTCACGATATCACCAGGTTTTACACCATTATCGGCCAAATTTGAAGCGCGAAGGAGCGTCGCCATGACAGAGGCCGGCGTCCAGGGAAGCCGCTCGGCGTGCGGTGAGGAAGGAGCGGACCGGTGGGCCTGCGGGCTTCAGGCGAGGAGATCGGCTGCGTACCGGAAGAGCCCGTCGAAGGAGCGCTCGACCTCGGTCTTGAACTGAGCGAGCAGGGGAAAGGGGTTTTCGTGACTGTAGGGGAAGGGGAAGTCAAGGATCTGTGCGCGAGGTCCCGCCTCGGCCCTATTCACCGCGTCGGAATCTCCGGACAGGGTTCGGGCGATCTCGCTTCCGGGGATGATCCGGTCTTTCGCGAGGGCGATGGCGGAGAGTCGCCGCCCGATCGATTGCAGCTGGTGATCTCGGAACTGCTTCAAGCGGCTGATGTCGAGGAGGCTCCTGAAGACGGTCCCGAGCGCTTGCAGCCGCTCGAAGAGTCGGCTCAAGGGGGTATCGTCGGAAAGCTCCGCCTCGAAGCGAGAGGTGAAGTAGCTGCTCAAGGCCTCCTCAGCGCGGCTGTCCATGATGAGCCGCGACACGGGGGTCATCCCGCTCAAGGTGGCGCCGCCGCAGAAGAGAAAGGCCTTCGAGTCGCTGAAGTAGCCGCCGGGATTCGCGAAGAGGAGCACCTCCGCGAGGAAGGCTCCGATGGAGTAGCCGAAGATGTCGATCGTCGCGCTGCGACCGACGAGCGGGTGGCGGCCGGTGCGGATCTCGCTGACGAGCGTCTCGATGTCCCAGTAGGTTTGCAGCCCCGACCGCAGAAAGCGGTCCGGGGAAGCCTGGATGCGGGTGCTCAGGGCGGCGTTCACGAAGGAGGATGCCGTGAGGGGGCCGAATTGCCGCTGGCGCTCCGTGGCGACTCGCGTCATGAGCCGAGGGTTGCTCCATTCGCCGGGCGCCCGATTCATGTGAAAGGCAATTGGAAAGAGGAGCACCCCTTTGCCGGTGCGCACGGCGAGCTCCTTCGCCCAAGGCAGATATTTCGCCCACGACTTCTCGTTCAGGCCATGGAGGAGGAGAATCACGGAGCGTGTCGTGCGCAGGCCCGCCGGAAGGACGAGGGGGTAGGTGAATCGCCGATTCTCACCGACGCCCGCATCGGATCCGCTCAGAGACGCGGGCCCGCCGTCGATCCCCTTCGACGGCGAACTGTCGGGGAAAAGCGCGTCGACACGCGAGAAAAAGGGAAGGGTCACAATCTCGATTTTATCGTCGTAGGCGACGCGTCCCACCTCGAGACGGAACAGCTCGCCAAGTCGTTTGAAGTCTTCGAAGTACACCTGATTTCCTCTATATGTGTCGCTTGGCCCATCGGGTGAACCAGTCGGTGTCGACGGTGAGGATGAGCCCGAAGATCCCACCCAGCGCGGAGATCCCCAAGAAGAGAAAGAAGAACTGGGCGAGGGTCTCTTCCACGCCGAAGTATCTGCCTGTGATGTAGTGGTCCGTGCCGAGGATTCCCAGAAGAATCAGATTGAGGCAGGTGAAGACCGCCCAGATGATCGCCTTGCGCAGGTGATCGTGGGCCTCGACCACCCGCTCCATCACCCGTTCGGCGAAGGCGCTCTGTGCGAGGAAGGCCTGAATCGCCATGGGGTCTTCGCCGGGGAACTCGAAGGTCCGCAGCATCGCATCGAGCTCGTCGTCCTCGTACTCCATCTCACTCCTCCAGGTACCGCTCGAGCCGCGAGCGCAGGATGGCCTTGGCCCGAAAAACGTGGGACTTCACCGTGTTCACCGGGAGATCCAGGGCTTCAGCGATCTCCGGATAGCTCAGCTCGTCAAAAAAGTGCATCTTCACCACGATCGCGTAGCGATCGGGCAGCTCCTCCAGGGCCTCTCGCACCCGCTCGTCCGATTCGAGGGAGAGCAGACGCTCCTCGGCGTGGGGCGTCGTGTCGGGAAGGCTCTCTTCGGCGAGCTCTACCGTCAAGGGATGCGCTCCCCTGTAGCGGTTGACCGCGAGGTTGAAGGCGACCCGATAGAGCCAGGCCGCAAGGGAGCCGCTGCCGCGATAGCTGCCGAGGCGCTCGAAGGCCCGGAGAAAGACCTCCTGAGCGAAGTCCTCGGCGTCCTCGTCGCTGTGGAGAAACTTGAGCCCGAGGTAGAAGATCCGACCTTGATGCCTCTCGACAATGGTGCGATAGGCCGCAAGATCGCCTTCCAAGACCTTCCGTACGAGCTCGTTGTCGTCGACGTCCACGTTACCGGGTTCGATCCCTGTGAATGATGGCGTAGTGGGTTATGATTCCCAAACCCGTCATTGCAGGGATAATTCCTCCGAGAAGGGCATTGGAGACGCCGTTGTGGAGGGCGAAAAAGACGAGAAGACCGACTCCGACGAAGAGCGATACGATGCCCAGCAGAAGAATCTTGTCGTCGATGTTCCTCGGGACCGGGCGCTCGCCGCGCTCGATGATGATGCGGTTCTTCTGGTGATCCCAAAGCATGAAAAAGAAGGTAAGGATGGCCAAGAGGACAACCGCCACCATCGGAAGCGCGGCAATCAAGACCTGCGCCGCCTGGCTCATGCTCACGAAGCCATTCGCTTGGGCAGCCCCGACCGCCGTTTGTCCAACCATTGTTCGGCCTCTCCTTGCGTGACACGCCTCACCCCGCATGAGATTGACAGACCGGACGCCGACGGGGTTGCACATTTTACCCCATCGTCGGTCGAGCCGCAATGCGCGGGCGTGAGGCCCTCCGGCGCGGGCGCGAGGCCCTCCGCAGCCGCCGCAGGAGCGACGCAGGATAGGCCGGCGGCAAGGGGCGGAGGATAGGCGCGCGGCAGCCAGTGCGGGACCTGCGCCCCCTGGCATTTTGCGCCCGGTCTGTGTACATTTGCGATGGGCCATGTACGAGGAACTGAAAGATCAGGTGAAGCGCCTTCCCGCGGAGTCGGGCGTCTACCTGATGAAGGACGAGCGCGGGGAGATCATCTACGTCGGAAAGGCGAAGAGCCTGCGCAAGCGGGTCATCTCCTACTTCAACGGCTCGCGTGACATCAAGACCCGCATCCTCGCCTCGCGCATCCACACGATCGACCACATAACGACCCGAAACGACTACGAGGCGCTCCTTCTCGAAAACAACCTCATCAAGAAGTGGAGGCCCCGCTACAACATCAACCTGAAGGATGGCAAGACCTATCCGGTCATCCGGGTGACGAGCGAGGATTTCCCTCGCGTCTTTCGCACGCGGCGGATCATCCAAGACGGCTCGAGCTACTACGGCCCCTTCCCGAATGCGGGGATGGTGGATACCTACCTGGAGCTCATCGAGCGCATCTTCCCGCTGCGCAAGTGTCCCGGCGATCTCGCAAAGCGCAAGGGGCCCTGTTTCTACTATCACATCGGGCGCTGCGCCGGGCCCTGTATCGGCAAGGTTACGAAGGAGGACTACGCGAAGAGCGTCGAGAAGGTGAAGGAGCTTCTCGCGGGGGAGACCGAAGAGCTCGTCGCACGCCTTTCCGCGGAGATGGGGGCGGCAGGGGCGGAGCTGAAGTTCGAGCGGGCGGCTCAGCTTCGCGACGCGATCGAGGCGATCCGCGCCCTCGGGCGGGAGCAGGAGGTCGTCGACTTCGATCCCGAGGCGCGCGACTACGTCGCCCTCGCGCACAAGGATCAACTCGCCACCTTCATCGTCTTTCAAATGCGCGGCGGCAGGCTCCAGGGGCGCGATCTCTTCCGAACCGAGCTCTACGCGAGCGAAGAGGAGGCGATTGCGCAGTTTCTCCTCCAGTACTACGGCACCCTTCACAGCCCACCCGCCCAGCTTTTCGTCTCCCATCCCTTTGAGCCCGCGCTGGTTTCCGCCTTCTTTCGCGAGGAGAAGGGCAAGGAGGTCGACATCCAGTTCCCGAGAGAGGGGAAACACTGGTCGGTGGTGCGCATGGCGCTCGAAAACGGGATGCAGGACATCGAGAACCGCCGCCATCAGCTCGAAAACATTCCAGCCCTCGAAGAATTGAAGCGCATCCTAAGGCTGCCGAAGCTTCCCCGCAGGATCGAGGGATTCGACATCGCCCACCTGCACGGCAAGCACACCGTCGCCTCGATGGTCTCCTTCCACAACGGCTTTCCGGACAAGCGTCACTATCGCTACTTCCACGTGAAGAGCCTCAAAGGGGCGATCGATGATTTCGAGTCGATGCGCGAGGTGATCGCGCGGCGCTATACCCGCGTCATCAACGAGGAGCTCGATCGTCCGGACTTCATCCTCGTCGACGGCGGAAAGGGCCAAGTGAGCGCGGCGCGGGAGATCCTCGACGCCGTCGGGCTCGCCGAGGTGCCCCTCGCAGGGCTCGCGAAAAGGCTCGAGGAGATCTACCTTCCCCACCAGAGCGAGCCCGTGCGCCTCGACGACACCTCGCCGGCCCTGAAGGTTCTCCAGTCCGTGCGCGACGAGGCGCATCGCTTCGCCACCTCCTTCAACAAGCGCCTGCGGGAAAAGGACCTCTCCTTCTCGCTCCTGCAGCAGATTCCGGGAATCGGGGAGCGGCGGAGCCGCCTCCTCCTCGAGGAGTTCGGCTCGCTCGACGGGATTCTCGCCTCCTCTCTCGAAGAGGTCTGCGAGCGCTGCAGCCTGAGCCGCCCGCAAGCGGAGGCCGTCCAAGCCTTCCTGAGGAGTCGCCCCCGGGGCACCCCCGGCCCGCTCTCCGGGCGCAGTGCGGAAGAGGGGAGCGGTGCCGCGGAGGGCAGCGGCAGCTCCGCGGAAGAGCGCCCCGCCGGAGGCGCGGCGGGAGAAGCGGCTGCAGCGGAGGCGGGTCCCGACTACGGGGAGCCTCCTTCCGGCGACGGACGGCACGATGCGCAGTGAGCCGAGCCTGCGCTCGCCGCGGGAGGGCTCGCCCGCGGGTGGTGAGCCTGCCTACGACTGGGTCGTCGTCGGAAGCGGTTTCGGCGGCTCGGTCGCCGCGCTTCGCCTCTCCGAAAAGGGCTACTCGGTGCTCGTCCTCGAGAAGGGGCGGCGGCTCGAGGCGGAGGACTTTCCGAAGACGAACTGGAACCTCCGGCGCTGGCTGTGGCTGCCCGCGCTGCGCTTCTTCGGCCTGTTCAAGATATCCCTCTTTCGCCACGTGACCACCTTGAGCGGGGTAGGAGTCGGCGGCGGATCGCTCGTCTACGCGAATACCCTGCCCCGCCCGCCGCAACCCTTCTTCGCGGCGCCGAGCTGGGCCCACCTCGCCGATTGGGAGCGGGAGCTTGAGCCGCACTACGCGACCGCCCTGCGCATGCTCGGCGCAACCCCCACCCCGCGTCTCGGCCCCGGAGACCTGGCCCTTCGGCGACTCGCCGCCGAGATCGGGCGCCCCGAGGCCTTCGCGCCGACCACGGTCGCCGTCTACTTCGGCTCAGGCGAAGGGGCCACGGCGCTGGACGCGCCATCGGAAAGCGGCTTCTCTGTCGGGTTGAAGGGCGGCGAGCCGGTTCCCGATCCCTACTTCGAGGGGCGGGGCCCCGAGCGGGCGCCCTGCACCTACTGCGGCGGCTGCATGACCGGCTGCCGATTCGGCGCCAAGAACACCCTGGACAAGAACTATCTCTACCTCGCCGAGAGGGAGGGTGCGGTGATCGAGGCGGAATCGGAGGTCATCGAGGTGGCGCCGCTCTCCCCGGACGGATCACTCGGCTATCGGGTGTCGTGGCGATCCTCATCGCACTCCCTGCGCCGCCCGGGGGGAAGCGCCAGCTGTCGGGGAGTGGTGTTCGCCGGCGGGGTTCTCGGGACCGTCAGGCTGCTTCTCGCCCTCAGAGAAGGCTCCCTGCCTCGCCTCTCCGAGCGGGTCGGTCATGCGGTGCGCACGAACTCGGAAAGCCTCATCGGCGTAACGGTTCCGGATCAAGGGGCGCGCTTCTCCGACGGGGTGGCCATTGCCTCGATGCTCCAGGCGGACGAGCACACCAATCTCCAGCCGGTCCGCTACCGAGAGGGATCCGGGGTCTGGCGCCTCCTCATGTCGCCGCTTGCGGAGGGGGGGAGCCTCTTCGGACGCCTCGCCAAGGCGGCGATCGAGATCATCCGCCATCCGATTGCGAGCCTCAAGGTCTACCTTGTGGATGATTGGGCAAAGCGAACCCAGATTCTCCTTTTCATGCAGACGACCGAGAACGTCCTGCGCTTCGTGCGGGGCCGAACCGGCCGGATGCGAAGCGCCCTCGAGGAGGGGGCGCCCCGCGCGAGCGCGCCCTCCGCCTTCATCCCAGGGGCGCACGATCTCGCCCGCCGCTATGCTCGGATCGTCGGGGGCGTCCCGACGGTCCTCGTCACCGAGACGATCCTCGGGACTCCCACGACCGCGCACATCCTCGGCGGCGCCACCATGGGAAGCGATGCGAGCGAAGGGGTGATCGACTCCTTCAATCGCGTCTTCGGCTATGCGAACATGTACGTTTGTGACGGTTCGATGATCTCGGCCAATCCGGGGGTCAATCCCTCGCTCACGATAGCCGCGCTCGCGGAGCGAGCAATGAGTCGGATCCCGGCGAAGCCCAAAGCGGCCCCCGCGCCGATGAGCGGCGCCGAGGGTCGGACTACGACTGGAGATTCCGCTCCAGCTCCTTTTCGAACGCGCCCGAGAGGCGCTTCTTGATGAGGGCGAGCTGCTCCTCGCTTGCGATGCCGAAGTCCTCGAGCACCCGAGGTTCAAGCTGGTCGAACACGATCTCCTTCTCCTCGAGGGAGCAGAGGGCATTAGCGAGATAGACCGTGTTCACGACGTCGGCGTAGTCGGGGTTGCACTCGGTCGGAAGATGATGGTACTTGATGGCCTCGATGAGGCTCTGCGGGAAGTTCCACTTTTCGGCAATCATCCCGCCGATCTCGGCATGGTTGAGCCCTGCGGAGAGATCCTCGACGAAGCTCTTTCCGATCCCGCGCGCCTTGCAGAAGTTGGTGATCTTCTCGAGGAGCTCAGGGTGTACGTCGGAGAAGATGATCTTGCCCATGTCGTGCAGGATCCCGCCGACATAGGCGTCGTCGAGAATCTCCTTGTGCTTGAAGTTCTTCGCGAGGTTGTAGGCGTAGAAGGCGGTCCGGTAGGAGTGGTCCCACAGCCAGCGCTGGCCCCGGTCGAGAATCTTCATGCTTCCATATGAATAGAGGAGATTCTTTAGGCCCCGCATACCGACGAGCTTGACGGCCTCGACGATGTTGTCGACCCGCTTTGGCAGCATGAACTGGGCGGAGTTGACGACCTTCAGGAGGTCCGCGGTGAGCGAGGGGTCCATGCTTATCTGCCGCGCGATGTCGGTAATCTCGGATTCGGGGTCGCTGATGAGCTTCTGGAGGAAGACCAGGTTTTCCGGGAATTGCGGAAGGGCATCGATCTCGGCCACGATCGCCTTGGACAGAAGCGAAAGGTTCTCGAGATGGACCTCCGCGAAGGGGACGGAGATGGAGGCGACAGTCTCGCCCCCGTCCACATCGATGTCGAAGGAGTCTTCCGTGAGCCCCATCTTCTTCAGCATGAGCACGAGAATCACGATTCCGAGCCCCGCTCCCTCCGAATCGTCCAGGACCGACGAAAGGGCCTCCTCCATGGAATCGAAGGCCCGCGAGCGGGCGATTCGATCGTAGACTCGCATCTGCTCTTTGCGGGATATCTCGACGTTGTTGCGCACGGAGATGGTCAGGGTCTTGCCCTTGGCATGAAAGAGCACCTTGATGTAGAGCCCCTGCTCCTTCTGCTTCTGCAGGTAGTGATCGATGTTGTCGAGGGTCTCCTGCTTGAAGGTCAGCATCCCCCGTTCGTAGTCTTCGGAATTTTTGATATCGAGGTTCTTGGCGAGAAAATAGACCCGTTTGGTATTCGCCTTCTTTGCGTTGACCGCGAGCTCCTTCATGCAGTAGGCAAGGCGATCCTTCAGCTGCTCCTGGCCGAACTCCTTAAGGAAAACGCCGAGCACCTCCTCCATGAAGAGCTCGGTCTCGTGCGGAAGGGTGAAGGTCTTGAAGGTCAAGGGAATCGAGTTTTGAGCCGCCTTTTTTATTTGCGCGACGTCGATCTTTGGAGCCATGCACGACCACCTTGAAGAAGCGCTTGCTGTGAGTATAGTTCCCGCATTTTCGCGCTGTCAACCACGCCGAAGAAAGGCCGAAGAGGCTGGGCGCTTCCCCTCAACCGCGCTGCGGGCTATAATCCCCCATGCGCCTATCCGAGCTGGACCGCCACATCCGCGGGCTCCTGCGTCTCGAGGAGCTCGAATCCATCGACAGCTCGCTCAACGGGGTGCAGGTCGAGTGCTCCGATCGGGAGATCACGAGCGTGGCCTTCGCGGTCGACGCCTGCATGGCCTCCTTCGAACGGGCCGCCGCAGCGCGGGCCGACCTGCTGTTCGTGCATCACGGGCTGTACTGGGGGAGGCCGCTTGCGCTCACCGGTAGGCACCATCGGCGCGTAAAGTTCCTGATGGACCACGACATGGCGCTCTACGCCGCGCATCTCCCGCTCGACCTGCACCCCGAGCTCGGAAACAACGCCGGGATCGCGGCCGCCCTTCGCCTCGAGCGGATCGAGCCCTTCGGGGCCTATCGGGGAGTGAAGATCGGGATCAAGGGGAGCCTTGCGGAGCCTGCCGGGATCGACGACATCCTTCGCATGATCGGGCTCGATCGGCGGAGCTGTCTCGCGCTGCTGCCCTTCGGCGTGCAGGCAATTCGAACGGTGGGAATCGTATCGGGCGGCGCGCCGCAGGAGGTCGAGCAGGCGATAGCCGAGGGGCTCGATCTCTACATCACCGGGGAGGCGAGCCACACGGTCTACCATACCTGCCTGGAGGAGAGGATCAACCTCCTGTGCGGCGGCCACTACCAGACGGAGGTCTGGGGCCTGCGCCTGTTGTCCGATCGGCTGGCGCGCGATGCGGGGCTGCGGACGTTCTTCGTGGACGTACCGACCGGGCTATGAGAAGAGTGTGAGGAATGGAACGAGGTGTGCGGGTGAATAGCGACCTGAGGCTCAAGCTTCTGCCCTTTTCGCTGACCGCGGCAATCATCGCGGTCGATCAGATTACCAAGGCCTTGATCGTGCATTTCATCCGGCCCTACACCGTGGGGCTGTCGATCTGGGGGGGATTCCTGCGCATCGTCCAGGTCCGCAACCACGGGATCGCCTTCAGCGTGGGGGTGGGCCTGCCGCTTGATCTGCGGACGCTCTTCTTCGCGGCGCTCCCGATCGTCGTTCTCGCCCTGCTCGTCGTGTACTACCTGCGGACACGGAGCCTCTCGGGCCTCCAGCGCTGGGCCATAGCCGGGATTCTCGGCGGGGGGATCGGAAATCTCATCGATCGGCTCTTTCGATCCCACGGGGTCGTCGACTTCATCGACGTCCGATTCTTCGGGATTTTCGGCCTCGAGCGCTGGCCCACCTTCAACGTCGCCGATTCAAGCGTCGTCGTCTGCGGGATCCTGCTGTTCGTAGCCTTCTTTATCGACGAGGGGAGGAAGCATGAACAAAAAGGTTAATACCGCGCTCTTCATCATCGGCGCGACGATCGGGAACATCGTAGTCATGGTGCTTCTCGTGTTCGTCGGTTTCGTGCTTCTTCGGCTTGTCTTGGGACCCAACGCGAACACCCAGCTTGCCACGGGGCTCACCCTCCTGGTGTTCTTCGTCGCAATCGCAGGCTCTTTCTTCATCTACCATCAGATCGTGAAGCTCATCACGAAGCACGTCGACATGGAGAAGTACTTCCATCCGATATTCAGGCCAAGGAAGAGGTAGCCGCTCATCCGCCGCCTCGGCGGCGATCTTCTGACGCGCCCCCGCGCGCCGCGCGGCCGGCGGACCCTCTCAGTAGCCGTCCGATAGGGACCGGTTGCGGTCCTTCTTGGCGAGCTCGCCGTAGACGAAGCCGCGGGTCTTGAGCTTCTCTTTTGTCTCTTCGGGGAAGGGAAGGTAGCGCCAGAAGATGCCCCGCACGTCGCGGTTCAGCTTCTGCATCCCCTCGCTCTCCTTCGTGACCCAGGTGAGGTAGTCCTGGATGAAGTATTCCCGCACGTCCCCCTTGAGCTTCTGCGCGCTGAACCATTGGTAGTAGTTGCCCGTGAGGCCCTCTTCCATCCAGTAGTGCTGCGCCCGTTCCTTCTCCACCTGCCACCGAAGGTCCGCGAGCGCGGTGATGACCGCGCTCTGCACGTCCCGCGTCGGAAACATCGGGATGGCGATCCGCCCGCGGCTCGTTGCGCGGTTGAAGCGCTCGAAGGGTTCCCAGCAGATGCCCTGATCGCCGTAGCAGGGGGCAAGGATCACATAGGGCACGATGCGCTTCGTCTGGCCCTTGAAGGTCCGCTTGAAGAGCCCTGGATCGATGGCCTCGATCTGGCTCATGTGGAAGGTCGCGTTCTCGCGGGTGACGATGTCCTTGATATTGGCGCGCAGGTACTGCTTCATGAGGATCGGAAAGTGGTTGCCCTGCCGTCCGACGCACATCTTGATCATCTGGCGCACGGTATTGAACTCGTTGACCACGGTCTGGGCGTCGACGGTCGGCTGCCCTCCAAGATCGGCTGATTTGGTCTTAAGCTCTGCGAGCTGCTGGGAGGCGTTCTCGAGCTCTCCAAACAGACGCGAGAGCTCACGGTCAAGGAGGCCCAGGGTGCGGGCGAGGTTGCCGACCTCCCCGAGGGCGGTGCGCTGCCCGGCGTTGTACTCGGCCTTCAGGTCGTCGTGATCCGAGCGACGGTCATGGTCGAGCAGGAGCGAGACCTTCTCCTGGAGGGCGGCCTCGGCGTTCTCAATCTCGACGATTTTCCCCTTCACGAGGCCGAGCTGGACCTCGTGGGCGCCGCGGGCCTTTTCGAGCATCGAGTGGATCCGCTCCGGCTGGGTGCGCTGAGAGGGACGCGTCTCATCGGTGGTCGAGGGAGAGATCTGCCCGGCTGCGATCTTCTTCAGCCACTCGTCGACGTAGTAGAGCGGCTCCGTGCTGTGGTTGTCGAAGATGACGCGCGAAAGCATCTGGCGCTGCTCGTCCGATATCAGGGTCTGAAGCATCACGCCGAAACGGAGAAGCAGCACCTTCGGCATCGGGAGCGCAGTGTAGCTCTTCGCAGCAATGCTTTCAGCGAGATTCCAATAGGCGGAGATGAGCTTGTTTCGCAGGACCGACTTGTCTTTGGGATCCTGACAGGCCAGGAAATCGCTCAGGAGCTTGTGGGCGCGCTGGGCGGTCTCACCCTCGCCTCCAAGGGCGATCTTGTAGTAGTTCTTGTCCGCAAAGAGGGGCTTGGCAGCCTCTTCGAAGGCGGCGACCGGCGCGAAGGACTCGCGTTCGGTGTCTGCCTGCTCCGGAGCGAGTACCACCTTGGGTCCCGCGGAATCCCCGAAGAGGGCAGGAGCCCCCGTCTCCTCGGATTCCACTCCGATGAGCTCCGCTATCTCGGGATCGATCTCGCCCGAGAAGACGCCCTTGCTGGAATCCCGGCTGTCACCCATCGATTTGACCTATCGGCTGTGCCAACGATGGAGGTGGTGGGAATTGAACCCACGACCTCGTGAATGCCATTCACGCGCTCTAGCCAACTGAGCTACACCCCCAGGGAATGCGACCTCCATCTTAGCCTTCCGAAACTCCTCATGTCAAGGCGAGGGTCTCGCGGGGTCGGGACAGCGAGCACAAGCAGGAGCTGCGCTCGATCCTCAAGGCCGCCCGTTTGATGGAAAAAAAGCGGGAGGCGTGCATAATAGAGCCGTGAACCAGGTCGAGGCGATCATTGCAGGGAGACTCGCGGATGAGGAGAGCGTCTTCGTCTTTCCCTCCGAGGTCGCCGCCCGCTTCTGGCATCGCCGGTCGCTCGAGCTGACGGATTTGCGCGCGGTGAGGGATGGGCGCTTTCTCTCGTGGGATCGCTTCAAGGAGGAGACCTTCTCGCTCACACGCAAGGAGCGCCCCGTCAACGGGATCGCGCGCTCCCTGTTTGCGGCCTCACTCCTTGCCGAGAACGCCGCACGCGGCCCGGAGGATGCGCCCCTGCTGCGCTCGCTCGTGCACCCGGAGTTCGCGGACAACTCGCCCGCCTTCTTGAAGCAGCTCACCGGCCTCCTCCCCCAGCTCGAGGGCCTTCTTGCCGCCCTTGCGGCGGGCGAACGGGCTGCCGGCGGGATCCCCCTCATCGCGCCCGAGGTTCGCTACGATCTTGAGCTCCTCTCCGCGCGCTACGGGCGGTTTCTGTCGACCAACGCCCTCTTCGAGCCCTCCGGCGAGCGTGTTGATCTTTCGCGCCTCGCGCGCAGCTACCATCTCTTCTTTCCCGAGGTGATCGAGGACTACCGCGCCTTCGCCCCCTGGCTCGACAGCCCCAAGGTCTCGCTCGTCCCAGTTCCCGCCCAAGCCCGCTCTGCGATGGTGCGCTTTCCGAGCGCGATCCACGAGCTCCGTAACCTCTGTGTCGAGCTCGCCGATCTCCTGGATCGGGGGGCGCGGGTCGAAGAGATCGCAGTCAGCGTCGCCGATCTCGCCCACTGGGAGCCTCACCTCCGGGCCGAGGCCGCGCTGCACGGCCTGCCCCTCGACTTCCGGCAGGGGCGGGCCCTCTCCGAATACCCTGCCGCTCGCGTGTTCGCGGCAATCGGGGCGTGCGAGGCGGAGCGCTACAGCCTCGAGGCGGTGAAGCAGCTTCTCCTCGATCGGGCGATTCCCTGGCGGGAGGCGAGCGACTTTCGCGAGCTCGTCCGCTTCGGAGTCGAGCACCAGTGTCTCGCATCCTTTACCGAAGGGGGGACCTCGCGCGACCCGTGGCGCTTCCACCTCGAGCGTCTCGGCGAGCGGCGCCTCCTGTCCCTGTACAGCCACCTCCGTCGAGAGCTCTCCGGCATCGTCGGCGCGCAGGGTTTTTCGGAGCTGAAGGCGAGGCTTCTGGCCTTTGCGTCGGCGCGCCTTGATCCGGGCCGCTGGCCCGAGGAGAGCCGGCGGGTCTTCGAGTACTGCCTCGAGTCGCTCGGCGACTTCGTGGACACGGAGACTACCCTCACGGGCGTGCGCGCCCCCTCGCCCTTTGCGCTGTGGCGGGCGCATCTCGAGGAGCGGATCTACGTGCAGCGCTCGACGGTCGCCGGAATCGCGGTCTATCCCTATCGCGTAGCGGCCGGGATCGGACCGCGCTACCACTTTCTCGTCGGCGCAAGCCAAGCGGCGACGCGCGTCGAGTGGCCCCTGTTCCCGATCCTGCGCGACGACGAGCGCAGGCGCCTCGGAATCCTCGATCGCTCCTTTTCCGACGACTTTCTCACCCTCTATGCCCAATCCGGGGAGGAGGTCCGCGCGAGCTGCAGCCGCGAGGACTTCATCGGACCGCAGCTCGCCCCGGGCTGGTTCGTCTCGCGCGGCAGCGTGCGCGAGTGGGAGGAGCGGGAGCGGCTCTCCGCCCGCGACCGATTTCTTCGGGAGCGCGCGGTCTGGACCGGAGGATTGAGGGAGGATGAGCCCCTCTTCCCGGTCCAGAAGCGGGGAATGGAGCATATCCTCGCCACCGCGTGGAGCTCTCGCGCGAGCGACTTCACTCAGTCGCCGATCGAGGAGGTCGCCCTGCGAAAGCGGCTTCTCGAAGGGATCAGCGACGAAGAGGGCCGGCTCCTGATCTCCCCAACCGCTCTCGAGGGCTACCTATCCTGTTCCTTCGGCTTCCTCTTCGAGCGGCTCCTCCAGGTGCCGAGGCCCCGCGAGGAGGCGGCGATGGAGGATCCCCTCCTTATCGGCACCCTCGCGCACCAGGTCCTGAAGGCCCTCTTCGAGCGGGTCGGCGCCGAGGACGGCGGGGTGCTCGCCGGGCGCGAGGCCCAACAGGGGGCCTGGGTCGGCGAGGCGGTCAAGGAGGTCTTCGCCCGCTGGGAGCGGGAGCGGAGGCTTCCCCTCCTTCCGGTTTGGCGCGACCTTACGCGGAGGCTCCGCGAGGCCCTTTCCGCCCTCCTTGACCTCGAGCGCGAGCGCTTCACGGGATTCGAGGTCGGCGAGCTCGAGGAGAGCCTTACCGCGAGGGGCCCGATCGAGGGAGTGATCCTCGAGGGGAAGATCGACCGAGTCTCCTACCGCGACGGGCAGGCGCTCATCGTCGACTACAAAAAGCATCACCATCCCTCCCTGCGTGACATCCGCGGGCAGGAGGGCGAGAGAGCCTCCTCGTTCCAAATCCCCTTCTATGTCCACCTCCTCGAGCGGAGGGGAACCCCGGTCGGTTGGGCGGGATACTACGACATCGAGGAGGGCAGATACGCCCCCGTGCTCGAGGAGCGCCCTGAGGGAGCCGACCGGGCGGCTCGACAGGGTCCGCTCGATCGCGAGGAGATGACGCTGCTGCGCGGAAAGCTCGAAGAGTGGATCGCAGAGATGGCAAGCGGTCTGCGGGGCGGTGACTACCGGACTCCCGACTCGCAGAGGGGCTGCGAGGCCTGTGCGCTTCGCTCGATCTGCCGCAAGCGGTACACGGTGAGGTAGCGATGGGCCCACGGAGGAGGCTCGATTCCGAGCAGGGGCTCGCCGTCGAGGTCGAGCGCAACGCGGTCGTTTCGGCCGGCGCGGGATCGGGCAAGACCACGGTCCTCGCGGAGCGCTATGCGCGCCTGGTGCGGGAGGGCCGCGCCGGCGTCGAAGAGATCCTCACCCTCACCTTCACCCGCAAGGCAGCCGCAGAGATGCACGAGCGCATCTACGGTCTGCTGCTTGAGGACCGGGAGCTTCCGGGGGTGGGGGAGCAGCTTGCCCTCTTCGATCGCGCCCAGATCTCGACCTTCGACAGCTTCTGCGGGCAGGTTGCCCGCGGGTGGTCGCAGCGCTACGGGGTTCCGCAGAGCTTTGCAGTCGCCGACGAGGAGCGTGGGGACGAGGCCGAGGGCATCGCCCTGGAGTTCATCCTGGCGAGATGGGAGCATCCGGCGCTGGGTGAGTTCATCCGGGTGAACGGCTTCGAGCGGGCCTACCGCGGACTGTTCGCTTCGATCTCGCGGAGCTACCTCTCGATCGCCGAAAAGCGCGATTTTCCGCAGATGGGGAGAAGGCAGCTTTCCGAGCTCGAAGGGGTGCTCCGCTCCGAGACTGCCCGCCTCGCGGGGCTCCTTGCCGCGATCCGCGCGCTCGACGCCCGCGCTGCAAAGGTGGTGGCCGAGGCGCACGCCGCGATCGATCGGCTGCCCGATCTCGCCGCGCTCGCGGAGGGAGGCGCTTTCCCGGAGCTCGGTGATGCCCTTGCGACCCTGCGCTTCTCCAAGCGCACCGGAGCGGGAGGATCCGAGGCGATCCTCGAGTACAAGGAGCTCGTCGACGCGTCCGCGATCGCCATTGCGACCCTTCTCTCCGTCGTCGAAACCCTCGCCTCGAGGGGGCTTCTCGTCGGGATGTTTGGGCTGCTCGGGGACTTTCAGGAGAGCGTCCTCGCGCGCAAGCGGCGCAGCGGCCTGTTGAGCTTCCGCGACGTCGCCGAGCTCGCTATCCGCATCCTCATCGAGAACCGCCCCTTGCGGCGCTTCTACAAGGAGCGCTTTCGCTACATCTTGGTCGACGAGTTTCAGGACAACAACGAGCTGCAGAAACGCCTCCTGTACCTCCTTGCCGAGCGGATCGGAAGCGAGGGAGAAGGGGTGCCTCGAGCTGAGGAGCTTGCAGGCGATAAGCTCTTCTTCGTGGGGGACGAGAAGCAGTCCGTCTATCGCTTCCGGGGAGCGGACGTGAGCGTCTTCAAGGGACTTGGCGAGGAGATCACGGGAAGCGGCGGGATCGCCCTCTCGCTCGGGGTCAACTATCGCAGCCGCCCGGAGATGATCGCTTTTCTCAATAGTCTCTTTCCCCGCGTTATGGCGGATGCGCACGCCGACTACGAGGCGCGCTGGCAGCCGCTCGCTCCGCCCAAGCAAGCGCAGGGCGCGGGCAGCCCCTCCGGCGACGGGGGGGCGCCGGTGCGGCTCTTCTACAAGCCCTATCGCCCGGAGGCGGGCGGGGACGAGCGTGCGGAAAGCGACGACGCCGAGGCCTGGTACCTCGCCCGCTTCATCCGCGACTCGGTGGAGCGCAAGCGGCTTTCGATTCGAGAGGGTGATACCGAGCGAGCGGCCGGCTATGACGACTTCGCCCTTCTCCTGCGCTCCACCGGCAATCAGATCCGCTACGAGCGTCTCTTCCGCCGCTTCGGCATTCCCTACACCACGCAGAGCGTGCGGACCCTCTTTCTCGAAGCCCCCTTGAACGACCTCTACAACCTCCTCGAGCTGGTCGTCAACCCAGAGGACCGCGCCGCCTACGCCGCCGCGCTGCGCTCGCCGCTCGTCAACCTGTCCGACGAAATCATCGCGCGCCTCCTTCTCAACGGCAGGAGCGCCTTCTCGGCGCAGGAGCCGCTCGACGACCTGCCCCCGCTCGAGCGCGAGAAGTGGCGCCGGGGACGGGACCTCTATGAGAAGCTCTGCGCGAAGGCGGATCTTGTCCCGATCGCGGAGCTTCTCCGCATCCTCTGGTACGAGTTCGGGTACCGCTACCTTCTCCTTCGCGACCGCGACTATCACGGCTATCTCGACTACTACGACTGGTTCACGCGCCTCGCCGAGAGGGCGGATCGCCAGGGAACCCCTCTCGCTCTCTTCCTCGATGCGATCCGCCCGAGCCTGGGCGCCTACGAACGACTTCCCGAGCTTTCGATCCTGCAGGAGGAGGCGAGGGGTGTCCAGCTTCTCACCATCCACAAGGCGAAGGGGCTGGAGTTTCCGGTCGTGATCCTGGCCAATGCCGGCAACAGCGGGCAGGGCTCCTCGGAGGCGAGCGAGCCCTACTACCTCTCCGATACCCATGGGCTGACCCTGAGGTTCTCGAAGCGCGGGAACTACTTCTACGCCCTCGCGAAGGAGGAGAACGCCCGCAAGGAGCATGCCGAGGCGAAACGCCTTCTCTACGTGGCGCTGACCCGAGCCCGCTCCCACCTCATTGTCTCCGGCTGTCACAACCGAAACAACCGGACCAGCGAAGACGCCCTGCTCAACATGGTTCTCGGGGCGCTTGACCTGTCCGCGGAAGAGATCGTGCCGATTGGCGAAGAGAACGCAGGCGGCGATCCGGTCGCGAGGAATCTGCCCATTCCGGTGGAGATCATTCCCGATATCGAGGAGCGCGAGCTCTATGTCCGACCTTCGGCCGCGGCGTCGGTCGGGGCGGATGGCGGCGCTGCGCCTGGGGTGCGCCGCTCGCTCAGCATCGAGGAGGCCCGCGAGCTCGGGCAGGGCTATGCGGCGGCACGGAGCATCGAATGGCCGACGCGGCGCACCTCCTGGACGGCTACCGCGCTCAACGCCTTCGCCGCCGAGCGCTCATCCCGGGGGGAGCAGCTGGAGCTGCCCTTCGATGCCGCGCCCGGCGCGCGAGGTCAGGCGCTCTCGAGCCTCACGGTCGATCCGCTCCTCGAGGCCGAGCGGCTCGAGGAGCCCTTCGGAAGCCTCTGCCACCTCGCTCTTGAGCTCGCCCTCGCTCCCGAGCGGGAAGGGAGAGCGCTCACCCCTGCGGGCCTCCTTGCCGAGCTTCCCTTTCGGCTTCGCGACCTCCTTCCGGAAAGGCATCGCGAGCGCCTCGTCGAACAGGCGATCGAGCTCGCCGCGGGATTCCTCGCCTCCGAGCTCGGACGCGCGGCGCTCGCCGCGAGCGAGCGCGAAACCGAGAGCTCCTTCCTTTATCGCCACGATGCCGGGGGGCAATCCTTCTTCGTGAGCGGAAAGCTCGACCTGCTCTTTGTTCCGCCCGCGGGGGAGCCCCCCTGTCTCGTCGATTTCAAGACCGATCGAGAGCTCAGCGAAGGGGCCTACGACGTGCAGATGGCGATCTACCGCCATGCCGCCGGCGAGCTGCTCGGGCGCGAGGTGAGGGGGGTTCTCTACTATCTGCGGGGGGGGCGCGTCGTCGAGATCTCGCATGAGCCGGACTTGGCGGCGCTGCTGCTTGCCGCCGCGCAGGAGGCGTCCGCGAGCCCGCCGGGATAGCTCGCGCGACCAAAAGCGCGCAAGCTCGCGCGACCAAAGCGCGCAAGCTCGCGCGACACACGCTATTCGGAGGCTTTCGAGACTTTGACGGCGAGCACGGCAGCGCCCACGAGGTTGGCATTGCTGCCCCGCTCGTCGATGACGGAAGGGCGCAGGTAGTTGAGGATCCCGAGGCGGCCCATGGCGCGCTGCGCCGAGGGACCAAAATAGGGCAGGGCATAGGAGGGCTTGCCTCCGAGGCAAATCGGAAGATTCTCAGGCATTCCATCCCGATGCGCGGCCTTGAGCATGATCCGGGTCGCCATCCCGAGAACCTTCCCGTAGAGCCGGTCGGTATTGACCGCCGCTTCGACCCGCATGCCGGAGAGCTTGCTGATGAGCCGGCCGGCGACCATCGGATCGGAAAGCCCCGTGCTCTCGCCGTCATCGAGAAATCGCTCGTAGAAGTCGTCGTCACCCACGAGGGTGCGAAAGAGGCGCAGCCTCCCCGGACCGGAGAGGATCACCTCGGCCCGCAGGGTGTCGGGATTCCCGCTCGGTCCGGTAAGGACCCCGCCGGGGGGGGCGAGCTCCTCGGTGACAATCTTGATGAAGCGCTCGAAGGAGGCGCCTACCTCGTTGAACAGGGGTCTGAGCAGCAGCTTATCCAGCGGAATCGCGTAGCCGGGCTCGTTGGTGTAGTGGAGGCTATCGTCCCGACCATCCCAGTCCACCGCCGGAAAGCGCACCTGCCCTTCGCGCGAGATCCAGACCCCGCCCCACCCTCCGCCGAAGACCCAGTACAGCAGCTCGAGGCGCAGGACGCTCCACTCGGCAAGCCCGCCCGCGTTCGCGTCGTTCTCGATTCCGACCGGAAACCCATAGTAGCGCTCGAGCGCCGCCTTGAGATTGCGCCCGCTCCAGTTGGGGAGGTTCTGGACCAGCCGAAAGGAGCCGTCCCCGTTCAGAATCCCCGGGCACGCAATCCCCATCCCGCGCACCTCGCCGCGATCGATGCGCCTCTGGTCGAGAAACTCCCCAATGCGACGGATGAGGGCGTCGGCGAAGCTGTCGAATCCGGGGCCGTACTCTTCGACCGAGAGGAGGGTTTCCGCGAGGGGGATGTCGGTCTCGCGGAAGAGACCGATCTTGGCGCCAAGCCCGGCGCCGATATCGACGGCTAGATAGAGGGGGAGGCCTTTGTTCGGCATAGCTTTCCGGCAGTCTACCTCGGTCCGTCCCGCAACGCAAGGCGCCGAGGGTCCGCCCCCGGCGAAGCGGACGGCAGGGGTGCCCAGGAGGCGACAAAATCCGCGAAATTATGAAGTTTTTGCTTCGGGAGCGCGACAATTAAGGAGGGAAAGGGGGCGAATCCTTGATAGGTTCCCCGGAATGGAGTAGATTACCAGCGAATGAGTAAGCTTTATCTGGGTATCTCGGATGGTGTTCCCGACCTCCCGGACCTGGAGAAGCTCAGCGAGGGGCTCGATGTCGAGCGGCTGCGGCAGGGGTTCAAGCCCTGCGCGCCGGACGGAAGGCTTGCCGCCTACGTCCTCGACCATGAGTTCCTCCGAAGGCATGGGCACCTTCTGACTCGCGAGAACGTCCTCCCGGGCTCCATTCTGCTCTGGAATCCCGAGGGAAGGTACGAGGAATTCGACGTGGCGGAAGAGCTCATCTACCAAGAGCTTTACGGGATCGGCCAGCCCGAATTCGTCCTCCGAGCCCTCAGGAACCTTTACCGCAACCTCTTTCTCGTCCGCGAGCTCCGTGCGAAGGAGGAGCGGCTTCGCCAGTCGGAGAAGCTCAATAGGGAGCTGCTGGGCGTCGGGACCGCCCTCTCCGCGGAGCGAGACAACCAGAAGCTTCTCGAGCTCATTGTCCGAAAGACCCGCGAGATCACCCGCTCGGATGCTGGAAGCCTCTACCTGCTCGAGGAGAACGAGGAGAACGGCGAGCGCACCCTCCTTTTCAAGATCTCCCAGAACGATTCCAACCCCACCGACTTCACGGAGTTCCGCATGCCGGTCACGACGAAGTCGATTGCGGGATACGTCGCCACGACGGGGGAGGTCCTCAACATCGAGGACGCCTACACGATCCCGAAGAACACACCCTACGGCTTCAACAAGAACTACGATCTGACGACGGGCTACCGCACGAAGAGCCTCCTCACCGTGCCCATGCGCGACCACAAGGAGCGTATCCTCGGCGTCATCCAGCTCCTGAACCGAAAGCGGGACTTCAAGATACGGATCACCGATTCGCAGGCTGCGGAGAAGCACGTCGAATCCTTCGATAAGGCGGACGAGGAGGTGGTGCTCTCCCTGGCCTCTCAGGCCGCGGTTTCACTCGACAACAACCGGCTCTACCAGGAGATCGAGACCCTTTTCGAGGGGTTCGTTCGTGCATCGGTGAAAGCGATCGAAGCGCGAGATCCGACGACCAGCGGCCATTCGAACCGGGTTGCGATCTACACCGTCGGGCTGGCGAAGGCGGTCGATCGGCTGCAGATCGGACGCTTCGGCTCCACGACCTTCACTCCCGAGCAGATCAAGGAGATCCGCTACGCGAGTCTGCTCCACGATTTCGGCAAGGTCGGAGTGCGCGAGCACGTGCTGGTGAAGGCTAAGAAGCTCTATCCCCACCAGATGGAGCTCATCGAGCAGCGCTTCGGCTACATCAAACGGCAGATCGAGGCGGAGATGATGCGCAAACGCTTCGAGTTTCTCAGGGAGCACGGTGAGGCGGCCTTCAAGCGAGAGGCCGCACGCTTCGACCAGGAGGAGCGCGAGCGCATCGAGCGCTTGGACGGCTTTGCAGCCGAGATCCTGGAGGCGAACGAGCCGAGAATCTTGGCCGAAGAGCCCGCGCTCGCGGTGAAGACGATCGGGGGCTACAGCTATGTCGACTTCCGAGGGAGGCTGCAGCCCTACCTCACGGAGGACGAACGGACCATGCTGAGCATTCCTCGGGGGAGCCTCAACGAGTCCGAGCGCAGGGAGATCGAGTCGCACGTCATCCACACCTTCGAGTTCCTCCAGAAGATCCCGTGGACGGGGACGATGCGGAACATACCGACGATTGCGCGGTGGCACCACGAGAAGCTGGACGGCGGGGGCTATCCCGACGGGAAGAGCGCCGAAGAGCTTCCGCTCCAGACGAAGATGATGACGGTCTCCGATATCTTCGACGCCCTAACGGCCCAGGATCGACCCTACAAGCGGGCGGTTCCGCGCGCTCGCGCGATCGACATTCTGCTCGACGAGGCCAAGGACAACCATATCGACAGGGACCTGGTCGACGTTTTCATCGACGCCAAGATCTTTCAATACGAGGAAAGCGAGACTACCAGCGAATGAGATTCCCGCCGTAGGTGAGGCCGCCCCCGAAGCCGACGGTGAGGAGAAGATCTCCCCGCTTCAGAAGCCCCTTTCGGTCCATCTCGGCGAGCGCGATCGGTATGCTCGCCGCCGAGGTGTTCGCAAACTCCTCGATGTCGACGTAGAAACGGGACAGATCGATCGAAAACCGCTCGGCTGCCGCCTCGATGATCCTCACGTTGGCCTGATGCGGGACGATGTAGGCGAGATCCGTGAGCGGGATGTCATTTCCGAGAAGGGCCGCGATCGTCTCTCCGATGGCGCGCACGGCGAAGGTGTAGACCTTCCTGCCGTTCATCTGGACGCAAAGATCCTCGGTTCGGGTCGTTCCGGCGTGATACGGGCGGCGGCTGCCTCCCTCCGGCACGACGAGGTATTCGGCACCCTTGCCTTCCGAACGCAGGAAGGAGCGGAGAACGCCGCCTTCGCTCTCTTCGGCGGAAAGGACCATGGCGCCCGCTCCGTCGCCGAAGAGCACGCACGTGTTGCGGTCGCGCCAGTCGACGATCCGCGACAGGGTCTCGCTGCCGATGACGAGCACGTTGCGCACGGAGCCGCTCTTGATGAAGCAGGAGGCGGTCTCGGTTGCGTAGACAAACCCCGTGCAGGCGGCGACGAGGTCCATCGCCCCCGCGTTGCAGGCGTGAAGACGCTCTTGGACGATGGAAGCGGTCGAAGGAAAGCCGTTGTAGTCGGGCGTCGCCGTCGCAACGAGGATGAGGTCGAGCCTCTCGGCCGGAAGATCCGCCGCGGCAAGGGCCCGTCGAGCGGCCGCGACCGCAAGATCCGAGGTTGCCTCGTCGTCGGCGGCAATGCGCCGGGCACGGATCCCCGTGTGCGAGTAGATCCACTCGTCCGAGGTTTCGATCATCCGGCTCAGATCATTGTTCGAGAGGCGCTTGTTGGGAAGGTACGAGCCAACGGCGCGGACAACTGCCTTCACATTTTGCTCTTCGGAGATAGGGTCCAGGCATACTAAGGCGCGGTGACCTCATCGTCAAGGGTCGCGCGCAGCGATGCGGTCGCCGGCTGCTCAGCGGTATCTCATTTGCAGACCGAGAGAAATCCGCTTCGTTCTTTGACAAAAAGCCTTCGAACCATTAGGATTGATGCCGACGGGGAGGTGGAATGAGCCTTATCGGCGTCGTAAGCTCGGATCAACAGCTGAATGCGAGGATCGCGCGCGAGTTCTCGAAGAGCCCGGAAGGTCAGTGGATTCTCCGTTTCCCTCGCGGCGAAAGCGAAATCCTTGAATTTCTCAACTTCGATCTTCCCGAGATCGTCATCATCAACTTTTCCGATATGGGCATCAATCTCCACCTCGTGCTCGATGAAGTCCGCCACGACTCCTGGCTCCACAATTTCGGCATCGTCGGGCTGTTCAACGCCGAGAGCGATACCGAAGAGCAGCTGCTGAAGAGCTACTCCAATGTCAACGTTCTCGCCCTCATCGACTACTCGCGGATCGGCTCGCACATCGTCAAGCTCACCCACATAATCGAAGAGAACCGCCAGGTCATCTTCCAGCGGGAGCTCTCCGACAAGCTCTTCGAGCGAACCTCCGGCTCCTTTGTCATCGATAACGATCCCCTCGCGGTCTCCATCTACGCCGGAATCGCGGCCACCACCCTTGCCCAGCGCGGGCTCGTCGACCCCGACATGAAGATGCACCTCCAGCTCGCCCTCTCCGAGCTGATCATCAACGGGGTCGAGCACGGCAACTGCGGAATCACCTACGAGGAGAAAAGCGTCTTTCTGGAAAAGGGAATGAGCGTCGTGGAGCTCGTCGCCCAGAAGTGCAGGGATCCGCGCATTGCGGTCAAGCGTGTCTTCTTCGAATGGGAGATCCAGCCCGAAAGCACGCGCTTTGTCGTGCGCGACGAGGGTGAAGGCTTCGACGTGCGGGGGCTTTCCGCGAAGCTGAAGCGGGAGGGAAGCTATGCCCTGCACGGCCGGGGGATCCTGATGGCGCGAGGCATAGCGACCAGGCTCTCCTACAACGGCAAGGGGAACGAGGTCACCCTCGTCATGCGGCATGACCGGCGCCCGGAGCGCCAGACGCCGCGCGGCTTCTTCGACAGCGAGACCGTTATCCCGGAAAAGGGAGAGGTGATCTTTCAGGAGGGGGAAACCTCGGATTTCCTCTACTACATCGCCAGCGGGCGCTATGCGGTCTATCACGACGAGAAACAGGTCGGAAGCCTCACCCCGAACGACATCTTCATGGGGGAGATGTCCTTCCTCCTCAACAATCGAAGGAGCGCGTCGGTCGTTGCCGAGATGCCCGGCAAGCTCGTCAAGATCTCGCGGCGGGATTTCGTAGGGGTGATCATGCGCTATCCGCACTACGGGATCTTCCTTTCGAAGCTCCTCGCCCGCAAGCTTGCCCGGGCCAACAACCGCAGCGCGCTGATGCAGGGGGCTCTCGCGGTCGGCGGCGAGGAGCTGTACGACGAGTCGCAGTCGGTCGGCTCGCCCGCGGTGCTCTGACAGGCTGCCGAGTTCCGGTCGGCCTGCTAGTACATCTTGCGGTTCGTCATCTGCTCCCATTCGGCGAAGAGGGAGAGCGCTTGGTCTCGGCTCTCTTGGTGGACGGAGAGCTGCGCTCGCAGCGCCGTCCCCCGAATGACCTCGTAGATAAACTCGTCATCGAAGCCGATCCTCGCGGCGTCCTGCTTCGTGCAGCCGAAGTGGAGGGTGCGGATCTTGGCCCAATGGATAGCCGCAAAGCACATCGGGCAGGGCTCGCAGGAGGAGTATATCTCGCAGTCGGACAGATCGAAGCGTCCGAGGGCCGAGGCCGCGCGCCGGATTGCGAGCACTTCGGAATGGGCGGTGGGATCGTTCGTCCCGAGGACCTCGTTGTGCGCGCGGGCGATGATTTCTCCCTCCCTGACGATGACCGCTCCGAAGGGACCGCCTTCGCCGGCGCGCATGCCGGAACGCCCTTCGGCGATTGCTGCTTCCATATATGGATTCATGGGCGCGATCTTACCCTGTTGATCGATCTTCGGCGATACGCCGATCGAGGAAGCTGTACAACGCGCGGGGCAAGCCGTATAATCCCCCGGAAAGTCTGCCAAGGGGGTACCGAGGTTGAGCTCAGGCATTGAGATCCTCCCCGTCCGACGCGCGCGCAGCCGCGAGGGGCGCGAGTTCATCGCGTTGCCCTTTTCACTCTATGCGGGCAACCGGTGCTGGGTACCCTGGTTCTCGGCGGATCTGCGTCAGCTCATCGATCGGCGTCATCCCTTTTTCGAGCACTCGGGAGGCGAGTTTCTGCTTGCGAGGCGGCAAGGACGGCCCTGCGGGCGAATCGCCGTTCTCGAGAACCGCCGCTACAACGAGGCTCACGGGATACGGAGCGCCCATTTCTATTTCTTCGACGCTGCGAACGATCGGGAGGTCGCTTCCGCCCTCTTTACGGCGGCCTTCGACTGGGCGCGCGCGCGCGGCCTCGACCAGGTCATCGGCCCGCTCGGGATCGGCGGAACGAGCGGGGGCGGGATCCTCGTGGAGGGCTTCGACGCGAGGGCGGCCATGACCATGATGGCCTATAACCACGCCTACTACCGCGAGCTGGTCGAGGCGGCGGGCTTCACGAAGCTTCTGGACCTGAACTCCTTCTACCTTGATGCCGACACCTTCCGGCTTCCGGACAAGGTCCGCTCCATCGCCGAAAAGGTTCTTGCGCGCGGCTCCTTCAAGGTGCTCGAGTTCTCCTCCAGGCGTCCGCTCAAGGCTATCGCCGGCAAGGTGGGCAAGGTCTACAACAGCGCGCTGGGCGATCACGTGGAGACCTACTCTCTCTCGGATCGTGAGGTGCGCAAGGTGACGCAGGACCTCATGACCGTGGCGGATCCGACCCTCATCAAGGTCCTCACCTACAACGACGAGGTCGTCGGCTTCCTCTTCGGTTTTCCCGACCTTTCGGAGGCCATCCGACGCGCTCGGGGGCGCCTGAATCCGATCACGATCCTCGACCTGCTCCGCGAGTACAAGCGAACCGACTGGCTCATCGCCAACGGCGCGGGAATTCTTCCGAAGTACCAGCGCCTCGGCGGGAACGCCCTCCTGTACTACGAGCTGGAGCGCACCGCCAAACAGGGAGGGCGCTTTCGCCACGTCGACCTTACGCAGATCGCCGAGACTACCGGGCTCATGCTCAAGGATGTCGAGACCTTAGGGGGGCGCGTCTACAAGGTGCATCGCCTCTACACGCGGAGCCTCTAGGAGCGGCAGGGATGAAGAATGCGGTCACGATCCATGACGTGAGCGAGCGCGCCGGGGTCTCGCTTTCGACGGTCTCGCGGGTTCTCAACGACCGCTCGACGGTGAACCCGAACATGCGCGAGCGGGTGCTCCAGGCGGTGCAGGAGCTCGACTACCGGCCCAACCTCGCCGCCCAGACCCTGAAGACGAGCCGCTCGCGGCTGATCGTCTTCCTCATCCCCGAGATCTCCAACCCCTACTACACCGAAATCTACCGCGGAATCCACTCCGTCGCCGAGGAGCGAGGCTACGTAACCCTCGTGTACGAGACGACTGACGCCCGCGAGGCCGTCCACACGGTCATTCGGCGGGGCGCAGACGGGGTGGTGATCGACGCCTTCTATCCGAGCGACTCCAAGGAGGAGCTCCTCCGCGCCGGCATACCCTTTGTGCAGACCAATGCCCCCGCCACCCTGAGCTCGGACAGGAGCACCATCCGCGTCGACGTCTACGGAGCGACGATCGAGGTCATCGAGTACCTGCGCGGGATGGGCCATCGGTCCATCGGCCTCATCGCGGGCAACGCGCCCGGCTATCCGATGGACGAGCGGGAGAGGGCCTTCCGGGCCCACGCCGCAAGCCACGGAACGGCGAATCCCGATCCCTTCATCGCGGGTCCGGTCGGGATTCAAGAGAAGTACCGCAAGGGCTATGACGGCATGCGCGAGCTGCTCGCTCGGGGAGTCGGGATCAGCGCGGTCATCACCCTGAACGATCTCGTGGCGGTCGGCGCCATCGCCGGGGCCGAGTCGATGGGCCGCAGCGTTCCCGACGACGTGTCGATCGTCGGCTTCGACAACGCGGACATCTCGCAGTACACTAATCCTCCCTTGACCACGGTGAGCATCCCCACCCTGGAGCAGGGGGAGATCGCCGCCAAGATGCTCTTTGGCCTCATCGAAGAGCCGGGGGCGGAGCCCTATTCCGTGGAGGTTCGCACCGAGCTGATCATCCGGGAGTCGGTGCGCGGTCGGTTTGTCTGACCAAAAAAAGCTTGACAAGGGGCAGGAATGGGCCTAGTATTCGGGAAAACGTTTTCTCAGTGTTCGGAGAACGGAAAAAAGCAAAACGCTGCCGGTTCTTGGCCGCTCGTAGCGAATGTTGTCTACCAAAGAAAGCACAGTGCCGGTGTTCCGGCACATGATGGAGCTCAATCTTATATCACTCTCATTCATGGAGGTCATTTGATGGTGAAGAAGCATCTTGCGATCGTTCCGATTGCTCTCCTCATCGCGCTCAGCCTTGTCGCCTGCAGCGCCAAGGGTGGAGCGAAGGCGGCCGCGGGCCAGCTGAAGCTCGGCTCGGACGGGATGCCCGTCTACAGCGGGCCGGAGGTCACCCTAAGCTTCTGGTCGTGGGTGCCGGGCATCGACAAGGCCGTTGCAGAGTTTGAGAAGGCCTACCCGAAGATCACGATCAAGTGGGACAACGTCGGCAACGGCACCGCCGAGTACAGCAAGCTGATCACTGCGCTCCAGGCCGGCTCGGGGGCTCCCGACGTGGCGCAGATCGAGTACCAGGCCATGCCGACCTTCATCAACGATGGAGGATTGGTCGATCTCGCGAAGCACGGCGCGAACCTGGTGAAGGATCAGTTCGTTCCGTGGACCTGGAGCCAGGTCAGCCGCGGGGATGCGGTCTACGCCATCCCGCAGGACACCGGACCCCTCGCCTTCGCCTACCGCAAGGACATCTACGACAAGTACGGCCTCACGGTTCCGACGACCTGGGAGCAGTTCGCCGCGGAGGCCAAGAAGCTCCACGATGCGACGAACGGCAAGGTCTACATGAGCAACTTCGATGCGGTGGGCTCCGGAAACGGCTCCTATCTCCTCGGCCTGGTTTGGGCGGACGGCGGGAGCATCTGGAAGCTCAACGGCGACACCTGGACCCAGACCCTGGACAGCCCGAAGGTCCTCAAGGTCGCGAACTACTGGTCGGACCTCATCAAGAAGGGCTACGTGGGAACGGTCACCACCTGGACCAGCGACTGGTACAAGGCCCTCGGCGACGGCGAGATCGCTTCGGCGATCGTAGCCGCTTGGTCGCCCTTGCTCTATGCGAACAACCTCGGTCCGGCCTCGGACGGGCAGTGGCGCGTCGCGCCCCTTCCGCAGTGGCCCGATGTCTCGCAGTTTACAACCGGCAACTGGGGCGGCTCCACCGATGCGGTCACCGTGCAGTCGAAGAACATCCTCGCGGCGACCATCTTCTCGATCTGGATCAACGCGAACACGACCGCTACCGACCTCGATTGGCTGAACGGCGGGCTCTTCCCGGCCGCGGTCGCCGGGCTGCAGACGAAGGTCCTTCATGACACCTCCTCGAAGACCGACAAGTACTTCGGCGGGCAGGACGTAGCGCAGGTCTTCGCCGACGCTTCGAAGGCCGTGGACGTCAACTTCCAGTGGGCGCCGTGGTACAATCTCACCATGACCGGAATGGGGCAGGCGATCAACGACGCGGTGGCAGGCAAGGTTTCCATCGAAGCGGGACTGAAGACTGCCCAGACGGAGATCGTCAAGCAGGCGATCCAGCAAAACTACAAGGTTCAGCAGTAGGCGCACCTCGGTGCGCTAGATGCGCGGGCGGCGCCGCTTGAACGGCGGGCGCCGCTCGCCGTCATCCCGGGCGGGATGGCACTTCCCAAGAGGGAGGCGGCAACCATGCAGGTTACACGGCGCCAGGCGCTCATCGGATACCTCTTTCTTATTCCCTTTTTCGTCCTCTTCTTCCTATTTTACGTCGCGCCGCTCTTCTACACCGGCTACCTGAGCTTTTTCGTCCGCCGCGGGATTCTCGTTCAAATCTTCGTCGGCTTTCAGAACTTCGCTCGAGTCTTCGAGGACAACCAGTTCTTCATATCGCTCGGCCACATCGGCAGGTTCTTCCTCGTGCAGGCCCCGGTCATGCTCGGGCTCGCCATCATCTTCGCGCTCTATGTCGACCGCCGCTCGAATCCCCTTCGGACGACCTTCCGCCTCGTGTACTACCTTCCCTTCACGGTCTCGAGCGTGGTCGCCGGTCTCATGTGGGGCTTCATGTTCTCAAAGAACTTGAGTCCCTTCAACGCGGTGCTCGGACCGCTCGGCATCCGTCCCGAGTTCCTCGCCCCGAGTCACCTCCTCTGGTCGCTGGGGATCATCGTCACCTGGGAGTGGACCGGCTACAACATGATCATCATGTACTCGGCCCTGCAGTCGATATCCCCGGAGCTCTACGACGCCGCGCAGGTGGACGGGGCGGGGAAGCTCCAGGTGGTCTGGTACATCAAGCTCCCGCTTCTCCTGCCCGCCATCATCATGGCCTTGATCTTCACGATCATCGGGACCTCCCAGATCTTCAACGAGCCCTACATCCTCCAGGCGTTGACCTTTGTTTCTCCGAACCTCACGCCCAACATGTACATCTACACCACCGCTTTCAGCTACGGAGCCTTCAACTACGCCGGGGCCATGGCGATCATCCTGGCGATCCTGACCTTCATCATCTCGTTCGTGTTTATCAGATACAACAGTCTCGAGGAGGCTTGAGCATAGATGTCAACGCTGAAGGAGGCCCCCGTCGTCCGCCGAACCTACTCGGCGGAGCACCCCCCGGTTCAGGCGAAGGTCATCCTCGCCTTCATTGGCATGGTTCTCGCGCTGGTGTTCTTTCTCCTGCCGCTGTATTGGGTCATCGTGTCGAGCACGAAGAACGACAGCGAGCTCTTCGGCACCTACGGTCTGTGGTTCGCTTCGCCCCTCCATCTCTGGGACAACCTGCGCCTAGTGTTCACGGCCCAGAACGGAACCTTCCCGCGCTGGATCCTCAACTCGATTCTCTACGGCGTCACGGTTGCGGTCGGCGGGACCATAGTCTCGGCGATGACCGGCTATGCCTTCGCGAAGTTCCGCTTTCCGCTGCGCCGCTTCTGGTTTGCGGTAATCCTCGGACCCATCACGGTCCCCTTCACCGCGCTGGTGCTCCCGATCTACCTGCTGATGCACGACCTCGGGCTCATCAACACCTACTGGGGGGTGATTCTGCCCTCCCTCTTCAACCCCTTCGGGATCTACCTCATGCGCATCTTTTGGACGCAAGGCTTTCCCACCGAGCTCATCGAAGCGGCCTACATGGACGGGGCGACTGACTGGTACATCTTTGCGAGCCTCGGGCTGCCGATGGTTCGCGGCGGGCTCGCGACCGTCGGGCTCTTCACCTTCGTCGGTATGTGGAACAACTTCTTCCTGCCTCTCGTCATCATCAGCAAGAACAGCCTCTACCCCCTCACCCTCGGCCTGTCGGTGTGGAACTCGGCGACCGAGAGCGGACGCGGGCTGCCCTATTCGATCATCGTTACGGGGGCCCTTCTCTCCATCCTGCCCCTGGCTCTCGCCTATCTCTTTCTCCAGCGCTACTGGCGCTCGGGCCTTACGGCCGGAGCGGTCAAGTAGCAAGGTCCCTGTTTACAGCATCGGAGGTTCAGCATGGTGTCGGTGCAACGCTACTGGGAGGACCCGCACTCCCTGCACGTGGGCTGCGAGAAGCCGCGTGCCTACTTCATCCCGTACAAGGACGAGCAGAGCGCCATTCGCGGCATCCGGGGCGAGTCGAGCTACCTCACCGCGCTTTCCGGGCTCTGGCGCTTTCGCTACCACGACTCGGTCGAAAGCGTGGAGCAGGATTTCCTCGACGAGGGCTACGACGCCTCCGGCTGGGACACCCTGTCGGTACCCTCCAATTGGCAGATGCACGGCTACGACCGCCCGCAGTACACCAACGTCAACTACCCCTATCCCTGCGATCCCCCCTTCGTCCCCAACGAGAATCCCGCCGGGGTCTACCTGCGCGATTTCACCATAGAGACGCTCGGCGACCGAGAGCACTACCTCGTCTTCGAGGGGGTGGATTCGGCCTTCTATCTCTGGGTGAACGGCACCCTCGCGGGCTACAGCCAGGTGAGCCATGGGACCTCGGAGCTCAACGTCACCCGCAGCCTCAAGGCGGGCAGGAATCGGATCGCGGTCATGGTCCTCAAGTGGTGCGATGGGAGCTACCTTGAGGATCAGGATATGTGGCGCCTGTCGGGCATCTTCCGCGAGGTCTATCTCCTCTCGCGGGAGAGGCTGCACATCGCCGACGTGTTTGCCCGAACCTCCTTGAGCGACGACCTCTCGAAGGGGGAGCTCACCTGCGAGATTGAGCTCGCAGGGGCGGCTCGCGGCGGCGTGAAGGCCCTCCTTCAGGACCCGCAGGGGGGAGTCCTCCATGAGGGCAGCGTCGATATCCGCGCGAGCGGCGCGATCGCTATCGCTATCCCCAAGCCGCTCCTGTGGTCCGCCGAGGTCCCCAGCCTCTACCGGCTGTTCCTGCACTGCGGGGGAGAGGTCATTCTCCTGAAAATAGGATTTCGCAAGGTGGAGGTGCGCGAGTCGGTCGTCCGTCTGAACGGGGTCGCGCTGAAGTTCAAGGGAGTGAACCGCCACGATTCCCACCCGGAGCTAGGACACACCGTTCCCCTCGAGCACATGCGCCGGGATCTCCTGCTCATGAAGCGCCACAACGTCAACGCGGTGAGGACATCGCACTACCCGAACGACCCCCGCTTCCTCGAGCTGTGCGACGAGGTGGGCTTCTACGTTATCGATGAGGCCGACCTCGAGACCCACGGCACGGATCCGGCGGGCGACGTGAACATGCTGCCCAAGGATCCGCAGTACGCCGAGGCCTTCCTCGATCGGATGCAGCGGCTGGTCGAGCGAGACAAGAACCATCCGTGCGTCGTGATGTGGTCGCTCGGCAATGAGTCAGGCTTCGGCGAGAATCATCGCACGATGGCCCTCTGGGCGCGCGAGCGGGACGGAAGCAGGCTCATCCACTACGAGCGGGTCTTCCATCCCGGCGTCTACCGTGAGGAGGCGCCCTTGGCGCAGGCAACCGCGTTCTTGGACCTCTACAGTCGGATGTATCCCTCGATCGAATGGATCAAGGAGTTCCTCGCGGATCCGAAGGAGAGCCGTCCGCTCCTCCTGTGCGAGTACAGCCACGCCATGGGCAACGGTCCAGGTGACCTCACGGACTACTGGGAGCTCTTTTACAGCGAGCCGCGCCTCGCGGGGGGCTTCGTGTGGGAATGGACCGACCATGCGGTAAAAACGAGAACGCCCGATGGCATCGAGTACTACGCCTACGGGGGCGACTTCGGCGAGCAGCCAAACGACGGCAACTTCTGCATGGACGGTCTGGTGTATCCCGACCGCACCCCGCACACGGGGCTTCTCGAGCTTGCGAGCGTGATCGCGCCGGTCGCCGTCCGCCCGGTCGATCTCGGCTCGGGAAAGATCGAGGTGACCAACCGCTACGATTTCGTGAGTCTCGCGCACGTCGCCTTGAGCTGGCACATCGAGCGCGATGGGCAGAGCATCGAGGCCGGGGAGCTCGCGCCGCAGGCCGTTCCGCCCCGCGAGTCCTGGACCATACAGCTGCCCTACGCCTCGCCGCAGGCGGTCGAGGGTCGCCTCTTTCTCATCCTGCGCTTCCGCCTTGCGGAGGCGACCCCGTGGGCGGAGAAGGGGCACACCCTCTCCCTCGTGCAGCTGGAGCTCCCGGGGGCCGGAGTCCGGACGAAGAGGGTCCCGCGTTTGCAGCTGCCGCGGCTGCGCGCGCAGGAGACCGAGCGGGAGATCGCCATCGAGGGTGGGGAGTTTCGCTATCGCTTCGACAAGCTGCGCGGCAGCTTCACCGCGCTCGAGTATCGCGGACTTCCCCTCCTCGCCGAGCCGCCGGTCGTGAGCCTCTGGAGGGCACCGACCGACAACGACCGCTACATCAAGGCAGAATGGAGAGCGGAGGGCTACGATCGCCTGCAGACTCACACCTACGGCGTCGAGCTCCTCGGCAAGGACGACCGCCATCTCCGCATCGGATGGCGCTTTTCGCTCGGGGGCTACAGCAGGCGCCCGGTCCTTCGGGCCGAAGCGACCTGGACGGTCTACGGGAGCGGGGAGATCCTCTTCGGGGTGCGCGCCCGCGTGCGTGAGGGGATACCCTTCCTGCCGCGCTTCGGGCTGCGGCTCGCGATGCCAGAGGGCTACGAGGATGTCGTCTATTTCGGCTACGGTCCGCACGAGAGCTACATCGACAAGCACCGGAGCACCTGGAAGAGTCGCTTTGCGGCGACCGTTGACGGGATGCACGAGGGCTACTTGCGGCCGCAGGAAAACGGCAGCCACTATGCGACCGAATGGGCCTCCGTGGCGAACGCCCAAGGGGTCGGGCTCCTGTTCGTCGGTATGGAGGATTTCTCCTTCAACGCCTCGCACTTCACTCCGGAGGAGCTCACCCGCGCGGGACACCCCTTCCAGCTTGACAAACGAAGGGAGACCATCATCCATCTCGACGCCATGATGAGCGGGCTGGGGTCGAACAGCTGCGGTCCGGAGCTGCTGCCGCAATACCGGCTCTCGCAGGGAGAGATCGACTTCCAGGTGAGAATCTTGCCGGCGGCACGTGAGGAGGCGACGCTCCTCGATCTGGTGAGGACGCGGATCGCGGAATAGCGGAGCGCCGACGAGCCGACCGATTCGCGGAAAAAGCGGGCCTCCCGGGCTCCGCGGGCGGCCCTACCTACTCGATTGTCATCTCGACCCGATCGCCGCGCTCGTTGTCGTGGATGTCGGCCACCGTCCCGGCGGTACCTGCCTCGACCGCGTGGATCAGATCGCTGAAGCGAATGCCGTATCGCTCCATCTCGAGACGCTGAGCCTCGGGAATCATTGCTCCCGCAAGGCGGGCGAGCGCGAGCGGG
This sequence comes from Spirochaetales bacterium, assembly GCA_027314665.1. Classification (GTDB taxonomy): domain Bacteria; phylum Spirochaetota; class Spirochaetia; order DAHUYW01; family DAHUYW01; genus DAHUYW01. Next base: position 36,763 of record DAHVAK010000152.1, read on the forward strand.
ATCCAGAAGTTCACCTTCTCGACTCCGGTCTCGGCGTCCAGCACGCGGATTCTCACCACGCGCCCGGGCAACGGGGGCACCGGAGGCCGCTGCGGACCGCGCCCGGCCTTTGCGGTCGCGCCTTCCGCGGTGTCCAGGGCGTCGATGAGTCGCGCGCCCTCCTCGGCGGTAATCCTTCCCTCTTCGACCATCTTCAAGATTCTCTGGCGCTCGCTCGTCATGCTCGGCTCCCTGGCGAGGCTCCGCTACTCGGCGGATTGCTCTTCCTCGCCCGCACCCGACTTCAAGAGCTCCGCGGCCTGATCGGCCGTGATCTCTCCCTTCTCCAATCGATCGATGATCTCGCTCCGCTTCTTGGCGTCGACGCCCCGTCTGACCGGATAGCCCATCTTCTCGATGACGCCATCCAGAAGCCCTCGCACGGTCGGATAGGAAACCCCGAGGCTCTTCTCCATTTCCTTGATGTTGCCGCGCACCCGCACGAACAGCTCAACGAACTCGAGATCCTTCTTGGACAGGTAGAGAATCCGCGACTCTGGCGGCTCGAAATTGCCTTCGATGCGGGTATTGCACGAGGGGCATTGCAGCACCTTGACTTTCAAGGAGCTGCCGCACACCGGACAATCCTGCAGCAGCTTTTTTTCCATAATCGCAGCTCCTCCTCGAGCGGCGACACATTATCCCCGCCTCGGAGAATATAGCACTTTGAATTAAGTATTTCAACTACAATATTAACTTATTCAATCCATCAATCAATTTTATTGAGCTGGGAGAGCCAGGTGGTCAAGGAGTAGACCCCGATGAGGATATCGATGGACAGGTACTCGGGGCGCGTGCGATCGGCATACTCCGAGGCGTTCTGAAGGAACCACCACCAGATTCCGAGGCGCTGATCGAGGCGAAAGGCGCCGTCGAAGAGGCGGTCACCGGGCGCCGCGCGCGATCCGGAAGGCGCCGGCGATCCGGAGACCGTCTCGTCCCGACTCCCAAGGGCGGTGGCGGGCGCTGCCTCGTCGACCCCCTCCGTTCCGCCCTGGCGGGGCGCCGCGCCGGAAAGCAGCCCGGTGAGGAGGATCTCGGCGCTCTTCAGGAGCACGGCGAAGCCCATCTCGTACTGCTCGTGGGTCGTGAGGCGGCGCAGGGCCCGCAGCCGCTCATTCAGGCTCTCGGCGAAGGCCTCGCTCCCGGGGGGCAGCTCCGCGAGCGCCGCGATGGCCTGCTGGAAGAGCCGGTCGATGTGCAGCTGACGCTGTCGGCTGCTCCCGGTGATGTAGCGGTAGAACTCTCCCGGGTGCCCCATGAGGTTCGCCGTGGCGATCGCGAGCTGGCGGCGGAGGACCGGATTCTCGGTCTGGTGCATCCGGGGGATGATCTCCCAGGCCGCTTCGAGAAGCCCCAGGCGCGAGGCAGCCTCCGCGCTCGTGGCAAAGAGCCGCTCGGAGACGCCCCGCCCGAAGGTGGCAAGCAGGGCGCTTGCCGAAGCGCCTCCTCCGATCGCGCCGAGTCCCTCGAGGCAGGCCTCCTTGAGCTCCTCGCCCGGCTCCTCGAGCGCCCGCAGCAGGGCGGGGATTGCGCGCGGATCGGCTATCCGACCGAGGGCCCGGGCCGCGTCCGAACGGATGGTCGAGGTCGGGTCGCCGAGGCGCTCGATGAGGATGTCCACCACCTCGGGCGACCCGATGCGCCCGAGGGCGCGCGCTGCCTCGGTTCGCACCTCGCCGTCGGGATCGTCGAGGCGGCTGACGATCTCCTCGATGGCGATGTCGCTCTCGCTGCCCTCGATCGAGCGCAGGGCGCGCGCGACCTTGAGGGATTGAGTCGTGCTCCCGATGACCCGCAGGTTGCGGAAGGTGCGCACGATGCCCGGACGCGCGATTCGCCCAACCACGAAGGAGACCGGCTTTTCCTTTCCCTCCTTGACCCGGCTCAGGACGAGGACGCTCACCCCCACGAGGAGGAGCGACACCACGAGCACGAGATGGATGCTGTGCAGGTGCAGCGCTCCAATGAAGGGGATGTCGATCGGCGAGAGCAGGTCGTCGAGGCGCCCGCCGAGATAGGCCCCGCCGGCCGAGACGACTCCGACGATCACGGTGTACCAGGAGACGTAGGAGACTCGGTTCTTTGCCGGGGTGAGGGTGAGCATCATCTGGTTGACCCCCTCCCAGAAACAGGGCGCGAGAAGCCCGCCCGTGATGGCGATGACAGGAAGGAGGTAGACGTAGTTGCCCTTGGTGAGAAAAAAGTAGCCGATCCAGCTCAAGGAAGAGAGGGTCCCGAGAATCACCACGGGCTTGCGCCCGAAGCGATCCATGACGATGCCCCAGGGTCCTATCACCCCGACCCAGGTGAGCTGGGACATGACGAACATGATCCCCAGCCACGTGTTTGGGGCGTGGATTGCCTGCGAGGTGATGAAGGGGGCGGAGAAGGGAGAGAAGACGTTGATCGAAAAGATGCAGAGTCCGATCGCAAGGGAGAAGCCCACGAAGTTCGGGCTGCGCAGGGGCTCGATCACCGTGGCCCATCGCAGCGGCTCGCGCGGAGGCACCCGCGGCTCGGGGATGGCGATGTGGATGAGAATATCCGCAATTCCGGTAGCCGAGGCGACGAGGAACATGATCCCGTAGACCACGAAGATGTTGTGGGCCGAGAAGACGTCGAGGAGGAGGGTCGCCGTGAAGAACCAGACGACGTAGACCGAATTGATGATGGCGGAGCGACGCCCGAAGAAGGTCGCGCGCACCCGGTCGGGAACCAGGTCGGCGATCCAGCTCCACCAGCCGGCGGCGCTCAGGTTCATCAGCGTCCAGCTTGCACCGAAGCCGATGAAGATGACCCGGATCGCCGCCGCGCTCGGTCCGTGCGCGGCAGCGTAGAAGGCGACTCCCGCGAGGACGAATCCGAAGAGGCGGTGGAGGATGTGCAGCGGGATGAAAATGAGCTTCCGCCGGGCCACCGCGGCGTAGATGAAAATGGAGGCAAGCTGAAAGACCGCCGCAAGCTGCGAGATCCCCACGAAGATCCCCAGCTGGGTAGCCGTGGCCCCAAGGTGGTTGACGAAGAAAACGTTGAAGATCGGTTGCGGCGAGGCGACCGCGATCCACATCTGTCCGCCTGAGCCCGCAATGATGTTGAGGAGCATAGCGGAGTTGATGCGTTCCTGGGGGATTCGGCTCATGGCTGCAAGGCTACGATGTTGGCGGAAAATGTCAATCGCGGGGACGCCGGAGCGGCGGCAGAGCCTGCTGCCCTGCCGCCGTCGGCGAGAGAGAATATATAAAAAGGAGGTACGCGGAGACAACAACCTCGCAGCCCAAAGGTAACAGGAATTTCGAGCGACGGCGGCGGCCTGGCGGCTTCATCAAACCGCGGTCTGGATATAGAATGGGACCTTCAGGCACGCGGCAAGGAGCAGAGAAAGTAATGTTGAACAAGCGCAGGTTGGGGAACTCGGATCTCCAGGTGAGCCCGATCGGGCTCGGTTGCTGGCAGTTTTCGAAGGGGGGAGGCTTCATCGGCAAGTACTGGCAGGGATTGTCTGCCGAAACCGAGCGCGAGATCGTCTCCGCCTCTCTATCGGCGGGTGTGAATTGGTTCGACACCGCGGAGGCCTACGGCCTCGGGAAGTCGGAGCAGGCCCTATCGGCGGCGCTCACGAGCCTCGGGGTCAAGCCGGGCGAGGTGGTCATCGCGACGAAATGGCTGCCGATCGGACGCTTCTCCCGGTCGATCGGGCGGACCATCGATCGCCGACTGGAGTGTCTCGCGCCCTATCCTATCGACCTCTACCAGATCCATTTCCCGGCGAGCTTTTCGCCGGTTCCTTCCCAGCTTCGAGCCATGGCGGCGCTCGCGAAGGCGGGGAAGATCCGTCACGTCGGGGTCAGCAACTTCTCCGCCTCTCAGATGCGCCTCGCCCACCGGGTGCTCGCCGAGGAGGGAATCGCTCTCGTCTCGAACCAAATCCTTTACAGCCTCCTGAAGCGGAGCGCCGAGACCAACGGGGTGATGGAGACCGCCAAGGAGCTCGGAATCACCCTCATCGCCTACTCGCCCCTCGCCCAAGGGGTGCTCACCGGGCGCTTCCACGAGAACCCCGCCTCTTTCGCGAGGCTTTCCGGAATGCGGGCGATGAACATGCGCTCGGAGCGCTCTCGCCTCGAGCGGACCCGCCCCCTCATCGAGGCGCTCCGGCGCATTGCGCGCGAGCGTCAGGTGACCCCCGCCGAGGTTGCGCTCAATTGGACGCTCACCTTCCACGGCGAGACGGTTGTCGCGATACCGGGCGCCTCGAAGACCGCGCAGGCCGAGCACAACGCCCGCGCGATGAGCTTCGCTCTCACCCACGACGAGCTCGCACAGATCGACGAGCTCTCGCGGGAGGTGGTCGGCCTGCGCGCGGCCGGCGCCGGGAGTGCGCGATGAAGGCGGTGGTGGTGACGAAGCTCGGCGGGGTCGAGGCCCTCGAGCCGAGGGAGCTCGCCGATCCCGAGCCCGGGGAAGGGGAGGTGGTGGTGCGGCTGCGGGCGGCGGGCGTCAATCCGGTCGACGCGAAGCAGCGGCAGTTTGGGATGCGCGCGGGCGGCTCGCTTCCCGCCATCCTCGGCTGCGACGGGGCGGGGGTCGTCGCGAAGCGCGGTCGGGGAGCCCGCCGCTTCAAGGAGGGCGACGAGGTCTTCTTCTGCCACGGCGGGCTCGGCGGGCGGGGGGGATGCTACGCCGAGCTTGCTCCCGTTCCGGAGCGCTCCCTGGTGCGTAAGCCGCGCGCGCTCTCGTTCGCCGAGGCGGCGGCAGCCCCCCTCGTGCTGCTCACGGCGTGGGAGGCCCTGCACGATCGCCTCCAGGTCGAGAAGGGCGCGCGCCTCCTCG
>DAHVAK010000157.1 GCA_027314665.1 Spirochaetales bacterium
TGGCGAAGGCTGGATGGTTATAAGCAAATCCCGCTCGTTGCGGCGGGCATCAAGTTCGTGAATGGGGAGCAGGTTGATGAAACGGCTGCCTGACCGGAAAAGCGTTCAGAATTCCAATCCACAACTATTGACAATATCTCAACCGTCTATAACCTGGCCCTTTCGATTGAAGAGGTCGAGGCGGCGGTCACTCGGGCCGGATTCGTTCAGGTGTATCTCGCCAGAATCGATGATTTGACCGTCGCCGCTGCCAATCCCGCGTTGCTGTCGCGGGTCTTCTTTGTGTGCAGAAAGGGCGGTCGCTGAGGCGGTCATTCGGATCCCGTGGCGAGCGCGGGCCGGGGGGCGGTCCGCTCAATAGAAATCGTGACTGTCGAGCGCGAGGGATCGATCCGCCGCATTGCCCGCGATGCGAGGCCGCCAGAAGGAGTCGGCCACGAGGTGGACCACGCCGTCGCTCGACTGGATGCGCCCGGTGACGCCAAGAAACCAGGAGGTCAGGATCAGGGTTCGGTAGCGCGCAAAGATATTCCTCCATGCCACGACATTGACGACCCCAGCCTCGTCTTCGACCGTCATGAATACCACCCCCTTTGCATTGCCCGGCATCTGGCGGCAGATGACGTAGCCGGCGAAGGAGATCTGCGTCTTGTCGGGGAGACGGTTCACGGCGGCCGAATCGGGAAGCCCCTCGCTCGCAAGCTGGGCTCGAAAAAGCTCGACGACGTGTCCGCGCGCGCTGTGGCCGCTGGTTTCGAGATCCCAGGTGATCTCCTCCGAGCGGCTCGGCTTGGCGAGGGCGGAGGGTTCCTCCGGGAAATCGACAAGGGGGGGCGACTCGACGATGCGAGCGCCGCCTGCCGGGGAGCTCGATCTTTTCGCTCCATCGCTTTGAGGCGCGCTCGACGATCCTCGCGGCCTGCGACCCGCGGAGAGCCCGGCGGCCAACGCCTCCCAAAGGGCCTGCCTGCGGTGAATTCCGAAGGCGGAGAGGGCTCCGCTTTCAGCGAGCTGCTCGAGGGCATCGCGCGCGAGCCCGGTAGCCGCCGCGAAGTCGGCGACTGTCCGAAGGCGATGGCGTGGAGCACGGTTACCTCTAGAGCCGCCGATCGCCCGCAGGCCCCATTCCGGGGCGGGGTCATCCCCGATATCCGCCCTTGCCCGAGCGGCAGCGATCCGCTCCCAGTCGCCCTTGGCGAGACCCTTCACGTAGCGGAGTCCCATGCGGATCGCGAAGGAGGGCGGAGGTAGCGGCGAAGGGTGCGCGCGTTCGCTCGCGCCGCGCGCTGCTTCGGGCGGTTTCGACGTCGGGGCGCGAGGGCTGCGCGGCGCGGCGGGGGGGGCGGCCAGATCCGTGTCGGGCCCCGGCGGGAGGTGCAGGCCACGCGCCGCGGCGAGGGCGCCGGGCGGCTCGACAGGAGGCGCCGCCGCGGCGGGTGCCAAAGGCCGGTTGAGGGCCACCGCCTCAGGGTCGTCCGGCTCGAGGGCGCAGTCCCAGTCGCTTGCGAGGGCATCGACCGGAAGGACGCGCACCCCGTGGCGCTTCGCATCCTCGACGATCGTCGAGGGGAGATAGAAGCCCATCGGCCAAGCGTTGAGCAGGGCGCAGAAGAAGGCCGCCGGGTAGTGACACTTCATCCACGCGGTGGCGTAGGCGATGAGGGCAAAGCTTGCGGCATGGCTCTCGGGGAAGCCGTACTCGCCGAAGCCGCGGATCTGCAGGAAGACGCTTTCAGCGAACTGAGGGGAGATCCCCTTCGCGAGCATCCCCGAGACGAGGCGCGAGCGGTGCTTCTCGATCTTGCCGGCGAGGCGCCAGGCGGCCATGTCGCGCCGCAGCTGGTCCGCCTCGCCGGGGCTGTAGCCGGCGGCGACCACGGCGAGCTTCATCACCTGCTCCTGGAAGAGGGGCACCCCAAGGGTCTTCGCAAGGACCGGCTCGAGGCTGGGGTGGGGGTAGACGACCTCCTCCTTCTTCTGCCGGCGGCGGAGGTAGGGGTGGACCATCCCGCCGGTGATCGGGCCCGGGCGCACGAGGCTGACCTCGATGACGAGATCGTAGTAGCAGGCGGGTAGGAGGCGCGGGAGCATGGCCATCTGCGCCCGGCTCTCGATCTGAAAGACCCCGATCGTGTCCGCCCGCTGGATCATCGCGAAGGTCTCCTCGTCCTTCGCCGGAATCGTCGCCATGGAGAGATCGATCCCATAGTGGCGGGCGAGGAGTCTGAAGGAGTAGTCGAGGTGGGTGAGCGCTCCCAAGCCCAGGAGATCGACCTTGAAGAGGCCAAGGGTCTCGACGTCCTCCTTGTCCCACTGGATCACGGTGCGCTCCGGCATCGTCGCGTTCTCGATCGGCACGATGCGGGTGACCGGCGCGCTTCCGAGGAGAAAGCCCCCCGGGTGGATCGAGAGATGGCGGGGACAGCCCACGATCGTCTGGGTGAGCTCGAGGAGATGGCGGTGGAGGGGGAGGGCGGGATCGAGCCCCGCCTCCGCAAGTGCCTTCGCGAGGCCGTCATCCTCCCAGTGCGGCAGCAGGCGCGCGCAGCGATCGAGGCTCGCCGCCGGAAGGCCCAGGGCCTTTCCGACCTCGCGAACCGCCGAGCGCGCTCGGTAGCGGATCACGTTCGCCACCATCGCCGCGCGGTCGCGCCCGTAGGTTCGGTACATGTGCTGGATCACCTCCTCGCGGCGGTTGTGCTCGATGTCAAGGTCGATGTCGGGCGGCTCGGCCCGCTCGTGGGAGAGGAAGCGCTCGAAGAGGAGGTCCATCCGCACCGGGTCGATGGCAGTGATCCCCAGGCAGTAGCAGACCGCGGAGTTCGCGGCCGAGCCGCGCCCCTGGCAGAGGATGCCGTTCTGCCGGCAGTACTGCACAACCTCCCGCATCGTGAGGAAGTAGCCGCAGTAGCGGAGCTCCTCGATGACTGCGAGCTCTCGCTCGAGCTGGGCTGCCACATCGCTCGGCACGCTCCCGCCGTAGCGCGCTCGGGCGCCCTCGTAGGTGAGGCGGCGCAGCCACTGCCCGGTCGTGAGCCCCGCGGGAGCCGCCTCCTCAGGGTAGCGATACTCGATCTCGGCGAGCGAGAAGGTACACGCTTTCGCGATCTCGAGGGTGCGCTCGACGAGTGAGGGATCGTCCCGATAGAGATGCGCGAAGTCGACGGCGCTCTTCAGGTCGTGCTCGGCGGGGGGGGTAAGAAGGGTTCCGGCTCGCTCGAGGCTCATCCCGTGACGAACACAGGTGATGAGATCCTGGAGGGGCTTCCGCGCGCGGTCGTGGTAGAGCACCTCGGTTGCCGCGACGAGGGGGATGTTGAAGCGGGCGGCGGCCCGGCGCGCCGCGCGCTCGCGCTCGGGATCGCCGAACCAGCGGTGGCGCGCGATGACCGCGTAGAGACGAGCGCGAAAGACCTCGGCAAGCGCCGGGAGCATCCCCTCGCCCCCGGTCCATAGGGCGATGAGGCCGTCCGCGCGGGCGCAGACCTCCTCGAGCATGACGGAGGATTCGCCCTTGGGGCTGCGCAGGCGCCCCGCCGAGATCAACTCGCAGAGGTTCTCGTAGCCGGTATGGTCGGCGGCAAGGAGAAGGAGGCCGCTCGCCGGGCGCCCCCCCTTCCCGACCTTCGGTGCAGCCTGCGGCCCGGAGGGGCCGCCGAGTGCGGACGGGGCGATCGTCATCTCGGCTCCGACGATGAGGCGTGGGGAGGAGCGGGTGCCCGACTCGGCTGCCCTGCGAGGGGGCGGTGCCGAATCGGCGAGCGGGTCGCCGGCGCTCGGGGCGTGAGCGCTCGCATCGGCGAGGGCGCGCAACCGGGCGTAGCCCTTCACGATCCCGTAGAGCCCATCGCGGTCGGTCAGGGCCAGGGCCGGGAGGCCGAGCGCCGCAGCCTGCTCGACGAGCTCCTCGGGATGGCTCGCCCCCTCGAGGAAGGAGAAGTTGCTCTTGCACCAGAGCGGGGCATAGGAGGGAGGTCCCGATCGAGCGGGGCGCCTCACCGAGGCCGGCGGCCTCCCGTGCGGAAAGGGGGCGATTCCCTCCACACCGTCAACCACACCCAGGAGCAGCCAGCGACGCTCGCCTGCGTCATGGGCGAGCCACTGGGTCTCGCCAGCCCTGGCGAGGAAAAGATACTCGCGCGCGACCGGTCGGCTGGACCACCATGCGCTCGAAAGGAGCACGGGATCGTGTGTAAGAATCTGCGCCGATGCAGGCACACGGGTCTCCCGAGGGGTGAGGAAGATCCGCCGGACCGCCGAAAGCGGCGCTCCGGCGACCTCGCTGGGGCCCTCGGCGCGGGGGGAAGAGGAGTCGCCTCCGCGCGGCAAAGAGCCGAGCACTCCGGCAGGTCCTGCAGGCGACGCTCCGGGGAGTGCTGTCGGGACGAGGGGGGTCGCCAAGCCGGGGCGCGTCGTCGAGCCGGGGGGCGCTGCGCCTGCCCGCGGCTCGGGGTCGGAAGCTCCCCTCACCCGCAGAGGCGCCGGGCCGTCGGACGGCCCGAGGTCTGAGGCGCCGCCGGAGCGGCTCACGGCAGGGAGCGTCGGGCGGTCGAACGGCTCGAGGGCAAAGCCCCTCTCCGGGAGATGGGAGTCGCGCAGGGCGGCGCGCGCCACTGCATCGTTTCCGAAGCGGGCTCGAAGAAGCGCAAAGGCTCGGGCGCCCGCGTCGAGGTCGCGCCGCGCGCTCTCCTCGATGAGCTGCCCCTGCCGGCTCGCGACCGGGGTTTCGCTCGATCGAAGCGCAACGGAGGCGATGCCCCCTCGGAGAGGGGCGCGCGGGGGCTCGTGGGCGGAGGGCGTCTCGAACGACGCGGCGCCCGGTGGGGCTTTCCCGCCGCGCGGCCCGGGCGAAAGCGGCACCCTACCGCCTGCGGCATCGGCCCCGGGCGGCCCGGCGTGGTCGACTGTGGTCTGCTGCGCCGCCGGGGGCAGGGCGCCCCCTCGGCCCGCGGGCACCTTGGGCGCGGGGCGCAAGCCGTCGCGGCCGTCCCGCTGCGCCGCCGACGGCTCGCGGGCGACCCTGCTTGCGCGGGGGGGTCGGTCGGGGTGCGGCCCGCCGAGGGGTTTGAGCTCCGGCGACGGCAGGCGTGATTCGGGCGCGGGGCGCAAGCCGTCGCGGCCGGCCCGCTGCGCCGACGACGACAGGGGCGGCTCAGGGGCGAGGAGGCTGGAGAGCCGCAGGCGGACGAGCTGCAGCAGGAGCCTACGGTCCGAGGTCGGCTGGGCCGGACGGATGCTCTCGGAGCGCTCGTCGCCCTCCTCGCTGCGCAGGATCACCCGAAGCTCCGAAAGGAGCGAGCCGGCCTTGCCGGCGGAGGCAAGGGCCCCGTCGAGGAGCGCTGCGATCTGCGGGATGAGGAGCTCGACCGAGGTGATGGGAGAGTCGAAGGTGCGAACGCGCGCCGCCGGCTCCTCGAAGCGAAGGGGCTGGAGGGGAAGGAGGGAGGAGCTCGTCGCGAAATCGAACAGGATGCGAGCCTCCTCCCCGAAGCGCCTGCAGACTGCGTCTCGGGGGAGGGCGAGGAAATCCCGCACGGTCGCGATCCTCAGGCGCCGGAGGATCTCGCGGGTGCGAAGGGAAAGGGGGAGGGCGGCGGCCGGCGAGCGAAGGACAAGCACCCGCTCGAGGCGCGCCGAAGGGAGCGCCGCGGATTTCCGCCATGACCGCGCGAGGAGGTAGCTTCCGAAGCGGGTGAAGCCGACCACCACGCGCGAGCGGAACCCTTCTCCGGCGAGCGCCTCTCGCAGGGCCGCGATCCACTCGGGGAGGGAGCGGTAGAGGTAGGTGAGGCCGCCCGCATCCAGCCAGAAGCGCTCCGCGTCGAAGGGGCAGGGCTCGATCTCCGGCGTAAAGCCCGAGACGACTCGAAGGAGGCGAGCGCGCGCAGCCTCGAGGGCGTCGCTTGGCAGCGGGGCGGCGCGCAGCCGGGGAATGAGCGCGAGGGCATCGCCGTGACGCATCCCCACACGCGCTCCGGCCTCCCGCGCGGCGCGGTTGATGAAGAGGAGGGGGCTTGCGGGTTTGTCCTCGCGAATCACCGCAGCGGGCAGCTCGCCCCAGTTCGGGTGCTCGCGAAGGAGCACCTGGAGCGGCAGGAGGGGAAGGCTAAGACATGCAACCCGAGCCATCGAGAAGCCTCCGCAGCGTGGCCTTGCCTGCCCCGCGCTTGTCCTTGATCGTGTGGAGCGCAAGAACGACGGGGGATCTCTCCCGGCTCGGCTCCGAGCGGGGCGTGCGCGGGCTCGCCGGATCGCGGTGGACCTCCGCGCGCAGGGAGATCATCGAGCCGATCGACTGCTCGCCCGCGGCCTTTCGGGTGAGGAAGAGCACGGCGCTCGTCCCCCGCTCGGCGAGCCTTGCGAGGCGTCCGAGCGCCGCGTCGCCGACGCGTGAGCTCTCGGCGAGGTCGAGGACGAGGAGCCCGAAGGCGGTTGAGCGAAGCAGCCACTCCGCGGCAAGGAGGGCCGCTCGGGAGCCGGGCACGCGAATGACGGCGATCGAATCGAGATCGATTCCGTTGCGCGCGAGATCCGGGGGATAGAAGAGCGTCCCGCCGGGGGCGATCCAAGCGACGGGCTCGCCTCGACCTTGCGCCTCGGCGACGATCGAGCAGGCGATCGAGAGGGCCCCTTCCGATCGCTCATCGGAAAGCTCGCTCAAGCGCCCGAGGAGGGCGGCGAAGCTCCAGGGCTCCTGCGCTCCTTTCGGGCCTGCAGGCGAGCGGAGGCGTGGCGCGCGAACGACCTGACAGAAGGGATCCGACTGCAGGGTG
>DAHVAK010000160.1 GCA_027314665.1 Spirochaetales bacterium
CCACGCGAGCACCGCGAGCCCCGGCGGCCGGTCGCCGGGCGCCTCGGCGCGCAGGCGGCGCTGCAGCCCCGGCGCCCGGCGCGCGAGGGCGAGGAAGCCCGGCAGGACGCCCTCGGTCTCGAGCCCGCGCCGGGCGCACTCCTGCATCACCCCCCAGAAGTGGAAGACTCCCTCCCGCACCTCGCGCTCCGAGCGCGAGGCCGCCTCGTTCGCGAGGACCATCTCCCAGATGCGCTTTCCGTGCTCCCGCCCGAGCTCGAGCATCCGAGTCGCGCTTTCGAAGGGGAAGGGGACGGGGACGCTCGCGGCTTCGCTCTCGTCGGCCTCGGTTCGGACGAAGCCCCCGCCGATCGAGGAGTACTCCTGCGAGCGCAGCTCGCGCCCTCCGCGGGCGTCGGCCGAGAAGCGCATCCCGTTCGGATGGAAGGGAAGGCTCTCGTTGGTTCGATAGATGAGATCGAGCTCCGGATCGAAATGGATGAGACGACCCCCGCCCAGGGCAAGGGAGTGCCGCACGCGGACCGGCTCGAGCATCGCCTCGATCCGATCCGGAGCGAGGCGCTCGGGATCCTCGCCGGAGAGCCCGAGCATGATCGCCCGATCGATCCCGTGTCCTCGTCCGGTCAAGGCGAGGGAGCCGAAGAGCTCCACCCGCAGCGATTCGGCCTTTGCCAGGAGACCGTCCGCCGTCAAGGTTTCAACGAAGCGGGCAGCCGCTCGCATCGGACCGACAGTGTGCGAGCTGGAGGGACCGATGCCGACCTTGAAGAGATCGAAAATGCTCGTCATACAGCTCCTCTCCCGCGCGAGCGCGCTCGCGCTCGGCGCCGGCGCGCCTCCCGGGCGCGCGGCCTCTGCGACGCTACTCCTCGAGGAAGCGCGGGCTCTTTCGCCGCAGGAGGGCCTCAAGCGCCTCGGTCGGGCGGCGAACGCGCGCGAGGAGAATCATCGCCGCGATGACATAGGGCTTGTAGCCCGCCTCGCGATAGGTCGGCACGCGGAAGCGGTCGAAGACGCTTGCCGCAACCTCTCCTTGGGCGCAGGAGACCCCGGAGATGTCGGCGGGAAGGCAGTGCATGTAGAGTGCCTCGCGCGTGAGGCTCATCATCTTCTCGTTGCACTCCCATTCGCGATAGCGCGCGTTGTTGGCGAGGCAGCTGCGCTCAAGCTCCTTCAAGGAGGCGTCGTCGCCCGCCCGCAGCAGCTTGGTTCGCTCCTGCATCACGGCGTAGGGCGCCCAGCTCTTGGGATAGACCACGTCGGCATTCTTGAAGGCCTCCTCCATGGAGTCTGATACCGTGAAGCTCCCGCCGCTCGCCATCGCTTGGCGCCGGGCGAGCTCGACAGTCTCAGGGATGAGGGTGTAGCCCTCGGGGTAGGCAAGGGAGACCTCCATCCCGAAGCGGGTCATGAGCCCGATGATGCCTTGGGGAACCGAAAGGGGCTTGCCGTAGGAGGGCGAGTAGGCCCAGGTCATCGCGATCTTCTTGCCCTTGAGCCGGTCGACCCCCCCAAAGTGGTTCACGAGGTGGAGGGCATCGGCCATCGCCTGGGTCGGATGATCGATGTCGCTCTGGAGGTTGACCACGACCGGGCGGCTCGGCAGAACCCCGGAGGCGACCGCGTCGTCCAAGGCTCCCGCGATCTCCCGCTGGAAGCGATCTCCCTCGCCGAGAAAGATGTCGTCGCGAATCCCGATCGCCTCGGTGAGGAAGCTGATCATGGCCGCAGTCTCGCGAACGGTCTCGCCGTGGGCGACTTGGCTCTTGGTCTCTTCGAAATCCTGCACCGCAAGCCCGAGGAGGTTGCACGCGCTCGCGTAGGAGAAGCGGGTGCGCGTCGAGTTGTCCTTGAACAGGGAGACCGCGAGGCCCGAATCCCACAGGCGCGGGGAGATCGCATTCCCGCGCATCCCGCGCAGGATCTCCGCGACCAGGAAGGTCGCCTCCAGCTCTTCGGCGCTCTTCTCCCAGGTCAGGAGAAAATCCTTTCCCAGCATGTCGAGTCTCTTGCCGCGCAGCGCCTCGATGCGCGTCGTTATCTCATTCAGTGTCACGGTTCGTTCTCCTTGTAGTCGCTGTCTCGGTTGGAAGCGCACCCATCGCCTCGAGCACCCGCTCCGCCGTGAAGGGCCAGACGCGCACCCAGGCCCCGACGGCGTCGTGGATGGCGATGGCGATGGCGGGGGCGGCCCCGTTCATGCTCACCTCGGAGATCGACTTGCCGCCGAAGGGGCCGACCGGATCGACGGTGGGAATGAGGGTCGCTCGCATGTCCCCGGGCACCTCGAAGACCGTCGGAACCCGATAGTCCTGGAAGTTGGGGTTGATGCATCGCCCCTTGTCGTCGAGCACCATTTCCTCGTAGAGACTGTGACCGACGGATTTCACCACGGCTCCGTAGATCTGGCCCAAGGCGAGATCCGGGTTGATGGGGGTGCCGGAGTCCTGATAGGCGTAGTACTTTCGAATCTTCACCTCGCCCGAGCGGACGTTGACCGCCGCCTCGACGAAGTGCGCTCCATACGGGATCGCCGAATGCAGGGTTGTGAAGGTGCCGACGGCCGAAAGCTCGCCTATGCCGTCGCCTGAGGTGGTTCGCAGGGCGATGGCGGCATAGCTCACGCTTCCCTTCCTGCCGCGCACCATGCCGGGGTAGGCGAGGTCGCAATCGGCGGGGCTCTCGCCCAAGAGGGCGGCTCCCGCCTCGATGAGCTTACCTTTCAGGTTTCGGGCCGCCAACAGGGCGGCGTTCCCGGAGTAGAAGGTCCCGCTCGAGGCGTAGGCCCCCTTGTCGAAGGGGGTCGTCTCGGTGTCCCCCGAGATCACCGCGATGGCCTGCATGTCGACGCAGAGCACCTCGGCGGCAACCTTGACCGTGACCGTGTCGAGCCCCGTGCCAATGTCGGCCCCGCCGGACATGAGAAAGAAGGTCCCGTCCGTGAGGAGCTTGATCTCGGCATTCGCGAGATCGATCCCCGGCAGGCCTGAGCCCTGCTGGATGATGGCGGCCCCCCGTCCGATCTTCCAGTCGCCGTCGTCGCTTTCCACCGGCTCGCCCCAGGAAAGGTCGCGCTTGCCCGCCTCGAGGGCCTCCCCGAGGGAGCACTGCTCGATCGTCAGGGCCTGGCCCGCCCTTCCCTCGCCGAGGCTCGCGAGAATCTCGAGACGGTCGCCGACCTGGACCCGGTTCTTTTCGACCACCGCGAGGGGATCGAGCCCGAGCTTAGCGGCGAGCTCGGCGAGAGCGGTCATGAGGGCAAAGGAGCCCTGAGTTGCCCCGTAGCCCTGGTAGGCCCCCGCCACCGGGGTGTTGGTGTAGTAGGTCTTGATGTCGTAGAGGACGTTCGGACAGGGAAGAAGGGGGAGGGTCTTGGAGCAGGCGTTCATGGGCACGGTCAGGGCGTGCTGGCCATAGGGTCCGGTGTTCGCCCGAACGTGCATCTCGATTGCGGTGAGCCGTCCATCCCGCTTCGCCCCGAGCTTCACGGCGATCTTCATCGGATGGCGGGTGCGGCTCGCGATGAACTCCTCCACCCGGCTGTAGCGGTAGTAGACCGATCGCCCGGTCTTCCAGGTGAGGTAGGCGGCGACCTCCTCGAGGACGACGTCCTGCTTCACGCCGAAGCCCCCGCCGACCCGCTCCTTGATCACGTGAATCTTGTTCTCGCCGATGCCGAGCACCCGCGCGACGATCCGCCGCAAGTGCCAGGAGACCTGGGTCGAGGCGTGGATCACCAGACGCTCCCCCTCGATCCTCGTGTAGACCACGTGCGGCTCCATCGGGACGGTGTGAACCTGGGTCGCCGTGTACTCCTGCTCGATTGTCACGTCGGCCTCGGCGAAACCGCGCGCGACGTCCCCCACCCCACCGTGCGCGCTCGCGGCGAGATTGCGGTGGGGGTCGGCCCCGATCGGGAACTGGTAGATCACCGGATCGTCCTCTCCGTCGCCGGCACATTCGCTTCCCTCACTCGGCGCTCCGCTGGCATAGCGAACCTCGCCCGAGTGGATGATCGGGGCGCCGGGGGCGGCCGCCTCCTCGACCGAGAGGACCGCGGGAAGCACCTCGTAGTCGACCTCGATCGCCGCGAGCGCGGCCTTTGCGGCCTCTCTGCTCTCGGCCATGACTGCGGCAACGCGGTCGCCGACGTGGCGCACCCTTCGGCTGAACATCCGCCGGTCATAGGGGCTCGGCTCCGGAAAGCCCTGCCCCGCCGAGCAGTAGACCACCTCCGGGCAGTTCTCGTAGGTGAGGATCTCGACGACCCCGGGGACGGCGAGCGCCTTCGCGACGTCGATGCGCGTGATGATCGCGTGGGCGTGGGGGCTCCCGAGCGTGAGGAGGATGCAGGCGTCCGGCTCGACCCGATCCTCGACGTAGGCCCGCTCCCCGCGGACGAGCGAGCGGGCGTCCACCTTCTCGCGGACCTTCCCGACCTGCCGGAGCTCCGGACGGAACTCGGGCGCCACCTGCTCGCTGTAGGCGGGATCGACGAGACGGCGGGAGGCGAGATGGGCCGCGGCGTAGAACTGCTTGTAGCCGGTGCAGCGGCAGAGAATTCCCGAAAGGGCATCGGTGATCTCGCCGTCGCTCGGGGCGCTCGAGCGCCCGAGGAGGGTGTGCAGGGCGAGCGCCACCGAGGGGGTGCAGTAGCCGCACTGGACTGCTCCGACGTCGAGGAGGGAACGCTGGACGAGCGAAAGCGAGCGCTCCTTCGACAGGTGGGCGACGGTGTAGAGCTCGTGTCCCTCCGCCTGAGCGGCGAGGAGCAGACAGGAGTTGACGGTCTTCCCATCGAAGACGACCGTACACAGCCCGCAGGTCCCCTCGCCGTCGCAGGCGTTGCGCAGGGGAAGATGGCCCCTCCTTCGAAGGAGGGAGTGGAGGCCCTCGCCCTCGCCGCACTCCCAGGCGACGGGCCGTCCGTTCAAGGTGAAGCGAACTGTCATCGGGTCGTCTCCTTTCCGCGGGGGGCTTCGGGGGCCCCGCCGCCGGGGCTGCCCCGCCCGGAGCTGCCGAGAGATCCGGCCGCCGATGATCCGGCGCCGGCCGAAGGGGCCGCCGCGCTCGATGCCGCCGCGAGCAGGGCATCGGCGATGAGCTGCGCCGCGCGAAGGCGCCTGTAGGCGGCGCTCGCCCGGATGTCGCTCGAGGCTGCGATGAGAGGGAGAATCGACTGCTCGATCTCCCTCCGCTCGGGCAGGGCCCGACCCTCGAAGAGGGCCTCGACCTCGGGGAGGCGCGCAGCCCCGAAGCCACCCCAAGCGACCCTCCCTCCGGCAGGCGCTGCGCCCTGATCCGCCTCGGCGCGCCTGGACCCGCCGCCCGCTTCGCCGCTCGCCGAGCGCACCCCGGTCACCGCCACGCGAACCCCCGAGACCGCGCTCCCCGCGAGCCGAAGCGAGACCGCCGCCGCCACCCCGGAGACGTCGCTCCTCGTGCGAGCCCAGCGGCGGTAGGCCGTGGAGCGCGCGGCGACGAGTGCGACCTCTGCCGTCTCGATGAGCCCTCCCGGCGCGGCAAGGTATTCGGCGACCGAGGGCCGAGAACCCCCGACAAGGCGAAGCTGGGCGTCAAGGGCGAGGAGGGCGGGGGCGAGGCAGGCCGCGGGCTTGTTCGCGGCGATGTTACCGCCGACGGTCGCGCGATTGCGAAGATTGCGATTTGCCAGGCTCGAGGCGGCCTCGCACAGGAGCCGGAGCTCGGGGCCGCCGATCCCGGCTGCCGCCGCCGGCGCGCTCCTTGCCAAAGCGGCGACGGGCCCGGCCGCTCCGCCCGCGGCGCGTGCGCCCGCAGCTGCGGATGGCGGGGCTCCCTGCTGGCCTCTCTCTCCGCTTTCAATCAGCTCCTGGAGGGTTGCGAGCGCGCCGATCGAGAGGAGCTCTCCTGAGATGCGGATGTCGCGCGGCAGCAACCCCTCGATGGAGACCGCGGCCATCGCCCGCTCGCGGAGCGCCGGAGAAAGAAGATGGGTTCCCCCGGCGAGGAAGACGGCGTTCTCCGTTGCCTTCTGAGCTCGAAGCGCCTCCTCGGCGGAGGCCGGTCGAAGGAATTGGGTGATCATTTTACGCTACTCCCGCTTTCTTTAAGAGCTTCGTCGATATACGCTGGGCGTTCGTCCGGATCTCCTCCTCGTCGGCACCGACGAGGCGGCGCCGCTCCACCACGACCCGCCCGTTGACGATGACCCAATCGGCGCCGTGGTCATAGCCGCAGAAAAGGAGCGCCGCCGCCGGATCCGAGAGGGCGCCCGCATAGGGAAGGCGCATCACGTCGAAGAGGGCGAGATCGGCGAGCATCCCCTCCTCGATGCGCCCGAGCTCCTCGAAGCCGAGGAGGCGCGCTCCTCCCTCGGTCGCAATCCGATAGGCCTCGCCGGCGGTGAGGCCGCCCGCCCCGTAGCGCACCCGCTGGAGGAGGAGCGCCTGTCGAAGCTCGCCGAGCATGTCGGAGGAGTCGTTGGAGGCCGAGCCGTCCACCCCGAGGCCGAGCGGAACCCCGCGGTCGAGCATCTCCCGCGTGCGGCAAATCCCCGACCCGAGGCGCATGTTCGAGGAGGGGCAGTGGGCAACCCCCGTTTCGGTGCGGGCAAGGAGGTCGAGCTCCGCGTCGTCGAAGAAGATTCCGTGGGCATACCAGACGTCGGACCCGATGAACTCGCAGCGCTCCATGAGCGCGAGGGGGCGGCAGCCGTAGCCTGCCGCGCAATAGTTGCTTTCGTCCTCGGTCTCGGCGAGATGGGTATGGAGCCGCACGGCGTGGCGCCGGGCGAGACGGGCCGTCTCCCGCATGAGCCGCTCGGTGACCGAGAAGGGGCTGCAGGGGGCGAGGGCCACCCTGCGCATCGAGTCGAGCGCCGGATCGTGGTAGCGCGCGATCGCCCGTTCGCTTGCCTCGAGAATCGCATCCTCGTCCTGCACGACGGTGTCGGGGGGAAGGCCCCCGTCCTTCTTCGAGCGCGACATGGAGCCGCGGGTCGGCGCGAAGCGCATCCCGAGCTCCTCGGCGGCCTTGAACTGCAGCCCGGGAAGATCCTCGGCGAAGCCGGACGGATAGAGATAGTGATGGTCGGTCGTGCAGGTGCAGCCCGTAAGAAGGAGCTCCGCCATCGCGAGCTTGCTCGACCAGTAGACCGCCTCCTCGTCGATCCCCTTCCAGACCTCGTAGAGGTAGACCAGCCAATCGAAGAGCTTCGCGTCCTGGACCTCTTTCAGGTTCCGGGTGAGGGTCTGATAGAAATGATGATGGGTGTTGACGAAGCCCGCGGTGACGACGTGGCGGGCGGCATCGATCACGCGAGTGCCGTGGGGCGGCGCGAGGCTCTTTCCAATCTGCGCGATGCGCTTCCCCTGGACCAGGATGTCGACCCCGGAGAGCCCTTCCGCCCCCGAACGGATCACGTGCAGGCAGTTGCGAAGCAGGATCATCCCCTCACCTCGCGGTTGAACTCCTCGATGAGGGCGTCGATCGCGGCGACCTGGCGGTGCAGGCCTCCCCAGTAGGAGCGATGCTCGCTCCACTGCTCGCGAAGCTCGTCGATGCCCTTTCCGAGCTGCTCGATCCAGGTGAAGTACTTGAGGTTGTGGATCCGCCGCCGATCGAGGTGGCTCAGCTCGAGGAGATGATCGGCGTCAAGGCTCGTGAGGCGCTCGTAGTCCCGATCGGCCTGGCGCTGATCGTAGGCTCCCCGCTCCGCCTCCAGCTCCCGAAGCCTGCTGCCGTACAATGAGAGCGAGTCGGTGAACACGGTGAATAGCACGTCGTGCTCGCCGAGCTCGTAGTAGCGCGCCATCTTGATGGCGCCGATGAGGTTGCCCACCCCGGAGAT
The DNA here is from genome assembly GCA_027314665.1 of Spirochaetales bacterium. GTDB lineage: Bacteria > Spirochaetota > Spirochaetia > DAHUYW01 > DAHUYW01 > DAHUYW01. The sequence continues at coordinate 7,832 of DAHVAK010000160.1, forward strand.
CCCGATCCAGTCGAGCCTCGCGAGGAGGGAGTCCGCCACCCCCGCCTCGGCGAGAAGGCGCCGGCCTTCGCGCTCGTTGAACAGCCGCAGAAAGCGCATCGGCAACTCGTCGTCGATTGCGATCGCCAGGTCGGTGTCGCGAAGGTTGTGGATCCAGGGGATGTGCTTGTCGCCGATCCCCTCGATGCGGTGGGCACCGAAGCCGTTCTCGAGAATCGTTGGGCACTGCAGCGCCTCGAGCACGGCAAGCTTCGCGCCGGGGAAGACCCCCTTGAGGTAGGATCCGGCGCCCAGGGTGCCGCCGGAGCCCGAGGCGAGCGCGACCCCCGCGACGCAATCCCCCGCTCGAGCTATCTCGCGGAAGACCGACTCCATCGCCGGCCCGGTGACCGCGTAGTGCCAGAGGTGGTTGCCGAGCTGATCGAACTGATTGAAGATGACCACGTCGTCACGGGTGCGCTCAAGCTCGATGCACTTGTCGAAGATCTCCTTGACGTTGCTCTCGCTTCCCGGCGTGGCGATGACCTCCTCGGCCATCGTCTTCAGCCAGGCGAAGCGCTCGCGCGACATCCCCTCGGGAAGGATCGCCACCGAAGGGCAGGCAAGCAGGCGCGAGATGTAGGCGCCGCCGCGGCAGTAGTTTCCCGTGCTCGGCCAGACCGCCTTCTTGCTCGTTGGATCAAAACGCCCCGTAATCAGCTCGGGGACAAGACAGCTGTAGGCCGCCCCGACCTTGTGCGCCCCGGTGGGAAACCACTTCCCGACGAGGGCGACAATCCGCGCCTTCACGCCGGTGAGGGCGTGGGGAAGCTCGAGAAAGTTCACCCCGCCGAAGGCGCCCCCCCGCTCCACCGGCTCGTTGCGCCAGGTGACGCGAAAGAGGTTGCGGCTGTGCACGTCCCACAGCCCGATTTCGGCAAGCTCGCGCTTGATCGCCTCCGGAATGGTCGAGGGGTCTCGCATCTGAGCGAAGGTGGGAAGGAGGATGCCCCGCTCGCGGCACCGCTTCACGTTCCTTGCCCGCTGGCTGCTGTCTATCTTCAGGTCGATCATCTGGTGTGCTCCTTGGGGTGCGCTCCGGCCGCGGCGGCCTGCTCCGCAGAGAGCCCGCGCTCGGCGCTCTCGATGTCCTTCAGGCCCGATCCCGTGATGAGCAGGACCACCCGGCTCTCCGGCGGAAGCGTGCCTTGCACCTTGAGGAAGCCGGCGAAGGCTGCGCTCGAGGAGGGCTCGGCGAACAGCCCGCTGCGCGAGGCAAGGCGATGCTGGGCGGCGAGAATCTCCTCGTCCGAGACCCCTATCGCCCTACCCCCGTAGCGGGAGAGCTTCGCGAGGGCGTGGGCTCCGTTTCGCGGCACGTCTACCGAGATCGAATCGGCGAGGGTGCGGGAGAGCAGTGGATCGCCGAAACCCCCGGCGGCGAGCGCCCGGACGATGGCGCTCGAGCCCTCCGCCTGGCAGGCCCAAAGGGTCGGCATCCGCTCGATGCGGCCCAGGCGGAGGAGGTTCTCGAAGCCGCGGTAAAGCCCAGCGAGGATCACCCCGTCGCCG
>DAHVAK010000166.1 GCA_027314665.1 Spirochaetales bacterium
GGATCATCGTGTTGGGATGGAGCACCTTCGCCCCGAAGTACGAGAGCTCCATCGCCTCTTGGTAGCCCATCTCGGGGATGACGAAGGCCGACGCTACGAAGCGCGGATCGGCGCTCATGACGCCGTCTACATCGGTCCAGATCTCGATGGCCTCCGCGCCGAGGGCGGCCCCCAGGATCGAGGCGGTGTAGTCGGAGCCGTTCCGCCCGAGGGTGGTGGTCGCCCCCTCCTTCGATGCCGCGATCAAGCCCGTGACGACCGGGATCGCCCCCATGCCCGCGAAGCGCTCACGGATGAGGCGGTAGCTTTCGGCGAAGTCCACCTCGGCGGCGCCGTGGCTGTCGTCCGTGCGGAGGATCTCCCGCGCGTCGAGGAAGAGGGCGGACTGTCCGAGGGAAGCGAGGTAGTCGGCAACCAGGGTGCAATTGAGCCGCTCGCCGAAGCTCATCACCAGATCCAGGCTGCGGGGCGAGCACTCCCGAACGAGCTCGATGCCGGTGAGGATCTCCTCGAGCTCCTGGAGAAGCCCGTTCAGCCGGGAAAGCGTGCCCTCGCCTTGCGGAAGAAGCTCCTCGACCGACTGCGCCTGCCGAAGGGCGATCTCCTTGACGTGCTCGTGGTAGGTCGCCTGGCCCCTCTCCGCCTCCCTCGCGGCGGCGATGAGCTTCTCGGTTACCCCGCGCATCGCCGAGAGCACGACCGTCTTTCTCGCCTTTTCGGCGAGGATAATCGAAACCGTCGCGCGGATGCGGGAGCTGTCCTGGAGGGATCTGGAGCCGAACTTCATCACCTTCATGGGTCTGGGGAATCTTAGCGCAGATCGCCTCCTTGTGCCACCCGTCGCCGTCCGCGGACGGGTCGAGCCCCGCACGGGCGGCCCGCGACGCCTTCGAGCCCGGGCGCCCTTCGTTGACAGGTCAGGCGGCGATGCGCTACCTTCGCCCCATGAGCAAGTATTTCGTAGACGGCAGCTTCCCGCTCAACGGGCGCATCCGTGCAAGCGGCAACAAGAACTCCGCCCTGCCCTGCATCGCGGCGGCCTTGCTCACCGACGAAGAGGTGGTGCTGCGCAACATCCCCGACATCGAGGACGTGGGCGTGATGATCGACGTTCTCCGCGCCCTCGGGGCGACGGTAAGCGGGCCGGAGGCGAACCTCTGCCGGATCAAGATGACCGACGTGAAGTCCTCGGAAATCCCGCCCGAGCTGGCCAAGAGGATTCGGGCCTCGATCCTCTTCGCCGGCCCCCTCCTTGCCCGCACCGGGCGGGTCGTCCTCCCGCCCCCGGGGGGCGACGTCATCGGGCGGCGCCGGCTCGATCCCCACTTTCTCGCCCTTGCCGCCCTCGGAGTGAGGGTCGAGGTCGACGGACAGTTCCGCCTCACCGCGAACAAGCTCGTCGGGGTCGACATCTTCCTCGACGAAGCCTCGGTGACCGCGACCGAAAACGTGATCATGGCGGCGGTCCTTGCGGAGGGGCACACGGTGGTCGAGAACGCGGCGTCTGAGCCGCACGTGCAGGACCTCTGCCGCATGCTCAACGCCATGGGAGCGAGCATCAGCGGAATCGGATCGAACATCCTTTCGATCGACGGAGTGAAGCGCCTGCACGGGGCCGACTTCCGGATCGGCTCGGACTTCATGGAGGTGGGCTCCTTCATCGGGCTCGCCGCCGTGACGCGCGCCGATCTCGTCATCGACGAGGCCGATCCGGCGGCGCTTCGGATGACGAAGATTGCCTTCGCCAAGCTCGGGATCCACTGGGAGGTCGACGGATCCTCCCTTCACGTCGCCCCGGGCCAGAAGCTGAAGGTGGTTCCCGACATGGGCGGCTCGATCCCCGAGATTGCCGACGCCCCGTGGCCCGGCTTTCCGCCCGACCTCACGAGCATCATCACGGTCGTGGCGACGCAGGTCGAGGGCACGGTGCTCATCCACGAGAAGATGTTCGAATCGCGCATGTTCTTCGTCGACAAGCTCATAGCGATGGGGGCCCGGATCATCCTCTGCGATCCGCACCGCGCGGTGGTGAGCGGTCCCTCGCGTCTGAAGGCCTCCGAGCTCGTATCGCCCGATGTGCGCGCCGGCATGGCCCTCGTCATCGCCGCGCTGTGCGCGGAGGGGCGTAGCGTGATCGACAACGTCTATCAGATCGAGCGCGGCTACGAGAACCTCTCCGAAAGGCTGCGCTCCCTGGGCGCGCACATCGAGCGCGTCGGAGAGGATTGAGCCCTACTCCGCAAGGATTTCCCCCGACTGGCCGGCCACGTAGACGAGGGCAAGGAACAGGAGAACGAACTGCACCGCAAGCAAGATCAACAGGGCGATGTCCTGTCCGAAGGATAAGAGCGCAAAGCCGAAGAGGAGCTTGCTCACGAAGAAGTAGAGCTCGGTGATCAGGGAGATCACGAAGGGGAAGAGGGGAACCAGAAGGTAGGCGAGGACTCTCGGCCTGCCGACCGGGGCCCGCAAGGACCAGCCGACGCCTATGGCGGCGATCGAGAGGATGAGCATTCCGAAGGGAAAGAGGATGCGCCGCAGGAGCTCTATCTGGACAGGGGCCTTCAGGTAGCCGAACTGCTGGAGGAGATCCCCGGCGTGCCACAGCTGCGGAAGCGCAACATGGGCGAGGTCGCTCCGCTCGGTGCTGAAGAGGGCGAGACCGCGGACCGTGGTCCCGAGGGGAAGCTCGTCCTTGCCTCCCCCCGGCAGCGCTCCCGACACGAGGGTCGGCAGATAGCTTACGGCCCTCTCTCGCCCGATGCAGTCCATGTTGATCTTCGAGCCCATGAGCTTTCCGTAGGGAGCGACGAGATGGTAGAGGACCGATCCGTCGGTCGAGAAGCCCAGGGCTTCGATCCCTTCGAAATAGGTTCCCTCCGGCACGACCACCATCTTCCGGATGGAGAGGATCTCACGCCCGCCAGGGCCGCTGCGGTTTAGGTAGACCACGTTGCGCACGCCGGGGTAGGGAACCGTACGGTCGATCTCGTCGCGGAAAAAGGAAAACTCTGCAAGCTGCTCGACCGTGCGCTTCAGGTAGGTGACGACGTCGGGGTCGTTCGGGTGCTCGGCCGCGAGGGATTTGAACAGGTAGTAGGCCGTCTTCGGATCGCCCTCCTCGAGGGCCTCCCTCCCCTTGGCCTTCAGGGAGAAGTAGTAGCTTCGCTGCCGATCGGCCGGATTCGGGGTGATCCGCGAGAGCCCCGCAAGGGCCTCGCTTGCCACGAGGGCGGCCTCTCTGTCGGCGGGAACGACGTCGGTGGCGAGGGTCGCGTAGTAGCGCGCCGAGGCAAAATCCTGCCTTTTTAGGTACTCGCGGGCAAGCCTAACGAGCTCGGCGACGCTGGCGTTCTGCAGCGGCCCCTCCGAAGGCCTCACCACCGGAGCGCTGTTCGGTCTCTGGCGCTCGATCTGAATGATGAGCTGATCCGACTTGTCGCGGGCGGCCTGATCCGCGGGGGCAAGCCTGCGGTAGAAGTCGAGATAGTACTTCGCGCTCTGCAGCTCCCCCTTCGCGTAGGCCGATTCGTAGTTCGCGTAGAACCGGCGGGCGAGTTGACTCTGATAGAGAATCGCGTCGCGGTTGGCGTTGAGGAGGGGATCGACCCCCTCGGACAGCCCGGTGAAGACAAGGGTGAGGAGAAGGAAGGTCACGAGCGATGAGCTCACGAGCCGGTAGAAGGGGGCAAGCCCGCCTCGGGGCGACGAGCGCGAGCGGCCCGCGCTCGGCAGGATCGAGTCGCCGACCAGGATGGCCGTGCACTGCACGGGACTCATCTCCTGGATGAAGTCCATCGCCGCGCGGTTCCAGATCCAGCGCCAGTAGTAGGCCGGGAGAACCTCCTTGCTTTGAAAGCCGATGAGCGCAAGCACGAAGGAGAAGGCGAAGGCGCCTAGATCGAAGAGGACGATCAGCCAGAGCACCCTGCGGGGAAGGTTATCCATGCGCGCGATCTCCCCTTTCGCGCCATCCCAGGAGCGTGAGGTCCACCAATATGAAGATCACGCCGAGCAGGATCAGGGCAAACGAAGGGAGACTCGCCCTCCATGCCGAAAGGTGGAGGGCTGCGGCGATCTGGCGCTCGACCTGCGCAGCCGGCGGGGTCTGCAGGATCGGGAGCACCCAAAAGACTCCCCGAAAGACGACAAGCGTGAGCAGGGCATTGAGAAGCGGCCACCGGGTGAGCCGGGCAAGCATCATACAGCTCATGCAGAACAGGAGGATGGCGCCGGCCGCGATGGCAAAATCGAGCCGGGAGGCGGCGAAGGCCCGCTGCACTGCGGCGGTCGCCCAGCCCATGTCGGAGAGAAGGGCGCGGAGAAAGGGAGGGGGCTGAAAGACCGGGCCGAAGTCCGGATTGGCCGGCGAGACCGCGAGACTCCCCTGGGGGAGGGCGATCGTCATCCCTTTCGGATGAAACTGGGCCTCGGAAGCGAAGGTGATCGCCGGATCCGCATTGGGGCGGACCACCGCCACGCCGAAGAGCCTCGTTCCCTGAACCCGCTCGACGTAGAGCGTAGCCGAGCGAAGAACCTCAAAGCGCTGGGGAACGAAGGGCTGGACCGCTTGCGCCTCTCTCGCGGCACCCCGCCCGGAGAGCCGATCGAGGCCTGCCATGCCGAAGAACAGGAGCGCCCCCACGGAGGCCAGGGCGAAGAGAAAGGAGAGCAGGCGCAGCCCCGGGCGCTTGCGGATGCGGTAGATGAGGAACAGGGTGGTGGCGACCACCGCGCTGAACAGGACCGCCTTCGAGGCGGCGGGAAGCTGGCCGAGGAAGCGGCCCAGGCTTACCGGCACGCTCGGGTTGTAGCTGCCGACCCAGGAATAGATTATCGAGCAGAGGACCAAAAGAGCAAAAATAACTATAAAGACCGAGAGGGCGAGGAGGGGAATGAGAAGGGAGTCAACCAGTTTTCGAACAGCGCCGCGTGCCATCTCGGCCCCCGTCGTGGGCGGACCTCCAGTCAGCAAGTCTGTCTTCTCGTAGCTTCGAGTATCGGCAGCCGCCGGAGCGAAGTGAAGCGAACGCCCCGGGGAAGACCCCACTTATGCGGAACCTTTTCGCACATGTTTCACAGGTTATCCACAGGAATGACGTACGAATTCTCACTACAATCGGCTTTGGAGCAGGAGCCATTGCCTACTGCAAATTCCTTGCCAAGAGTGTGCCTCCCGAGAGGTCATTCATAACTTATTATGAGATAATAACTTACATTCTACTGCGTAACGCCGGTGTGCCAAAGCGCGTATCGGTTGGTCCATTGTGACCCACCGAACCGAGCATTCTGCCCATTATCCCGAAGTTATACACAGGATGATAACAGTCGTGTTCTACAAAGCCTCCTCGGCGCATACCAGGTAGCCGATTCCCTTCACCGCACGGATGAGCGGTCCCGCTTCCCCGCTCGGGAGGACCCGCCGGAGCTTGCGGCGCAGCGAGGAGACGTGGACGTCCACGACCCGCGAGCGCCCTTGCGGAAGCCTTCCCCACAGGGCGCACTGGAGCGCCGACCGCGGGACGACGCTGCCCTTGTGCCGCAGGAGGGCGAGCAGGATGCGCTGCTCCGGGAACGTGAGCTCGGCCCGACCGAAGCGGGTGGCGACGCTCCCCTCGCTCAAGCGCAGGGGAATCCCCCGCAAGCAGAGCCGCGGAAGTGAAATGAGTCTTCGCGCGCGGAGGGCGAGCTCTTCTATCGACCAGGGCTCCCGCAGATAGTCGGCGCAGCCCGCGAGGAAGGCGCCTCGCAGGGCGGACGGATCGCCGTAGGCAATGATCGGAATGCAGCTCAAGGTCCAGGAAGGATCCTCCAAGAGGAGGTGAAGGCGTTCGACGGGAAGGACGTAGAGGTCGATATCCGCGACCCCGACCGGCTCGCTGGAGGAGAGCGCCTCGAGGCCCTTCTCGCGGGCACAGTAGCCGAGAAAGCGCTTCGCGAGGATCGCATCCTCAGTCACAAGGTTGATCCTGATGATGCCTCCCCGTGAAGGCAGAGGGGCCAAACTCGAGAGAGGCTCGAGAGCTATTTCTCGGGAAGCTGCTCCTCGGCCTTCATCTTCTTCTTGAGGTCCTCCAGGAGGAGGTCGGCGCTGGCGCCGGAGGACTCCAGCTCCTTGAACTGCTTTTCGAGGTCCTGATCGGGCGACTTCGTGGCGTCCTCGATCTCGCCCATCGCATCCGCCTCGGCCTCTATCTGGTCCACCTTCGCCGCCATGCGATCGAAGGCCTCGAAGGCGGAGGTGTCGGCCATGCTGCCCATGGTGCTTTGAATCTGCTTCTGGGCCTCGGCGCGCTTCGCGCGGGCGACGAGGAGATTCTTCTTGCGGCTTGCCTCTTCGATCTTCTGCTGAAGCTGGCGGAGCGAGACCTTGAGCTTGTCGACCGACTCGTGCTGGGCGTCGAACTGCTGCTTGTACTGGGCGCTGAGCCCGTCGTACTCCTGCTTGCGCAGGAGGGCCTCCTTCGCGAGATCCTCCTTGCCAGCCTTCAGGGCCAGGCGTGCCTTACCTTCCCAGTCCTCCGCCTGCTGCTGGTTGGTGATCATCTCCCGCTCGAGCTTCTTTTCATCGGCGATTGCCGCAGCAACGGCCTTCTTGGAATCGATGAGCTGCTCGTTCATATCGATGATCAGCTGATTGAGCATCTTTTCCGGATTTTCAGCCTTGCTGATCATGTCGTTGAGGTTCGATTTGACGACTCTCTTGAAACGATCGAAAATTCCCATAGGATCAGCTCCTCTTATTTATCTCGGTAGTCTGAGAGAACAGGGTAGTGCTGGGCAAGGGCCAAGCCGATAGCATCGAGAGACGCCTGAAACTCTTCAAGATCGAGAGTCGCATACTGGAGCGTGTCAATCAAGACGACGGAATCGTCGGCAAGCCCGTATGCCCCGTGAATAACGTCCGAGGCGTTTAGGCGCAGCAGCCGCTCGAAGAACTCTTCGCGCTTCTTGTGGGGTATCGGCATCACCTTCACGCGAATGATGACGAGAGGATCCTCCGCTATGACGATGACCTGGTCGAGACCCTTGTCGGCATCGTGGATGAACCACGTGTTCTCATTGACCTGCTGAAAGGTAATTCCCAAATTGATCAAGAATGCTTCAATCTTCTCTGTCGCTGTCATGTGGAACCCTCCGCGAATCGGTCGGACGGGAGGCCTATCCGAGGAAGACCTGCCCGGAATTGTCTATCGCCAGGATCGTTTTGCACTCGGAGCAGCGAAACCTTCCCGGTTTCGTCGCTTTCAGCTTTTTCGAACAGATGGGGCACTGGAAAATCTTCGGAAAGATCTCCGCAGGATTGCCCTGGGTCCCTGCCCGAAAAAAATCGACCGCATCGTTCAGGTTGTCTTTGATGTTGAAGAATTGGGAGAATCCGAGAAGTTGGAATACCTCATACACCTTCGGCTGGATTTCCAGAAGCACGAGATCCCCGCCTCGCGGCTTTACCGCCTTGAGAAAGGCCGTGAACGAGCCTATCCCTGTGCTCGAGACATAATTGAGGCCAGCGCAGTTGAAGATGAGCTTCGAGTAGCCGGACTCGATTGCCTTTGACACTCGTTTCTGGAAGAAGTTGGAGTTGTATGTATCGATATATCCCGTGAGAAAAAGCACCAGGCATCCCTCGGGTGAGTCGACACGCTGCAGTCTGATCTTGAGGCTATCATCCTTTTCCTCGTCAAACCCAGGAACAATGTCGTTGTTGTTCATGTAACCTCTTCCGACGAGACCTTCCCTTCTAGCTAACTCGTTTTATATTAATAGTCAAGGCCTCTCTTGTCAAATATCTACGGCAGAAATGGAGATGCTCTTGAGACTGGAGACAGTTGGCCGCGAACGCTTGCGCAGCGCCTGCGAGCCCGCCGCGCGCGTGGACACCTCGATCGCCCTCCCGTATAATCTCGGACGAAGGAGGACGACCATGAGGCGTTTTGTTTCCGCACTGGCTCTTTTGCTCGCGGCTCCCCTCGCCTTCAGCCTCTCGCTCCGCGATGTGACCGCCGTGCTCGATCCGACGGTGACCCTTGCAAGTCTCAGCGCCGCCGCAGCCGCCGGAGCGCCCCTTCCCGGGGCCGGCAAGCTCGTCGTCCTCACGGGGGTCGTGCAGTCCGTCGAGATCCTCACCCGCGACGCGCAGGGCTTCCAAGCCGAGATCGAGCTCGTGGAGGGAGAGTGGCACGGGGTCAGCTCCATCAGCCTCTATCGCTGCATCGTCGAGCTTGCCGGCCCCGCCTTCGCTGCGCGCCTCGCCGCACGCCCCAGCCCGAGCGTAGCCGCTCGGGAGCTCATCCTGCCCAACGAGCGCATCCTCGTCCTCGGCGAGGTGGAAGGCACGCGCACCTATCCGAACGGGGAGATCGTGCCGGTCGTCGTCGGAAGCTACGTGCGCGGGATCTGACTGGGCTTTCAGCCGAACCAGATGTGACGGCGCTCAATTACCCCCTGCTCGGAGAGAAGCACGGCGCGCTCGACCACGTTGCGAAGCTCGCGAATGTTGCCGGGCCAGGTGTAGTCGCACAGGAGCTCGATGGCCGGATAGCTCATGCGCCCGTTGAACTGAAAGATCTTCAGAAAATGCTCCACCAGCAGCGGGACGTCGTCCCTTCGCTCGCGCAGGGGCGGGAGGTCGAGGGGGAGGGTGTGGACGCGATAGTAGAGGTCCTGGCGGAACGAGCGGGCGCCGATCGCCTCCTTGAGGTCGCGATTGGTCGCGGCCACGACGCGCACGTCGATCGGAACGGAGCGCGTCCCGCCGACCCTCGACAGCTCCCGCGATTCGAGGATGCGCAGGAGCTTCACCTGGGCGCGCGGGCTTAGCTCGCCGCTCTCGTCGAGGAAGAGCGTTCCCCCGCTCGCCAGCTCGAACAGCCCGGGCCGCGCGACCGCGTCGGTGTAGGCTCCTTTCTCCGAGCCGAAAAGCTCGCTTTCGATGAGGGTCTCGGGTATTGCGGCGCAGTTCACGGCGACGAACGGCCAGCCGCTGCGGGGCGACAGGCGATGAATCGCGCGAACGACCAGCTCCTTGCCGGTTCCGCTCTCTCCGCTCACGAGCACCGCGGCGTTGGATCGCGCGTAGATCTCGATGAGCCGACAGACCCCGTGAAGGGCCTCGCTTTCCCCGACGATCTCCGAAAGAATCGCGCTCGAGGCGGCAGGGGAGCGCCGGAAGGTGGAGCGCCGCAGCCTGAAGAGCACGGCGGCGTCGAGGGCGCCTCGAAGCTTGTTGCCGTCGATCGGTTTGACGAGACAATCGTAGGCGCCCGCCTTCACCGCGCGCACGATCACATGGGGGTCGGGCGAGGCCGCGAGCGCGACGATCGGAGCGGCCCCCGGAATCGCGACGATCGCGCTCAGGACGTCCATGGCGGCGATGTCGGGGAGATCCAGATCGAGAAGGATCAGGTCGTGGGAGCGGGTTCGGGCGAGCTCGATGCCGGTCCGGCCTTCCGTCGCGGAGACGATGCCGCAGTCCTCCGGCAGGATCATCTTGAGGAAAAGATGTGCCTGCAGGTCATGATCTATGAAGAGAACTTCTAACATCCAAAGGGCGGAGCAAGGATAATCTAGGAGAACGGGGAACGCAAGAGAAATTCCGGTCGGCAACCCTAAAGGCGCGTCCCTCCTAGATGCCGCGGAAGCGATGAACGACGAGGAGGAGGGCGTAGTACAGGTAGAGCAAGCCGCGGAAGACGCGCCAGGGATGGCTCACGAGCGAGGGCAGCGACTCGGTCCCGTTCTCCCATGCGGCGCGCGAGGGCTTGTTGCGCTTGCCCGAGAAGATATCGAAGCAGTCGCCGCACCACAGATAGATGCCCGAGTTGAAGTTGCGCTTGTTGTTGGCGACCCAGGTGTCGCGGGCGGAGAGCCCGTGGCCGGCAAGCAGAAGGGAGGGTGAGGCCTTGCGAATCGCGAGGATGATGTTCTTCTCCATGCCCTTGGGGAAGTAGCCCGCACAGCGACCGACGATGCTCAGGGAGGGAAAGGATGCCCGGAGATTGCTCGCCGAGACCTGCAGCTCCTCCGGTCGATTTCCGAGCAGGTAGACGGACTTCTTGTACTTTTCGAGAATGCCGAGAAGCCGGATGACAAACTCGAAGGGCATGTAGCGAACCGGGACCTCGCGACGCAGGAAGCGAGCGCCGCGGAGGATGCCCTTGGAAATCGGGACGACGAGCGAGGCCTCCTTCACGGTCCTTTTCATTTCCGCGTTGTGCCGCGCCTTGAGCATGTCGGCAAGGGTGAGAAGGACGATCTGATGGCGGTCGCCGTCGGCGAGCATACCCTTGACGGCCTCTTCGAGCTCGTCTTCCCGGACGATGTCGACCGGCACGTTGACGATCTTCACCCGTTTGATCTTGGTCTTACTTTCCACGAGTCTCTCTCCAGGAGCACAACCTGCACCGCGGCGAGCGCATAGAGCGCCGCCGTCTCGACCCTTAGGACGCTCTCGCCGAGGTAAATCGCCCCGAAACCGGCGTCGGTCAGAAGAGCGACCTCCCGGCTCGACAAGCCGCCCTCGGGGCCGACAACCAGGGCTACCTCGCCGGCGGCGTCAAGAAGATACTCGTGCAGGGTCTTGTTTGCAAGGGGCCGCTCGTGAAAGAAGAGCCCGGGGCCCCCGTGGGCGTGCTCCGCGGGAATCGCCTCGAACGGGACGGGGCCCTCGAGAAGGGGAAGATGGCCGGTGCCGCTCTGCTGAAGGGCCTCGCGAACGATCCGGTTCCACCGAGCGAGCCTTCCCCCCTCGTCGGCTTCCCCTCGCGCGAGGCTGTGCTCGCTCAAGACCGGCACGATCCGGTGGACCCCGGCCTCGGTCGCCTGGCGCACGATGAGGTCCATCTTCCTTCCCTTCGGCAAACACTGAAAGAGCGCGATGCGGGGCCGCGCATCGGGGCGCTCACCTCCCGCATTGAGCCCGAGGCTCGCCGGCTCCGGCTCCACCGCAATCGTGCAGGAGTCCTTGCCCAATGCCACCAAGGTGAGCGTCACGCGCGCGCCGCGGGTGTCCATCCCCGGAAAGGAGCTTCCGATCGGAAGTCGGAGGACGTTTTTCAGGTAGTGGAAGCTTCGACCGCGAAGAGTGAGCCGACTCTCGCCGGAATAGTCCGCCGGGAGGATAAACTGACGCATGCGCGCTGCTAGCGGCTCGCTCCCGTGCTGTAGCCTCCGGCGGTGAGGAGGTTCACCGCTTCTTTGAGCACGGGATCGTACTCCACATCGTAGATCGGGGGGTTCGGCATCATTCGGCTCTGCTCGCTGCGAACGAGCTGCCGGAGGAACTGGTCGCTCAAGACGATCCCCTCGCCGTGCAGCTTCGCGATGAAGCGGTCAACGCTCTGCGCGGGAGCATCGGGATTGTCCCGAACGAAATTGGTGATCGCATTCTGCTGGATCAGGATCTTGAGGGAATCCTGCTCGCCTTGGCCCAGCTCCGGCATGCGCACCTCCTTGTCGGGGGCGATGCCGATCTTGTCGATGTTGTTGCCATTTGGGGTGTAGTAGCGCGCGGTCGTCAGCTTGAAGGCTCCGTCGCCGTCGCGCAGGAAAAAGACCTGTTGGACCGAGCCCTTGCCGTAGGAGGTCTGCCCGACGAGCATCGCCCGATGGTTGTCGTGGAGCGCCGCCGCGAGGATCTCCGACGCGGAGGCCGAGCCCTTGTCGATGAGCACGATGATGGGAACCGAGGCCGGAACGAGCGGATCACCGGGGGCCGTGAAGACCTCGTTGGCCGTGGAGTCGCGGGAACGGGTGCTCACGATGGTTCCCGAGGGCAGGAGGTAGGAGGCGACCTGCACGACCGCGGGAAGCAGCCCGCCGGGGTTGCCGCGCTCGTCGATGATGAGAGAGGAATAGCCGCTCTTTGCGAAGCTGGCGAGCGCCTCCCGGACCTTTTCGGGGGTGGCCGCGGTGTACTGGATGATGCGAAGGTAGGCAATCTCGCCAGGCATCATGGCGTACTTCACGTCGGGCACCTGGATGATCGAGCGCACCAGGTCGACCGAGAAGGTGATCTCCGTACCCCGCAGGACGGTGACCGTTACGGTCGTGCCGGGCTTGCCGCGAAGCTTGGCGAGCACCTGGTCCATCGTCATGTCGGCGGTGGGCTGGTAGTCGATCTTCATGATCCGATCCCCGGGCAGGATGCCCGCTCGGTAGGCGGGGGTGCCGTGAAGCGGCGAGACGACCTCGACGTAGGGCGGCGGAAGCTTGGTCCCGAGCAGGGGCTTCGCCCCGGGGTCGCTCGACGGGATGGGGGGCTTGGAGATCATCAGCCCCACCCCACCGAACTGACCGCGCGTCACGTCCGTGAGCTCGGTGAGGTCCTGGACCTGGTCCTTGCTCATGTAGTAGGAATGCGGATCATCCAGGCTCTGGAAGAGCCCCTTCATCGCGCCTTCGAAGAGCGTCTTCGGATCGACCTTGTCGACGTAGCTCTGCTGAATGGAGCGGAAGACCCGGTCGAAGAGGCTCAGGTAGTCGCTGCTCGGGATCGTGGCAGTCCGCGGCTCGGCCGGCAGTGCCGGCGAGGCGGAGACGGCCACCACGAAAACGATGAGGAGGGCAGGCAGCCCTACCCACAACAGCCGCTCTCTTCTGTTCATGACCCCATCCCGCTTTAGCCCGGATGGTTCTTTATTCTATGTAACGGCATGGTTTGTCAAGTTGGCAGCCCGGGCGGGAGGAATGCGGCCCCTTGACCAGCAAAAGTCCGTGCGCTTACACTGCCTTCTACATGACAACCAAGAGGATCGTCTGTTTCACCGGTTTCCTCTGGGAGATCCTGCGAAGCCTGGTCATCCTTCGTCTTGGTTCACTGCTCCTCGGTCAGGGACGCGGTTTTTCGACGCTCGCTTTCCTGCTCTGGGGGGCGGTCGGTCAGGTCGTCATGCCGCTTGGTTTCTTTTTTTTGGGGCTCTATCCGCAGCGCTACGGCAACTACGCGCGGCTTCTCGCCGCGGGAAAGGCCGCCTCCGCGATCATGGGGCTGGCCGTGCTCGGGCTCCTGGGAGGCCTGCTGCCCTACCCCGGTCTCCTGCCCGAGGGTCGCGCTCTCTCTGCCGTCCTGGCGGTGGGCTTCCTCTTCGTCGTGCTTCTGGATCTGCTCTTTTTCCTCTTCCTGGCGTTCTACCCGAAGCTCGAGGTTGCCCCTGAGGCGCCCCTCCCGAATGGCTCGGCGAGCCTGCCCGCCGGAGAGGCGGCTTCCCGCCACGCCGGCTCCGATGGGCCGGGGTGAGGGCGGCGATGCAGATCGTTCCCATCGCGAGCGGCAAGGGCGGGGTAGGCAAGTCGCTCGTTGCAGCGAATCTCTCCATCGCGCTCGCCCAGGCAGGTCGGCGCGTGATCCTCGCGGATCTCGACCTTGGGGGCTCCAACCTCCACACGATCCTGGGCTTGAGCTCGGTGCCGCGCGGCATCGGAACCTATCTGACCAACCCAAAGGGAAAGCTCGAAGAGATCATCCTCGAGACTGAGTACAGCGGGCTTCGATTCCTTCCGGGAGACTCCGAGATTCCCGGCATGGCGAACCTCAAGAGCTCGCAGAAGCGGATGCTCCTGCGCAAGCTCCAAGCCCTTGACGCTGACTACCTCGTCATGGATCTGGGGGCCGGCACCAACTTCAATACCCTCGACTTTTTTCTGATCTCCGGGCGGGGCATCATCGTCACGGCCCCGACCCTCACCGCCACGCTCAACGCCTACCTGTTTCTGAAGAACTCGGTCTTTCGCATCATGTCGGCCTCCTTCAAGCAGAAATCGCCCGCCTGGGAATACCTCGAGTCGCTGAAGCACGAGGAGCGGTCGCTGCAGCGGGTCTACGTGCCCCGCCTCCTCGAGGAGATCGGGCGCGTCGATCTCGAGAGCCGCACCGCCTACGACAACCGGGTCGGCGGCTTTCGCCCGCGGCTGATCCTGAACATGCTCGACAACCCCCAGGACGGAGACAAGGCGGGCAAGATCCGGCGCTCCTGCGGCGAGTACCTGGCCATCGACATGGAGCACCTGGGGATCATCTACCGCGATCACCTTCAGGATGTGGCCCTCGCGTCGCGGCTGCCGATCATCATCTACAAACCCGAGTCGATCCTCGCGCAGGCGGTCTACCGGATCGCCGACAAGATCATGCAGCAGGAGGGCGAGGTCTCTGCCCCGGTCGGCTTCCCGGATTTCGAGGACAGCTACGAGGAGGCCGAGATGGAGGCGCAGGTCGACTTCGACGAGAAGATCAAGTCCCTCGAGGATCTGCTGCGCAGCGGCGCCCTCACCGAGGGGGATCTCATCGAGACGATCCGAACCCAGCAGTACGAGATCTCAACCTTGCGCAAAGAGAACCAGCTCATCAAGACGAAGCTCGTGCGCGCGGTCGCTGCAGGCTTCAAGCTGTAGGGGAGAACCGACCGCGGCGAACCGCGGGCGTTGAACAGGGATGGTTTTCGAGCTACTCTGCTCGCGACGATCGCATCATGAGAGGATAAAGAATGATCGGCTTTTTGCACTATCCGTCCTGGATCAGCCCGGACATCATTCCCGGCCTCCCGCTCCGGTGGTACGGCCTAATGTACGTAGTGGCCTTTGCCATCACGTACCTCCTTTTCCGCTATCAGATCAAGCAGCGCAAGATTCAGGTGAACGACGATCTCATCGTCAATCTCTTCTTCTGGGGGATCATCGGGCTGCTCATCGGCGGGCGCATCGTGGGCACGACGGTCTACGATCCAACCCATTACTACATCACCCATCCCTGGAGAATCTTCTGGCCCTTCGAGGCGGGCCACTTCGTCGGCCTGGCGGGCATGTCCTACCACGGCGGGCTGCTGGGAGCGATCATCGCGATCGTGATCTACGGCAGGAGGAAGAAGATCGATGTCCTCGACTGGGGAGACATGCTCATCTCGGGAGTCCCGCTCGGCTACACCTTCGGGCGCCTCGGGAATTTCATCAACGGGGAGCTGTGGGGCAGGGTGACCACCCTCCCCTGGGGGATGTACTACCCCCATGCCGAGCGCCTCTCCACGCAGCACGCCTGGGTCCGCGAGATGGCCGCGAAGGTCGGGATAGCCGTCACGGGTCCCAATCAGATGCTCAACCTGCCCCGCCATCCCTCTGAGCTCTACGAGGCCTTCTTTGAGGGGATCGTCCTGTGGCTCCTCATCTGGTTCATCTTCCGCAAACACAAGCCCTTCAAGGGCTTCGTGATCGGAATCTACATCATCGGCTACGGCATCATCCGCTTTCTGCTGGAGTACCTGCGCGAGCCCGATCCGGGGATCGGCTTTCCGATCCACTTCCAGCCCCTAGTGGAGCGGGCCCATCCGGCGCTGCTCTTGAACTTCACGATGGGGCAGATCCTCTCCTTCCTAATGATCGTATCCGGGATCGTGTACCTGCTTGTCCTGAACTCCCGCGTTCACCGAGCCTCGACGAACGAGGTCCACGACCCCTCCCGCCCTTCCCCCCGGCGGCTGCGCAAGAAGCTGAAGTAGACGACCGGCCGGTTGGCGCCATTGGCGCCTTCCGGCCCTCCGGTATCAAGAATCCCCTATGCCAAGTATCAAGATTCCCTGATTGCTTTCCGTTCGTTTTGCCGTAAGATCGGAATACTACCGCACATCCTGGGTAAGGCGGAATCGACGGGTAGGAACATGACAAGAAAACGGCGTGATGAATGGGATAGGGAGGAGGCTCACATGCGTCATGCCGAAGACCATGACGCGCTGGGCTTCTACCTGCGGCAGATAGCGGGCTCCGCCCTCCTGTCACGGGCGGATGAGGTCGAGATCGGTACGGAGCTCCGGCGGCTCCGCTCGGAGCTGCGCGCTCTGGAGGCAGGGCGCGCCGAGGGGCGGATCCCCGAGGAGGGGTGCGCGATCGAGCGGCAGCGGCTCGCTGAGGCGCTCCAGGCCCAGCGGAATCGGATGATTACCGGCAACCTCCGGCTCGTCGTCTCCATCGCAAAGCGGTATCAGCGTCGGGGGCTTACCCTCCTGGACCTCATCAACGAGGGCAACATCGGATTGATCGAGGCGGTGGACCGCTTCGACCCTACCCGTGGATGCCGATTCTCCACCTACGGAACCTGGTGGATTCAGCAGGCGATCACGAAGGCCCTCGCGGACAAGGTTCGGACCATTCGGGTACCGATTCACGTACTCAATTCGATCACGAAGTTCAGCGAGGCGACGCACTACCTCGCGCAGCAGCTCGGTCGCAATCCTTCGGAGGGCGAAATTGCCTCCTTCGTCGAGGTGCCGGAGGAGAAGGTGCGCACCTCCCTGATGCATGTGGCCGACACCCTGTCGCTTGACGTGCCCCTGGATTCGGAGAACGGAGCGAGGGTCCTTGACCTTCAGGCATGCGACGAGAGGGTGGAGCCGATGGCGGATGCCTTCCGGGAGAACGTCGGCGAGATCCTTGACAGGGTCCTCCAGCAGCTCGACCGGCGCGAGACTCGGATCCTGCAGCTCCGCTACGGCCTCACGGCCCAAGCGCCGCTCACCCTCGAGGAGATCGGAAAGGAGTTGAAGGTCACCCGGGAGCGGGTTCGCCAGGTGCAGAACTCCGCC
This sequence comes from Spirochaetales bacterium, assembly GCA_027314665.1. Taxonomy (GTDB): domain Bacteria; phylum Spirochaetota; class Spirochaetia; order DAHUYW01; family DAHUYW01; genus DAHUYW01. Next base: position 16,566 of record DAHVAK010000166.1, read on the forward strand.
ATCCGAAAGCTCAGGGGCTCCCGTCCGATCCGCGAGCTGGAGGCCTTTCTGTAGGTAGATCATGAAGGCTTGACTGGCTTGCAGCTTTTCCAGATAAAGAAGCTGTCCTTTCCTCTTAATTCTCCGCACCCCCGGAGGCTCGCCCAGGCTGAAGGGGGTGCGGTCTTTTTGTCGGCTGCCTTTCAGTTGACCGCCTCCTCCCGCCTTGCTACATTGTACCGGCGAGGTGTGAGCACATGGAACGTGGGAGCGAGCGAGTCGTGGTTCTCGGGGCGAGCAAGAAGCCGGAGCGCTATTCAAACAAGGCGGTGGTCCTGCTCAAGGAGCATGGCCATGAGGTCCTTCCGGTGCACCCTTTCGCCCAGGAGATCGAGGGGCTTCCGGTCGTCCACGACCTGAGCGAGATCGATTCCGCGGTTGACACCCTGAGCGTGTACGTCGGCCCTCAACACGTTTCACCGATGATTCCCTCGATTCTGGCGCTGAAGCCGAAGCGGGTCATCCTGAATCCGGGCACGGAGTCTCCCGAGCTCGAGGTCGCCCTCACGCGGGAGGGGATTCCCTACATAGAAGCCTGCACCCTGGTAATGCTGAAGACCAATCAGTTCTAGTCATAATGATGTGACCGCCCCAATTGCGAATACGTAGGTTACACTGCGGTCGTGAAGATCGAAGTGCAGAGCTACAAGCAAAGGGGGCGGCCATGAAGAAGGGTATCACAACTGTAGTGCGGTTTGTAGGGCTGGAT
>DAHVAK010000167.1 GCA_027314665.1 Spirochaetales bacterium
GCGCCCGGCGCGGGCTGGCCACCGAGGGGGTGCTGCCCGGGGGGCTCGCGCTGCGGCGGCGCGCGCCCTCCCTCTATCAGGCCCTCCTCAAGACGGAGGTGGTCGATCCCCTTTCGCTCATGGACTGGATCAACCTCTTTGCGCTCGCGATCGGTGAGGAAAACGCCGCGGGAGGCCGGGTCGTCACTGCCCCGACCAACGGGGCCGCGGGCGTCGTCCCGGCGCTTGCGCACTACTATCTGAAGTTCATCGAAGGCGCCGACGACGAGGGGCTCCTTCGCTACTTTCTCTCGGCCGGCGCGATCGGGATCCTCTACAAGGAGAACGCCTCGATTTCGGGGGCCGAGGTCGGCTGCCAGGGCGAGATCGGGGTTGCCTGCTCCATGGCTGCAGGCGGGCTCGTCGCCGCACTGGGAGGAACCGACGAGCAGGTTGAGCATGCCGCCGAGATCGGGATGGAGCACAACCTCGGCATGACCTGCGACCCGATCGGGGGGCTCGTGCAGATCCCCTGCATCGAGCGCAACGCCTTCGGGGCGATTAAGGCGGTCAACGCCGCCCGCATGGCGATGCACGAGGTGACTGGGCACAAGGTCTCCCTCGACCAGGTCATCCGCACGATGTACGAAACCGGCCGCGACATGCAGGCCCGCTACAAGGAGACCGCTCTCGCAGGGCTCGCCATCAACGTCGCAAAGTGCTGACAGGGTTGGGAGTCGGCGGCCGTGCCGCCGACGGGGCGGGGTGAGCCGCCTTGCGCCGCGCTACCTGGCGGGGCCCTTTCTCATGACCGAATGCGCCCCGCGCAGGGTGGCCACGATCTCGGCGAGGATGGAGAGCGCAATTTCCTCCGGACCCTTGGAGCCGATGTCGAGACCGACCGGGCCATGGATGCGCTCGAGCTGCGAAGCGGAAAAGCCTCGCTCGCGGAGGCGCGCACTGCGCCGCTCCTGCGTGCGGCTGCTCCCGAGCGCTCCGATGTAGAAGACCGGGCTTCGCAGCGCCGCCTCCAGGGCGGGGTCGTCGAGCTTGGGATCGTGGGTGAGGACGATGACGGCGCTCTCGGGGGTGAGGCGCGCCTCCCGAAAGGCCTCCTCAGGCCAGAGGGTGAGGAGGCGGTCGACGCGGGCAAAGCGCTCCTCGCTTCCGAAGCTCCTTCGCGGATCGATCACGACGGTGCGGTAGCCCATGTCGCCGGCGAGCCTCGCCAGGACGACCGCGATGTGCACCCCGCCGACGAGGTGACGGGTCGGGACCGGGGGCATCGCGTCCACGAAGAGCTCGAGCCCCTCGCCCGCGGAGGCTCTCTCGGGAGTGCGCGCGCTCAGGGCGATCTCTCGGGCGGTCGCATCGAGTCGGTCGGAGATCGCGCCGGCCGACTCGCCGTCCGAGCCGAAGGCGATCCTTCGCCCGAGGAGCTCCGCCGGTCCGCGGATGACCGTGACCTGCGTCAGCCGCTCGTTCGAGCGCAGGCGGCCCTTCAGGAACGCGAACAGGCTTGCGTCGAAGGGCTCGACGAGCACGTCGATGGTGCCGCCGCAGGGAAGGCCCACCTTCCAGGCGGTATCGTCGCTCGTCTCGAAGTGAAGGAGCCTGGGGCGGCGGCTCGCGATGACGGCGGCCCCCTCCTCGATGATCGCCGACTCGACGCATCCTCCGCTGATCGAGCCGCTCACCCTTCCGCTCGCGGTTGCGGCCATCTTGGCGCCGACCCCGCGCGGGGCGGATCCCCAGGTGGCGACCACCGTGGCAACTGCGATCTCTCGCTCCCCCTCTCGAAGCCAGCGCTCGAGGTCGTCGAGTATCTCTCTCATGCAGCAAACCCCTGCGGGAAGTATAGACTGCGCCCCTTCGGGTGTCAAAACGAACGCACGAGCGGACAGGCCCTGGCGAGGCGGCCTGACCTTCGCGCGCGCGCGATGATATAGTTCGGTGTGGACCACGGCGACGGCCTGCGCGAGCGATTCGACTGCCTCATCCCCGCGGCAGGGGAGTCGAAGCGGATGGGAAGCTGGAAGCCTCTGCTCCCCTTCCGCAGGAGGCCCCTCATCGAGTGGAGCGTCCGCAATGCCCTCGAGCTGTGCGAGCGCGTGATCCTCGTCACCGGCTACCGCGGGGCGGAGCTTGAGGCCCTCTTTCGCTCCTGGACGGGGGTGGAGCTCGTCGAAAACCCGAGGTGGGAGCGGGGGATGTTTTCTTCCATTAAGGCCGGCGTGGATCGGGTGACCAGCGAGCGCTTCTTCATTGCGCTTGCCGATATGCCGCTCATTCGCCCCGAGGTCTATCGCGCGCTCGCCGAGCGACCCGGATGGGAGGCCGCACGGCCCACCTACCAGGGGCAGAAGGGCCATCCGGTCCTCCTCGCGCGGAGCCTCATCGACCGGATCACGGCGCTCGACGATTCTCAGTCGATGGCCGCGGCGCTGCGAGGCGCGAGGCTCCTCGAGCTACCGCTCGACGACCGCTTCGTCGTCTGCGATCTCGATACCCCGGGCGACTACGAGGAGCTCTCGCGGCAATAGGGGCGGCGCTCCCGAGCCATCGCCGGGCCGCGCCGAAGCTCTCGCTTGCGAGTAGGCGCGCTTGGGGCGCCCGGTGTAGAATGGGCCCCATGAGAGCCGGCCCGCGGTGCTCTGGGTACCTTGTGTGGCTGTTCCTCGCCGCCTCCGCTGCGGCGTGGGGGCAGTCTGCCGGAGCGGTTCAGCTGACGGTCCGCGGGGAGCATATCAGCCCCGGACGAATCTTTCTTTTTTCCGACGTGGCGGTCGGGGCTGCGAGCGCACCGGTTGCCTTCACCCTGACGAACCGAGGCAGCTCGAGCATCACGCTGGCTCGCAGCGCGGTCATCCTCTCCGGCAACGATGCCCCCATGTTTTCGGTGGTCAATCAACCGGAGAGCACCCTTTCCTCCGGCGGGAGCCTCCGCTTTCGCCTCGTCTTTGAGCCGACGCGATTGGGCCCCTTCCTGGCGAAGGTCACCGTCAGGGCCGTCGGGCGTCCGCAGCTCTTCTCGTTCGTAGTAGCAGGCAACGGAGTTCCGAGCCTCTAGCCGGGGTCGGATTCGGACAAAGGGGCGATGGACAACCGAGTCTTGACCTACATGCTCTTGAACTCAGGCTCGATCCTGACCGTCGTGACCTTCGTCTTTGCGGTCACGCAGCGCGCCCCGCGAGGCGAATGGCACTGGTTCGGATCGAACGCAAGCCTTACCCTGGCCCTCGCGCTCTTTCTTCTCGGTCCGCAGCGCCTCCCGGTCGTCAGCGTCCTCGCCGCAAACCTCCTCTACACGGCGAGCATCGTGCTGCTCGACACGGGGCTTCGAACCTTCCGCTCCCGTCCGCTTCCGATGCTCCTCTACGCGGCGGTCATCATCTCCGAGCTTCTTCTCCTCGCGCTCTTCACCTTCGTCCTTCCGGGCAGGAGCGCGAGGGTCGTCGTCGTCTCCCTCTACTCGGCGGGGCTCTATCTCATGGTCTCGGTCAACCTCCTGCGCCGCTTTCCCGAGATGCCCAAGACCGTGCCGCTTCTCCTGGGGTTGGTCTTCATGATCGCCTCAGGCTTCTTCGCCTATCGCGCAGTCACTGAGCTTTTCCGACTTGGGCACGACCTCCTTGGCGCGCAGGCTCCCTTGACCGCGACCTTGATCGTCTACAACTTCGGGTCCAGCGTATGGATCGGGGGGATGATCGGATTCATCATCCTCAAGAATCAGCTTCTCCACGAGCGGCTCGAGCGCTTCGCGGATCGACTTGGGATCCTGCGGGACGTCTACCGGCGCATCCTCGAGCTCGTGCCGGTGGGAAAGATCGCGAGCTTCGCGCTTGCGAGCCTCGACGGCCTGATCGAGACCCGCGGCAGCGAGGCGATCGTCGTGCCTGCGGGGGACAAATCCGCAAGGCTCCTCGCGACCACCCTGCCGGCAGACGAATCCTCGGCGGGCAAGGCCGCGGACCTTGGGCTTTGGTGGTGGGAGCGGGCTCGCGAAGGGCTTGCCGGCGGAAAGGATTTCTTTGTCGAGGAGGCGGGCGATCTCGCCGAAGGGCTCGTGCGCGGAAGGATCCCGGGACGCGTCGGGAGCCTTCTCGTTGCGGGGATCACGGCGGAGGGAGCGCTGATCGGAGTTCTCTGGGCCGTCGCCCCCGACCGGCGGCGCTTCACCGAAGAGCAGACCCAGGCGGCGGTCGAGTTCGCGAATGCGATCAGCCTCGCCGTGCACACCGCGTTCGCCCGCGAGAGTCTGACGCTTCATGCCGGGCGCCTGGAAAGGTCGCTCGCCGAGAAGGAGCTCCTCCTCAGGGAGGTGAATCATCGGGTGAAGAACAACCTCCAGGTGATCTCGAGCCTGCTCTATCTCCAGTCGACGGGGACGAAGGATCCCGAGCTTCTGCGGGTCTTCAAGGAGCTCCAGGATCGGGTGCGCTCCATCGTCCTCGTTCACGACAGGCTCTTCAGCGGAGCCGTGGTCGGGGAGCTTCGCTTCGACGAGTATGTGAGGAGCCTCGCCGGCCACCTCATGCTTTCCAATGGAATAGGCCCCGATCGCGTTCAGTGCTCGGTGATGGATTCCAAGCTTCTGCTTCCTCCCGATTTCGCCGTTCCTCTCGGGTTGATCATCAATGAGATCATCTCCAACTCCCTGCGGCACGCCTTCCCGGACGGGGACAAGGGCACCATCTCGATCGACTGTCGGGAGGAGGAAAGCGGATTCTTTCTGCTAACAGTGCGCAGCGAGGGCGCGGGAAGGTCCGAACGGGCGGAGTCCTCGTCGAGGATCGGGTTTCGCATCGTAGAGGCCCTCTGCCGCCAGATCGGCGCGACCCTTTGGGTCGACAGCGCGACGGGGACCTCGTACAGTATCCGGATTCCGCATCCGGCCGGAAAGGAGTAACACATGAAGACTGTCATTCTCGGAACGAGCGGCGCAAGCGTGAGCCAGATGGGGCTCGGAGCAATGTTCATGGGCACGCGCACCGAGCGCACCCTTTCGCTTGCGCTGCTGGACCGCTATCTTGCGGCCGGGGGTTCCTTCATCGACACCGCCAACATCTACGCTGCCTGGGTGAGCGGCTTTCGCGGCGGCGAGAGCGAGGAGCTGCTCGGGGAGTGGATGCGGCAGCGTCACAATCGCTCGCGGCTTTTTCTCGCGACGAAGGTCGGTTTCGGCTATCCGGGCGTCGAGCAGGGCCTGAAGGCCGCCCAGATCGAGGCCGAGTGCGAGAAGAGCCTCAAGCGACTGGCAATTGACACGATCGACCTCTACTACGCCCACGTCGACGACCGCACGACTGGGCAGGAGGAGAGCCTCGAGGCCTTCCGCCGTTTGGTGGGCTCCGGCAAGGTCCGCTTCGTGGGGGCGAGCAACTTTCGCGCCTGGCGGCTTGCCGAGGCTCAAGGCCTTGCCCGCACCTGGGGCGGGTACTGCTGCGTCCAGCAGCGCCACACCTATCTGCGTCCCCGCCCGGGGGCGAGCTTCGGTCCGCAGATTTCGGCGGACGACGAGCTCCTCGACTACTGTCGAGCGCGCGGCGTCACCCTGCTTGCCTACTCGCCCCTTCTCGGAGGCGCCTACACGCGCGCCGACCGCCCGCTCCCCGAGCAGTATCGCGGAGCGGACAGCGAGGAAAGGCTCGCGCGCCTTGCCAAGCTCGCGCGCGAGGTCGGGGCCACGGAAAACCAGGTCGTCCTCGCCTGGATGATGCGCTCCCGCCCGGCGGTGATCCCCGTGATGGCGGCGAGCACGGTCGAGCAGCTCACCGAGAACCTTGGGGCCCTTGAGCTCGCGCTCACCCCCGAGGAGATCGAGTTTCTGGAGGTCGGACCCAAGGAGCCCTCCTGGTAGGGCGCCGCGAGGAGGCTCGCCCCGCCCCGCGATCGGTGTAGGGCGCTCTCGGCGACCCCGCGGTCGGCCACGAACTCGGTTCCCCATCCGAGGATGAAGCCCACGGCCACCGCCGCCATGATGAGGGCCTGCTTCGGCTCCCGGCGCACCCCTGCGAGGAGCTCCTTGATGACGTAGAGCAGGGCGCCGCCGGCCATGGCGAGCACTGCGACCGAAAGGTACCGGGAGGTCCACAGGCTCCCGAGCACGGTGCCCACGAAGGTGGGCCCCCCGCCGATGGCGGCGAGGAGGAGAAGGGTGCCCCAGGAGAGCCTGCCGCCCCGCTGCACCACCGGTCCGACGATTCCGAACCCCTCGGTTGCGTTGTGCAGGGCAAACCCGATGACGAGCACCAGCGCGAGGCCGCTTGCGCCCTGGGCGAAGCTCTGTCCGATGGCAAGCCCCTCGCTCAGGTTGTGGAGTCCAATCCCGGTGGCGATCATGAAGGAGAGGCGCACTGGGCTGCCGGAATCGACCGCGGCGCGGATGAGGCGCTGCTCGAAGACGACGAGACCGACGAAACCGATCGCGAAGCCGAGGGCGAGGAGCAGCACGAGCACCAGCCCCTGCCCGGTCTGAGCCGGGCTGGAGAGGGCGGTCACCGTCGGCTCGCTTGCGTCTCCGAGGATCTCCACCAGGAGAAAGACCAGGATACCCACGGCGAGCATGCTCAAGGAGCTCCTCAGCGTGGAATTGAAGGATTTCAGCCGTCCGACGGGAAGGCCGAAGAGTATCGTCGCTCCGGCGATGAAGCCGAGAAGCACGACCGTCGCAAAGTGCATGCATACCCCCAACGACGAAGTCCGCGAAAGTCCGAACGGGCTATATCGGACAATTTTTGTCAGATTTTGTCAAGAGTTAATTCGCATGAAGTCGCGTCGCGCTCACGAGGAGGGCTATGGTGCAGGCCGGTAGCGGATGTGCCGCGCGCGCTCGAGGCTCACGGCGAGGAGCCCCTGCTCGGGATCCTGCGCGCCGCCCGTTCGGCGAAGGCGGAGCTCCTTCTCGTCGCGAGCTGCCACGAGGAAGCGCGCCCCCGGATGAAGCCCTTCGCTGTGGCAGAAGGCGAGCATGAGCGGAAGCTGCTCCCCCTCCTCGGTGATGCGGAGGATCTCGACCGCCGCCTGCGGCGGCGCCTCGGAAAGCCGCGGCGCCGAGAGCAGGCTCTGCTCCACGCTCGAGCCGGGCATGGGATTGCCGTGGGGGCAGGTCTGGGGAGCTCCGAGCTTTCGGAAGAGGTGCTCCGCGAGGTCGTCGGAGATCTCGCTCTGGAGGAGCTTCGCCTCGTCATCCGCGCGGTCCCAGGGGTAGCCGAGGAGACGAACGAGGAGATGCTCGAGGAGGTAGTGGCGCCGGAGGACCTGGATCGCGAGCGAACGGCCCTCTTCGGTGAGCTCGATCTCCTCGTACCGCTTGTGGCGGGCGAGCCCCAGGCGCTTCAACCGGGTGAGGGCCTGCGTCACCGCTGAGCCGCTCACCCCGATCCAGTCCGCGAGGCGGCGGTTTCCCACCGTGCCGTAGTCGCGCTTGAGGATATAGATCCCGCTCACGTACTCGGCGACTGCGGGAAACTGCCTGTGGACCCGCGCAAAGTCGATGGGCATCTGCGAACCATAGCACTGCCGAAGCCGTCAGGAAAAGAGGCGCGACGCGCCCCCCCGGGCTCTATGGCCTACAGGCGGTAGGCCCGCTTCGCGAGATCGTAGGCGAGGGCCCGGGCGAGGGTGAGCGCCTCCTCCATTCCGATGACGTGGCGCGCCACGAGCCCCGCGAGAAAGTTGGCGTCGAGGCGCCGCGAGAGATCGTGTCGCGCGGGGATCGAGGGGAAGGCTCGGGTGTCGTCGGTAAAGCCCACGGTGTTGTAGAAGCCTGCGGTCTCGGTGGCCTGCTCGCGGAAGCGCGTCATGCCCTGGAGGCTGTCGTGAAACCACCAGGAGGCGCCGAGCTTCATCGCCGGGTAGTGGCCGGCGAGGGGGGCGAGCTCCCGGGAATAGGTCGTCTCGTCGAGGGTGAAGACGACCAGGCTGAAGCGCGGATCGTTGCCGTACTCGTTCAGAAGCTCGCGCAAGGAGCGGGTGTACTCGGTGGCAATCGGGATGTCGGCCCCCTTGTCGAGCCCGAAGCGCTGGAAGAGGCGGCTGTTGTGGTTGCGCAGGGAGCCGGGGTGGATCTGCATCACCAGCCCGTCCTCGGCGCTCATCCTCGCCATCTCCATGAGCATGTTGGCCGTGAAGCGAGCGGTGTCCTCCGCCGTCGCCTCTCCCCGGAGGGCCCGCGCGAAGATCCCTTCGGCCTCCCCTTGCGACAGGCGTTTGGCGGCCGGGCTTTCGACCCCCTGATCGGTCGCCACCGCGCCCATCTCCTTGAAGTAGGCCCGCCGCTCCTCGATCGCGCGGATGTAGCTGCGATAGGAGTCTATCTCCATCCCGCTCGCCTTCGAGAGCGCTCCAAGCTCCCGCCGCCAGCTCGGGCGCATCAGATCGACCACCGGATCGGGCCGGAAGGTGGGAATCACGCGGCCTGAGAGCGGGCGCTCCCGCAGGCGTCGGTGGGGCTCGAGGGAGTCCGCCGGGCCGTCGGTCGTCGCGAGCACCTCGATGCCGAAGCGCGCGAAGAGCTCACGCGGGAGGAACTCCTTCGTGCGGAGCCTCTCGGCTATTCGGTCGTAGACGGCAAGCCCGTTCGTCGGTCCAAGGGGCTCGTCGATCCCGAAGAGCTCGGAAAGCTCGTAGGCAAGCCATGCGGCGGTCGGGGTTCCGGCGAAGAAATGGTAGCTCTCCGCGAAAAGCTGCCAGATCTTGCGGTGATCCTGCTCTACCGGGGAGCCGTCGACCGTCGGCACCCCGAGCCTCTCAAGGGGGATGCCCTGGGAGTAGAGCATGCGGAAGATGTAGTGGTCGGGGATGATGATGAGCTCGGTAGGATCGGGAAAGGGAACGTTCTCGGCGAGGATGCGCGCATCGACATGGCCGTGGGGGCTCAGGATGGGAAGCTTTTCCACCGAGGCGTGCAGCTCGACGGCGATGCGCCGGATCGAGGGATCCGGATCGAAGAAGCGGTGCGGATGCAGAAAGGGCTCTTTCATTTAGGGGGTGCTCCTTATGCGCTTGATGTAGTCCGAGAGCTCTCCGCCGTAGTCGCGGTAAACGCTCTCGGTCGCCTTGCGGAAGGCCGACGGGTCTTCGGGGGCGATGATCTCGCAGCCGGCCGCCCGAGCGCGCTTCAAGGCGGCGGCGACGGTTCTTTGCCACAGCTTGCGCTGGTAGGTCACCGACGCGGCGGCGGCGCGCGCGACGATCGAGCGGTCGGAGGGCGAAAGGCGCTTCCAGGTCTTCTCGCTCATGACGAGGACCTCGGGAACGCGGACGTGGTCGTCGGCGAGGTAGTAGGGGGCGACCTCGTAGTGGCCCGTGGAAACCCAGGAGGGGATGTTGTTCTCGGCCCCGTCGATGACCCCGGTCTCCAGCGCGGTGTAGACATCCTCGTAGGGCATGGGGACCGGGATCGCCCCCAGGGAGCGCACGATCTCGACCATGATGGCGGCATTCTGCACCCGGATGCGCAGCCCCTTGAGGTCGGCAAGCGTGCGGATCGGCCTGCGCGAGTCGTAGAAGCTGCGGGCGCCCGAGTCATAGTAGCCGAGCCCGATCAGGCCGTGGTCTTTCAGCCGTCCGAGAAGCTCGCGTCCGATCGGCCCGTCGACTACCCGGTGCATTTGTCCTTCGCTGTGAAACAGGTAGGGCAGGGCGAAGGCCCGCAGGAGCGGCTCGATCTGGGTGAGCGGATCGAGGTTGACGCGGTCGATGTCGATGCTCCCTTCGATGGTCTTGCGGATCGTGGTGACCTCGTTTCCGAGCTGACCGTCGTAGTACACCTCCATCCTGATGCGCCCGGCGCTCCAGCGCGCGAGCAGGCGCCCCATCTCGAGGAGGGCTTGGGTAGTCGGGTAGCCGAGGGCCTGATCGTCGGCGGCCTTGAGGGTGATGGCGGTCGCCTGCCTCGGGTCGACAATGCGCAGCGCAGCGAGCCCTCCGGCAACGAGGAGCGCCGCTGCGAGCACGACGACGAGGTGGCTGCGCGCAGCGGAGACGGCCTTCGATGCCGCGGCGGCGAGCCTCTGGCGCAGGGCGTCGATGTTCATAGCGGAAAGATGACCTCCACCCTGGCGTGATGATCGGGGGTGTTGTCGAACAGAAGCTGTGCCCCGTGCGCCGTGAGGATTCGGTAGCAGAGCGAGAGTCCGAGGCCCGTGC
>DAHVAK010000169.1 GCA_027314665.1 Spirochaetales bacterium
AAAGATCTCCTGCTGAAGGGATGATGTGCGACGCCCCCGGCCTGCGGGAGCCGAACGCAGAAGCCTACTGGGCAGGCAGCTCGATGTCGTGAGAGTAGACCCTGACCTCTTTGAGCTCGGTCCAGTCAAGGGTCTTCCACAGCTCATTGCCCTCGTCGTTTCGGGAATCGATGAAGAAGTGGCATTTGCGGATGCCCAGGCGGCGCAGCCCTTCGAGGCTCTTGTCGACCATCATCCTTCCCATCCCCCGACCGCGGTAGGAGGGCGCCACCGCAAGGTGGTGAAGGTAACCGCGGGTGCCGTCGTGTCCGCACAGGATGGTGCCGACGATCGCGTCGCTGTCGGAAAGCTTGAAGCTCAGGTCGGGATTGCGCTCAAGAAAGGAGGTGAAGCGCTCCTTGGATTCGACGCAGGCGAGCCCTATCCCTGGGGTTTCCCTCCAGAAGGTGGAGGCGCGGTCGTAGTCGTCGATCGTGAACTTCGAGACCCTCATTCGTTCAAGCTTACCATAAAACTCGGCGAAGTGCGAATCCTTTTCAGCGATCCTCCCTCCTGGTTGCCCTCCCGACCATCGGCACGAAGGTCACGCCCGTGATGTGCCGCACCTGGAAGCGCATGCCGACCCGGGTGATGACGGTCAAGCGCTGGTGGCCCGGAGGGGTGCCGAAGGGCAGGACGAGGCGACCGCCCTCCTTCAGCTGCGCGAGAAGGGGTGGGGGTGCAAGACCCACCGCCGCGGTGATAATGATTCCATCGAAGGGCGCTCGCTCGGGCCAACCGTAGTAGCCGTCGCCGTGGCGGATTTCGATATTTGCGCATCCGAGCGCGCTCAAGACCCGCCGCGCCCGCCGAAAGAGAACCTCGCGCACCTCGATCGTAAAGACCTGTCGGACGATCCTGCTCAAGACTGCCGCCTGGTAGCCTGAGCCCGTGCCGATCTCAAGGACGATGTCGGAGTCGCTCAAGGCGAGACACTCCGTCATGAGGGCGACGATGTAGGGCTGGGAGATGGTCTGCCCCTCTCCGATGGTCAGGGGGTGATCCTCATAGGCGCTTGAGCGAAGGTGGGCGGGGACAAAGAGATGCCGCGCGACCTGGCGCATCGCCGCAAGGACTGCCGGGTCCGTGATTCCGCGACACTCGATCTGGGTTCTCACCATCTCGGCGGAAAGGATCGATTCCCCTTGTACCGCGGTCATTCTCTCTCATAATGAGTATACTACCTCCGGAGGCGAACGGACATGGAGTCGATCAAGGGGCTCATCCCCTTCGTGCACACCGCGGGCGAGCTTGCCACGCAGCGACAGCGCTCGGTGACCCGCTCGTACAAGGAGGATGGCTCCATTCTCACCCAGGTCGACGGAGAGATCGATCAGTTCCTTCGCGACAGCATCGTCAGCCTCTATCCGGGCTCCAACATCATCACCGAGGAAAACCCGCAGGCAGTCGACGGGGCGGTCGACTTCACCTTCGCGGTCGATCCGATCGATGGGACCGACTGCTACAGCCAGGGAATGCCGGGCTGGGCGATCTCGATCGGGCTGCTGGATCGCAACCTCGTCCCGATCGCCGGCATCCTCTTTGCGCCGAAATGGGGGCCGGAGGTCGCCGGCGGGGTGCTGTTCTTCGCCGACATCGGCAAGGAGGCCCTCATGAACGGGGAGGAGATCCCGCGGGTAGAGCCCGAGCTCCACCGCCCCGCCCTCACCCAGGTAATGGTCGGATCGAGCGTCCATCGAAGGTGCGACATGCGAGCCTTCGAGGGCAAGGTCCGCAACGCCGGCAGCACGGTCGCCCACATCTTTGCGCCCCTTCTCCATCGGGCGGTCGTCGGGACGATCCTGAGCCCCAACTACATCTGGGACATCGCCGGGGCCCATGCCGTGGTCAAATCCAAGGGGCTGTTGATGGAGTACCTTGACGGCAAGCCGATCGACTACCGCCCCCTCGCCCGCCGCGAACGAGCGAGCGACCTCATCGTCTCGGGCACCCGGGCGGGAATCGACCTCATCCGCGCTCAATTCCGCCCCTATCCCTAGCCGCCCGCCACCTCCCCAAAGGGATGGTGTTTCGCCGCCCCGGATGCGGTATATTGAAGGGGCGACGCGCCGGGCGGCCGGACCCGATGCCGCCGCGCATCTCTTCGACCAAAGGTTCCGCAGTGCTCAGAGAGTTCAAGACGCTTATCCCGTACGCGAAGCGATATCTTCCCTTCTACATCCCGGGCTTCCTCTTCCTCATTCTCACCGACGGGGGGCAGCTCTTCATCCCTCAGATCATCAAGCGGGCGATCAATGACCTGTCGGGGGGCTCCCCTGAGCTTCAGGCGATCCTGCGCCTGGCCGTGGAGATGGTTGCGATCGCTCTCGCGGTCGCCATCGGGCGATTCGGGTGGCGCTACTTCATCCAGGGCTCCTCGCGACGCATCGAAAAGGAGCTGCGGGACCGCTACTTCTCGCACCTGATCGAGCTCTCCCCCGCCTTCTTCGCCCGCTACCAGTCGGGCGATCTCATGGCCCGAGCGACCAACGACATGAACGCTATTCGGATGGCGACCGGAATGGCGACGGTCTCCTTCGTCGACGGGCTGTTCATGACGCTCGCGATCCTGATCATCCTCTTCACCCAATTTCCGCTCCTCGCCCTCTACACCATTCTCCCCCTTCCGATCCTCTCGGTTCTGATGCTCGTGGTCGGGAATCTCCTCGGCGATCGGTTCCGGAAGGTCCAAGAGGGCTTTGCGCGCCTGTCGGGACACGTCCAGGAGGCTCTCTCCGGGATCCGGGTCATCCAGTCCTTCACGCAGGAGGAGCATTCCGTGCGCCTCTTCTCGAGGATCAACGACGAGTACCGCGACCGGAACATGGCCCTGGTGAAGCTCTTTGGATTCGTCTGGCCGATCATGACCTTCCTCTCCGGGCTCACGGTGCTGCTCCTGCTGTGGCTCGGCGGGCCCGCGGTCATCGGCGGGGGAATGAGCACCGGGGATTTCGTGGCCTTCATGAGCTACCTGGGGATGCTCGCCTGGCCCATGATGGGGGCCGGCTACACGATCAACCTCCTCCAGCGCGGCGGCGCGTCGCTGAAGCGAGTCAATGCCGTCCTTTCCGAGAAGCCGGAGATCGTCGGCCCGCCCTCCGGGGCGAGGAGCCTCGGCGACGGCGCCATCGCGATCCGGGGGCTCTCCTTCGCCTACCCGCCGTCGTCTGCCCTCGCCGGCTTTCCTTCCGCAAGGGACGAGGGGGCCGCAGCAGGGGAGGGGAGGCGGGTGCTTTCGGACATCAGCCTGGATCTCCCCCAGGGGAAGACCCTCGGAATCCTCGGGCGGACGGGCTCGGGCAAGAGCACCCTCATCCGAGTCCTCCCGCGCCTTCTCGATCCGCCGCTGGGAACCGTCTCGATCGGAGGGCGCGACGTGCACGACTTCGATCTCCCCTTCCTGCGGAGCTCGATCGGGATGGTTCCCCAGGATTCCTTCCTCTTCTCGGCCACGGTCCGCGAGAACATCGCCTTCGGGGCGCCGGAGCTTTCCGAGGAGGCGGTTCGTCGGGTCGCAGAGATCTCGACTATCGATCGAGACCTCTCCGCCTTTCCTCGGGGGCTCGATACGGTCGTCGGCGAGCGCGGGGTCACCCTATCGGGAGGGCAGAAGCAGCGCATAGCCCTCTCGCGGGCGCTTGCGGTGAACCCTCCGATCCTGATCCTCGACGACGCCCTTTCCTCGGTGGACACCCAGACCGAGGAGCGCATCCTGCGTGAGCTCATGCGCGAGCGGCAAGGCAAGACAAACCTCCTCATCTCTCACCGGGTCTCCACCCTCTCGGTGGCCGACTGGATCATCGTGATCGAGGGAGGCAGGGTCGTCCAATCCGGGACCCACGAGGAGCTCCTCTCGCGGGAGGGATTCTACTCCGAGATCCACGCCCTCCAGCGCATCGAGCAGAGGGTAGGGTAAAGCGGGATGAGCGACTGGGAATCCCTCACCGCCGGCCAGAGCGAGGCGGTCGTCAAGGGCTACGATCCGGCGATCATGCGGAAGCTTCTCGGCTTCATCAAGCCCTATGCGCGGATCGTCGTCGTGGCGATAGCCGGGATGCTCCTTGCAACCGGGGCGGAGCTCCTGCAGCCGGTGGTTCTCCAGAAGACCATCGACAATCACATCGTGGTCGACTACTCCCGGGTGCGCGCCGCGGACCTTCCTGCCTCGGTCGCCCGAGAGCTCAAGCTCACCCCCGCGGGTGCGGCGATCGACGGCTACCGTTACTTCCCGACCGCCCGCCTCGCCTCCGTCACCGCAGTCGAGCGGAAGCAGTTGATCCAGGCGGGGCTGCTCGACCCGAGCTCGTGGTACTTTTTCCCGCGCAACGAGGCGAATCCCGCCCTCGAGCGCCTGCTTGCCTCCCATCCCGCCCTCTTCTCCGTGAGCGCCCGCTACGGGGCCATCCCCTCCTCCGATCTCGGGCGGCTCACGCCGAAGGAGCGGGCGGTGCTGCGGGCCCACGACGTCCGCGGGGTAGCCCTCGGGGGGCTCGTCTACCTCGCCCTGCTCTTGGCGGTTCTCCTCTTCTCGTTCGCGCAGACCTATCTCATGTCGCTTTCGGGACAGCGGGTGATGAAGGACATCCGCCTGCGGCTGCTCGACCATACCCTCCATCAGTCCTACGGCTACCTCTCCTCAAGCCCCGTAGGGGGGCTCGTTTCCCGGGTCACCAACGACGTCGAGACCATCAATGATCTGTTCACCTCCGTCGCCGCCTCCTTCTTTCAGGACGTGACCCTCATGATCGGGGCGGTCGTGACCCTCTTCTTCCTGAACTCCCGGCTCGCCCTCATCGCCCTGTGCAGCCTCCCGCCGGTCATCCTGATGACCCTTTTCTTCAGGCTGCGGGCGCGGGACGCCTACCGGCGCGTGCGACTGTGGGTTTCACAGGTCACCGCCTATCTCTCGGAGCACATCGCGGGGGTTCAGGTCGTCCAGATGTTCGGGCGGGAGCTGCGGAGCGCGCGCGAGTTCGTCCGCCGCAACGCGCAGCTGCTTCGGGCGAACCTTGCGGAGATGTACGTCTTTGCCTTCTTCCGGCCCCTCACCGATCTTTTCGCCTCGGTGTCGCTCGGGGTGGTCCTCTACTTCGGGGCAGGGATGTTCGTCTCCGACGCCGTTTCCCTCGGGGTGCTCGTCGCCTTCTTGAGCCTCATCACCAAGTTCTACCAGCCGGTCATGGACATCTCCGAGAAGTTCACCGTCCTGCAATCGGCGATGGCCGGCGGCGAGAGGGTCTTCGCGCTTCTCGAGACGCAGTCGCAGATCCCCGACCGCGGGAGGCTGCCGCTGAAGCGTCCGGTCCGCGGCCACATCCGCTTCGAGGACGTGCACTTCGCCTACAAGGCGGGCGAGCCGGTCTTGAAGGGCCTCTCCTTCGAGGTCCTTCCGGGGGAGACCGTGGCGATCGTGGGCTACACGGGAGCGGGAAAGACGACCGTGACGAGCCTGCTCACGAGGCTCTGGGACGCGGACTCCGGCTCGATCAAGCTCGACGGGGTCGACATTCGCGACTACCCCCTGCGCGAGCTTCGCCGGGTGATTCAGCCGGTCCAGCAGGACGTCTTCATCTTTGCCGGAAGCGTGAGCGAGAACATCGCCCTGGGAAGCGAGATATCCGAAGAGGAGGTCCGCCGCGCGGCCAAGATCGTGCACGCTGACGGCTTCATCGAGCGCCTGCCCGGCGGCTACGACGCGCGCCTCGCCGAAGGGGGGACGAACCTTTCGACCGGCCAGCGGCAGCTTCTCTCCTTCGCGCGGGTGATCGCGCACAATCCCGCGATCATCGTTCTCGACGAGGCGACGGCGAGCATCGACACCGAAACCGAGCGGCTCGTGCAGGGGGCGCTCGAGAGCGTCCTCGAGGGCAGGACCTCGATCGTTATCGCCCATCGCCTCTCGACGATACGCCACTGCGACCGCATCCTTGCCTTGAGCGGTGGGGCGCTCGTCGAAGAGGGGACCCACCAGCGGCTGCTTGCGAAGGGGGGGCTCTATGCGACCCTCTACCGGCTCCAATACGAGCCGGACGGCGCGCAGTCCGAACCCTAGCCGCCGCGCGCCCTCGCCCGCCCGCTAGCAGGGTGCTGACAAACGCGAAGGTACCTGCCAAAACGGCGTTTTCTCGAACCACATTGGGGCAAGAGGCTCAACGGAAAACGCCGTTCTAGCGGCGGGTCGGTCACTTTGACAGCACCCTGCTAGAAGTCGAAGGTGCCGTTCAGCCCGATGGAGATCCCCCGCAGGAGCAGGGTGGTATTGGCCCAGGAGATCGTGGCCTGAGTGGCGCTCGGCGTGCCGCCCGGGTGGCTCACGACGTAGTAGGTGCCCCCAAGCCCGAGCGCGGAGGAGATGTCGCGGTAGGTGGCGGAGATGTCGATCTTGATCTTCTTGATCTTGACGCCGATGCCGGCCCCCGCCAGCCAGCCGAATCCGAGACCGTTCGCATAGGTTGGATTGGTGAAGGAGACGTCAGTGTTGGCTCCCGACTGGGCAGCAAGGTAGCTCTCGATGTTCTGGCCGATGGGGGTGAGGGTGGCGTTCCAATTCAGCGCCCCGCCGCCGAAGAGGTTGAGGTAGAAGATCCAGATGGGGATGTGGAGCTGGAGCAGAGCGTAGGGCATGATCGAGTCGGCCATGAACCAGGGCTGGGTCGGGTCCGGCGAGCCGGTTCCCGACACCATGAGGCCGTAGATCTTGTCGTAGGTCACTCCGATGGGAATGCTGAGATTCTTGGTGAGGCCGATGCCCCAACCGAGGCTAGTCTCGATGCTGATGCTGCCTTGGTGGTAGCGGTAGAGCGACTCGGGGATGAAGACCGAGAATCCGCCACCGAGCTCGAAGCCGTAACTCCATACGCTGCCGATAAAAAGAAGCACCGTCGATAGAAAGGCCAGTCTTGCTCGCACGATTTTCGCCTCCGGCTTGACAGCGAAACGTAGCCGTTTGACCGGACTTTGTCCATCACGTATAGTGGGAGAGAAAAGCGGCCTGCATGAGCGAAGAAGAGGTCATTCGGCGGACGCCCGCCCCCGTCACCATCTCCTCCCTGTGCGGAGATCTCACGCGCTTGGGGGTGGAGCCGGGCATGGTCCTGCTCGTCCATTCCTCGCTCAGCGCGATCGGCTGGGTCGTCGGCGGGCCGGTCGGGGTCGTCATCGCGCTTGAAGAGGTGCTCCGCTCCTTCGGCACCCTCGTCATGCCCACCCACTCTACCGATCTCTCCGATCCTTCGGGCTGGCAGGATCCCCCGCTTCCCGAGGCGTGGTGGGATGAGATCCGCGCCTCGATGCCCGCCTTCGACCCCGAGCTCACGCGGACGCGGAGGATGGGGGCGATTCCCGAGTGCTTCCGCACGCAGACAAACGTGCTTCGCAGCCGCCATCCGCAGCTCTCCTTCGCCGCCTGGGGAGAGAAGAGCATCCAGATCCTCTCGGATCACTCCCTGGACTACGGGCTCGGAGAGCAGAGCCCGCTTGCCCGGATCTACGAGCTCGACGGCTGGGTGCTCTTGCTGGGGGTCGGCCACGGGAGCAACACCTCGCTCCATCTGGCGGAGTGCCGAGCGCACTACCCCGGCAAGCGGGAGATCCCGTGCAGCTCTCCGGTGACGATCGAGGGACACCGGCGCTGGAAGAGCTTTACCGAGATCAACTACAATACGCTCGATTTCGAGGAGATCGGGCGGCACTTCGCCGATCACTACAAGCAGGCGGTTCGTCGGGGCAAGATCGGGCTTGCCCAAGCCCAGCTCTTCCCGCAGCGCCTGTGCATCGACTATGCTGTTTCCTGGATGGAGCGGCACCGACGGTAGGCCGAAGGATGGGAGTTACGAGAAATGGGAGATACGGAGAGGCGGGCGGAAAGACTCGTCAAGAGCGACGCGGAGTGGAAAAGGCTGCTTTCGCCCGAGCAGTACCGCGTTCTTCGCGAAAAGGGAACCGAGCACCCGGGGAGCGGCAAGTACTACCACTGGAAGGAAGCGGGAGCCTTCCTGTGCGCCGCCTGCGGCCAGGAGCTCTTCAGCACCAAGGTCAAGTATGAGTCGGGATCGGGATGGCCGAGCTTCTGGGAGCCGATCTCCCCGGCTGCCGTCGAGGAGATCACCGACACGAGCCATTCGATGACGCGAACCGAGGTCGTCTGCAGCCGCTGCGGCTCGCATCTCGGCCATGTCTTCGACGACGGGCCGAAGCCGACGGGGCTGCGCTACTGCATCAATTCGTTGTCGTTGTCCTTTCGCGGGGAATGAAGCGGTCGCGAGATGGGGGGGAGGGCAAAAAAAAACCGGATACCATCTACCGAGCGGTACTGGTACCCGGGTTTTCTTGCCAGCGCCTTCTTACTTGCCCTTCTTCGGCGCGGGCTTTTTAGGAGCAGCCTTGCCGGCGGCAGGCTTCTTCACATTCGAACCGGAAGTCTTAGCCATTTGTGATCCTCCCTAGTAAAAGATCTATGGTTATTATATCGGAAAAGTACGAGTTCAACAACAAATGAAAAAAATTTTTGGAGCGGCAAAAAACCTTATCTTCTTCGATGAGAAAGAATTAGGTGCCGATGAGCGCTTCGGATGCCAAAAAAAAATCGCTATACGTGCGTATAGTGCGAAAATTCTCGGAATTCATCTTGACCCGCGAGGACCCGGAAGGCTCAATGAAGTCCGTGCGTGAGAACAAAGAGACAGCGGAATCGCCGGAGGTCATCGGCGAGAAGAGCTTCTTGTCGGCAGTCACCGACTCAATGCGGCCTCTCCTCGGACTCGCGAAGCTCGGTCGCACGCGTCCGGGAAGAGAGGGAGCCTTCACGCGACCCTTCCTCGCGAGGCTGGGTCTCGAGTCGATGCGCATCGAAGAGACCCTCGACGCGTGCGGGGCGCGCAACAACCGCTCGTGGTTCCCCTTTCGCGAGCTCGTGGCCGCGACGAAGATCTTCTCGCAAGCCGCCTACATGCTGCTCCACCTGCGATTCACCACCCCGGTTTACCAGCTCCTGCCCATCGAGGAGGACTTTCCCCAGGCCACGGACGCGGCAATCGACACCTTGACCGGCATTATCGAGGCCGCAAGCAAGGAGCTGCTTCGGACGGCCCGCAAGATCGGTTTGCCCGACGTGGAAGCGGACAATGGCGAGGACTTTCGGGACCTCGTCCCCTCGGGAGGGCTTCCCGTCGACCGCACGCGGCGCCACATCGAGGAGCCGGGCAAGACCGTCTGCTACCTGGCCACGGCCTTCCTCAACCTTTCCGAAGAGAGCCGACTCCTTGAGATCCACAAGAACGTCCAGGAGGAGGAATACGCCCTCTGCATCCCGGATTCGATCAACGAAGAGGCCTTGCGGGAGCTGGAGAACAAGTTTCATAACCTTCAGTCGCTCTACGACACGAACATTTCCAACTCGGACATCGAGGACCAGGATCGAAACCTCAGGATCATGCGCGGCCACGTCTCGATCATCTTCCACCTCCTGGAGACCGCGACCGCCTTCTCCCACTACTACGAGCGCCACCTGCACCTTCCGACCGAGGAGATGAGGTGGCCGTTCCACTATCCGGTCTCCCCCGAGACCCTCCTTCGCGTGCTGATGACCTACTCGATCGCGTTCGCCTACCGCTTCATGAAGGCGGCCCAGGACCTTTGCCACAACATCCTTCGGGTCTACGCCGAAGAGGGCCGGATCGAGGTTCCCGTTCCCAACTACCGGGGGTTCCACGTGCGCCCTTCGACGCTCGTTGCGAAGATCATTGCCCACTACGGCAGCAAGGTGGAGATGCTCCTCGAGGATGAGGTCTACGACGCCTCGCGCCCGCTCGAGCTCTTTCGGGCCAATGAACAGATCAACGCCAAGAAGCGGAGGTTCATTGCCGAGGAGCTCGCGAGCCTGCCCGCGGTCCAGGAGTGGGGCAAGGCCGAGGGCGCCGACCTCAAGGAGGGACTGAAGGAGATTTGGGTCTCCCTCCTCTCGCACCACCGCGTCGTGGTCTACGACCAGGACTTCACCTACAACGACCTGGAGCCCTTCGAGGACGAGACGCTCATCGAGTACGCGAAGCGCTGGGTAGCCCACTGCCTCGCGCTGGGCAAGATCGACGTCGACACCAATATCCTGGTTACCTTCGCGGGGGACAAGCGCGTTCTGGAAGACATCAAGCTCTTGGTCGAGAACGGCTACGGAGAGGACAAGTTCGGCAACAACGTGGTGCTCCCGGCAAAGCTTTCCTACCTGCGGCGATAGCCGCGCGCGAACTTGCGCGTTTATCGCGCGAACTTGCGCCTAGGGGAGGAGACCCGGCGGATGAGGGCGGGATCGCGGGAGCGGCGCCCGGCGAAGGGAGGGTATGCGGATCCGAACCTCCCCCGCCGTATAGGTCTGGCAGGCGAGGCGCGTATCCGGGGGATTGCCCATCGCCGTCAGGCGGATACTCTCGGCCTCGGATAGGGGGCTCAAGGACTCCCCACCGCTCACGATCTTGATTCGGCAGGTCCCGCAGATCGCCTTGCCCCCGCAGACGTGAGCGATCCCGATCCCGTTTTGCATGAGGGTGTTGAGAATGGAGACCGCAGGGCTCGCCCTGACCGCGGTGCCGGCGTTTTCCACGATGATTCGCCCGACCATGTGCGCCTCCTGCTATCGAGCGGCGGCGACCCCCCGGCGGAAGATCGCAAGCCCCTCGCCTGCCGCAATGCGCTCGCGGGTCCAGCGGGGGTGGCTCTCGGGGTGGATGAAGGCCTCGGGATGGGGCATCAGCCCGAAGATCCGACCGGTCGGGTCGGTGATCCCCGCGATAGCCCGCTCGGAGCCGTTCGGATTTCGTCCCTCGTAGCTTGCCGCGATGAGCCCGCCCTCGACGAGTGCCTCCATCACCGAGGCGGAGCGAGCGACGAAGCGCCCTTCTCCATGCCGGATGGGAAGCTCGAGGGGCTCGAGCCCCGCGGTCCATACGCAGGGCGAGCCCTCCGGAAAGGTGATCCGCACCCAGCTGTCCTCGAAGAGGCCGCTCTCATTGTGGATGAGTGTGACCTCCTGGGTCCAGTCTCCCGCAAGATTAGGCAGGAGGCCCATCTTGACGAGCACCTGGAAGCCGTTGCACACGCCGATCACCAGGCGCCCCGAAGCGACGAAGCGATCGAGCTCATCGCGCGCCCGCTGTTTGAAGGCGTGAGCGAGCACGAGGCCCGAGCCGAGGTGGTCGCCGAAGGAAAAGCCTCCCGGAAAGGCCGTGATCGCGAAGTCGCGTAGGCGCTCGGGCCGATCGAAGATATCCTGGACGTGGACCATCTCCACCTCGGAGCCCGCCGCGCGAAAGGCCTCGCCGAGCTCGCGGTCGGCATTGATCCCGTAGCCGGTGATGACGCAGGTTCGGGTCATGCGGCCTAACCCTCCGGGAAGGCGCCCTTCCAGGCTGATTCGATCGCCGGAAGGGCCAGGTTGATGAGCTCGACTCCGCCCTCAAGCACGCGGAGCCGTTCCTCTGCGGTCACCCGCCCGATGCGGAAGGCGGGAAGCGCGGAAAACAGCCGCACGAAGTAAGGCTCCCCGCCCGGGTCGACGGTGACGAGAAAGCGCGAGGGGCTCTCCCCGAAGAGGAGGCGCTCGATCCGGAGGGGAGCCCGTCGCTTGGGCGTCCCGTCCGGAGCGGGCGG
>DAHVAK010000173.1 GCA_027314665.1 Spirochaetales bacterium
GAAGCCGAAGAGATCCGCGAGACTTCGGGCGCTTTCCGAGGCGCGCTCAGGCGAGCTCTCGTTGATCCCGAGGTGAAAGAACCTGAAGCCCAGGGAGGCAAGCACCGCCTCGCGGGTGAGACGGGTGATCTCGGCGAAGTTGGTCGCGGCGATGAGCTCGGGGCGGACCATCCAGCTCCCGCCGACGGCAGCGACCTGCGGGAGGTCGAGGTAGCTCGTCATGTTCTTCTCGCTCACCCCCCCTGTGGGAACATACCGCACGTCAGGGTAGGGCCCTGCGAGAGCCTTGAGCATCTCCACCCCTCCGGAGGCCTCGGCGGGGAAGAACTTCAGGAGCGAGAGCCCCATCTCGAGGGCCGCCTCGATGTGGGTGGGAGACTCGACCCCCGGAAGCACCGGCATCCGCTTTCGCTGGCAATGCTCCACGATCTTGGGATTGAGCCCGGGGGCGACGATGAAGCGCGCCCCGGCGCGGATGGCCCGATCCACCTGCTCCGTCGTGAGGACCGTCCCTGCTCCGACGAGAAGCTCCGGAAGCTCGGCGGTGAGCCTTCGAATCGCCTCCTCGGCGGCGGCGGTGCGAAAGGTGATCTCGGCCACCGGAAGGTTTCCCGCAAGGAGAGCCTTGCCGAGAGGGACCGCATCCTCAGGCTTGTCGAGCTTGACTACCGGCACAATGCCGAAATCGGCGATCTGCTCGAAGATCGCGTCCATCACCCCACCTCCCGAGCGAGCTCGAGGGCCTCGATGCGCTCCATCGCCTTGAGCGTGCTCTCGCGGCTTCCGAAGGCGCTGAAGCGGGCGTAGCCCTCGCCGCAGCGCCCGAATCCGCTTCCAGGGGTGCAGACGACCCCCGCCTCCTCGAGCAGCAGGTCGAAGAACTTCCAGGACTCCATCCCGGTCTTCACCCAGACGTAGGGCGAGTTGTCGCCGCCTGTGCAGGCGAAGCCCATCCCGGAGAGGCGCTCTCGGATGAGCCGCGCGTTTTCGAGGTAGAAGTCGACGATCGCGCGCGTCTGGCGTTTGCCCTCCGGGCTGTAGACCGCCGCTGCGGCGACCTGGACGGGGTAGGAGACTCCGTTGAGCTTCGTTGACTGCCGACGGCTCCAGAGATCATGGAGGCTCACCGGGCGGCCCGCAGCGTCGGCGGCGACGCACTCCCTCGGCACCACGGTAAAGGCGCAGCGGGTGCCGGTGAAGCCCGCGGTTTTCGAGAAGCTGCGAAACTCGACTGCGACCTCCCGCGCCCCGGGGATCTCGTAGATCGAGTGGGGGATGCGCTCGTCGCGAATGAAGGCCTCGTAGGCGGCGTCGAAAAGGATGAGCGCCCGGTGCCTGCGCGCCCAGTCGACCCAGGCGGCGAGCTGCTCGCGCGTCGCTACCGCCCCGGTCGGATTGTTCGGAAAACAGAGGTAGACAACGTCGACCGGCGTTTCGGGCAGCGCGGGGATGAAGCCGTTCGCTTCGGTCGAGTCGAGGTACACCAGCCCCTCGTAGCGCCCGTCGCGGAAGCTCCCCGTGCGCCCCGCCATGACGTTGCTGTCGACGTAGACCGGATAGACCGGATCGGGAACCGCGACCCTCGCGTCGGCGGAGAGGATCTCCTGGAAGTTGCCGGTGTCGCATTTCGCTCCATCCGAAACGAAGATCTCGCTCGCCTCCACCTTGGCGCCGCGCGCGAGGTAGTCGTTCGCCGCGATGGCCTCCCGCAGGAACTCGTAGCCGTAGTCCGGCCCGTAGCCCCGGAAGGTGCGATCGTTGCCCATCTCCTCAACCCCCCGGCGAAAGGCCGCGACGATCGAGTCGGGAAGGGCCCGGGTGACATCACCGATTCCGAGGCGAAGGATTTCCTGCTCGGGATGGGCCTCCCGGAAGGCAGCGACCTTCTTGGCCACGGTGGCGAAAAGGTAGGAAGCCTGAAGCTTCGCATAGTTCGTGTTGATCCGAATCATGCGGGGAGTATAGCGGAAAGAGGATCGGTGCGCCACCCGATTCGCCCCGCGCGAGAGAGGGAGCCGGCGGGCGGGGCCTCGGCCTGTCGGCATCGGGATCCCGCCGGCAGGGTCCCGCCGGGGAAGGCGGACGTCGGCGGCTTCTTGCGGCTTCCGCGCTTCCGTGATAGAGATGTCGCGGGAGGAGCGCATGCGAATCCACTCGCTGGAGCACGTTCCCTTCGAGCGGCCGGCTGCGATCGCCGATTGGGCGAAGGCCGGGGGCCATGACCTTTCCTCGACGCGCCTGTACGCCGGCGAGGGCTTCCCGGATCCGGGATCGATCGATCTGATTCTCGTCATGGGGGGACCGATGAGCGTCCACGACGAGGCCCGCTACGCCTGGCTCGCTGCGGAGAAGCGCTACCTCGAGCGGGCCCTTGCGGGCGGAACCCCCCTTCTCGGGATCTGCCTCGGGGCGCAGCTCCTTGCGGAGGTCTTGGGCGCCGAGGTCCGTCCGAATCCCGACCGCGAGATCGGTTGGTTTCCGGTCACCCTGCGGCAGGAGTCGCGCCGCTCGCCGCTCTTCGCGGACTTTCCCCCGCGCTTTCCCGCCTTTCACTGGCACGGTGAGACCTTCGCCCTTCCCGCCGGCGCCCTCGCGGTCGGCGAGAGCGCGGCCTGCCGCAACCAGGGCTTCGTCAGCGCCGAGGGAGCGGTCGGCCTGCAGTTTCACCTCGAAGCGACTGAGGCGAGCATTGCCGGGTTGGTCGCCAACTGCGGCGAGGAGCTCACCGCGGGGCGCTTCATCCAGCCCCTCGTGGAAGGGGAGCTCGTGAGCGCCCGGCGCGATCTTGAGGCGAGCCATGCCCTTATCGGCACCCTCGTCGAGCGGCTGCTCGCCGGACGCTCGGGGCGAGGGTAGGGCGGTGTACCTGGTTCTCGCTGCCCTCGCGGAGGAGCTTACCGAGCTCCTTTCTCGCGCCTCGATCGAGGCGGTCGAGCGCTGGCACGGATTTACCTTCCACCGTGGGCGGCTTTCGGGGAAGGAGGTCGTCATCGCCCGTACGGGGGTGGGCAAGAGCCTCTCGGCGATGCTCGCGCAGCACCTCATCGATCGCTACCGACCCCAAGCCCTTCTCTTCAGCGGAATAGCCGGAGCCCTGCGCCCGCAGCTCGAGATCGGCGACATGGTGGTCGCGCGCGACTGTCTCCAGTACGACCTCGACGCCCGCCCGGCGGGCTTCGCCCTCGGTCAGGTGCCCTTCACCGACATCCGAATTATCGCCTGCGACGAGCGCCTGCGGGAGATCGCCCTGAGCTTCCAGCCCGCGGGCTACCGGATCACCGAGGGGCGTATTCTCACCGGCGATCTCTTCCTCACCCGGGCGGATCGTGAATCCCATCGCTACCTGGTCGAGGAGCTTGAAGGCACCGCCGTGGAGATGGAGGGGGCGAGCGTGGGGCTCGTCGCGACGATCAACGAGACGCCCTTCCTCCTTGTGCGGGTGATCTCAGACCGCGCCGACGGAGCAGCCTCGGTGGACTTCGCCCGCTTCCTTCCGGAAGCCTCCGCTCGCACCGGTGCGCTCGTGGCTTACCTTCTCGCTCGGCTGTAGCAGGATCCCGCCGACGCACTTGACACTCCCTCCGCCCGGAGATATAGTCAACCTTCGAATCATTGATCAGGCGAGGAGACAGATGTCGAAGGCGCATCGAGGAAGAGGAATCCGGAAGCTCCCGGAGCAGGGCAGGGGCGTTTGTCCCGTGTGCAAGCGGTCGAGGGTCAAGGTCCTCTACGAGCAGGAG
>DAHVAK010000174.1 GCA_027314665.1 Spirochaetales bacterium
ATCCTGCGCGAGCTCGAGATTCCGCCTTCGTTGCTCCCGCAGGTGCGCCCTTCGAGCTTCCTCTACGGAACGACCGCGCCCGAGCTCTTCGAGGGAAGGGAGATTCCCATCGCTGGGATCGCCGGCGATCAGCAGGCGGCGCTTTTCGGCCAGGCCTGCTTCGAACCGGGAGCCGCCAAGAACACCTACGGCACCGGGTGCTTTCTCGTGATGAACAGCGGCACGCGCCGGATCTCCTCGCAGCACGGGCTTCTCACGACCGTCGCCTGGCAGATCGGCGAAACGGTCGAGTACGCCCTGGAAGGGAGCATCTTCGTCGCCGGCGCGGCCATCCAGTGGCTGCGCGACGAGATGGGTTTGGTGCGGGAGGCGAGGGAGAGCGAGTACTTCGCCCAGCAGATAGAGAGCGCGGGCGGGGTCTACTTCGTTCCCGCCTTCGTCGGGCTCGGGGCGCCCTATTGGGACATGTACGCCCGAGGGACGATCGTGGGGCTCACTCGGGGCACGGGCAGGAACCACATCATTCGAAGCGCCCTCGAGGCGATCGCCTATCAGACCAAGGACGTGCTGGACGTAATCGTGGAGGACTCCGGAACGGCCCTGTCGGCCCTGCGGGTCGACGGGGGGGCGAGCGCGAACAATTTCCTGATGCAGTTCCAGTCCGACATCCTTGGCGTGCCGGTGATCCGTCCGGCAGTTGTCGAGACGACTGCGCTCGGCGCCGCCTACCTTGCGGGGCTTGCGACCGGCTTCTGGCGCGGGCGCCGAGAGATCAGCGAGCGGTGGGCGGTAGAGCGAACCTTCGTGCCGACGATGGAGGAAGGGGTGCGGGCGAAGCTTTATGCGGGGTGGCGGCGCGCGGTGGAGCGAGCGCGCGGATAGCGCCGCGCGACGGTTGCGCGCCCCGCGCGCCCCTTGGCGAGCCTCCTCACCCGAAAAGGGCGGCTACGAGCTCCCTCGCTATTTCGTGGTGGGGGGTGTCGTGTTGACCGGGGCCGCCGCCGCGGGCTTAGGATTGCGCTCCGCAAGTTTCTGATCGATTATGATGATGAGCTTGTTGGAGAGCACGAGCGGCCAGCGGGGCAGGGAATCGCTCTCCTTCAGCTTGTACTGGTCGACGATCTGGGTGAAGAGCTCGCGCGACTTCGTGTATTCGTGCTTCTTGAAATAGAGGAAGGCGATCTCGTAATGCGCCTCGACGTCTCGATTGGCGTCCTTGGGGAAGCGCTCGAGAAAGGTGTCGTAGTAGGCCATCGCCCCCAGGTAGTTGCCATGGTCCGAATCCTGGTAGGCGAGCTGAAAGTATTCGCTTTCGGACAGGGTGGTCGGGATGTTCTTCGGCACGCTCTGACAGGCCGTCAAAACGAATCCCACGACGAGCAAGAGAGGAAGTGTCTTTTTCATTGGCTGTACAAAACGCCTACGATGAGGCTTGGTTGTAGACCTCGTCCTTGATTGGGAGAGTCTTCTTGAGCTCGCGGATGAAATCCTTAGCGTCGCCCATCGGCTCGTAGTTGTCGCAGTAGTCGAGACTTCGACGTGCGACGGTGAAGTACTTGTAGATCTTTTCTTCGCCAAGCTTCTTCCGCCATTTGCCGGCTGCGCATCGCACGCGCAGGTAGTACTGGTCTGCACTTCCGCGTTGATCACGGACGAGCTTGCAGTGGATACAGTTGGCGCAGAAGATCTTTTCGGTCGCACCACTTTTCCCTCTCTGCGGAATGCCATGGCTTACGGCCATAGAATCCTCCCTTTTACTCAAGAGTCCATGCTACCATGATCGACAGTTCGCCGTCAAGGGTTGAGCCTTGCCGGACCTGTTCAGGGCTCTCCGTTAGGAAGTATACTCCCTCGGAATGATTGCAACCATTGTGAACAGCATCGCCGTGGCGCTGGGTTCCCTTGTCGGCCTATTCTTCAGCCGCTGGATCACCGAGAGGGTGAAGGCGGTCGTCTTCACCTCCATCGGGCTCGTGACGATCGTCATCGGCATCCAGATGGCCCTTGGGTCGAAGCAGATCCTTTATGTCGCGTTCTCCCTGATCATCGGGGGCCTGCTCGGCGAATGGTGGGACGTCGAAGGGGCGATCCTTCGCCTAGGGGAGGGCTTGAAGAGGCTCGTGCGCATGAAGGGTACGGGCAGCGAGTTCGGCGAGGGGTTCTTGAGCGCATCGGTCCTCTTCTGCGTTGGGGCGATGGCGCTGGTCGGCTCCTTTCAGGCGGGCGCCGAAGGCAACTACACCCTCATATTTACCAAGTCGCTCATGGACGGCTTCATGTCCATCATGCTCGCTGCGGCCTTCGGGGTAGGGGTGATCTTCTCCTCGCTGAGCATCCTCGTCTACCAGGGCGCGCTCACCCTGCTCTCCTCGCTCATCGCCCCCTACGTGAGCGCGCTCATTCTTGCCGAGATCTCGGGGGTGGGCGGGGTCCTCGTCGTAATGATCGGCTTCAATCTCCTCGCCCTGAAAACGATCAAGATTGCGAACTTCCTGCCGGCGCTCGTCATCGTGGTCCTGCTCGCCGCGCTCGATCCTTCAATCGGGCGGCTCATCGCCTCCTTCAGGCACTAGCTCGGTCGGAGTCCGTCGGCCTCGATCCGACCTGTTCCCCATTTCCGCGAAATGGGGTATTCTCTTGCGTAAATCCACACGCATCGCACAAGGAGTTTTCGTATGGCGGTAAAGGTAGGAATAAACGGGTTTGGGCGCATTGGGCGCCTCGCCTTCATGGCTCTTGTAGACAAAGGCCTTCTGGGCAAAGAGATCGATGTTGTTGCAGTCGTGGATATCGTCACCGATGCGAAGTACTTTGCATATCAACTGAAGTACGATTCCGTGCACGGACGCTTCCGGGGAACCCTCGCCACCGAAAAGTCACCGGGGGCCTCGGACGACGACATCCTCGTCGTCAACGGCCACAAGATCAAGTGCATTCTGGCGACCAAGGAGCCCTCTCAGCTGCCCTGGAAGGATCTCGGGGTGGAGTTCGTCGTCGAGTCGACGGGGCTGTTCACCGAGGCGGAGAAGGCGCGCGGCCATATTGCCGCAGGCGCAAAGAAGGTCCTTATCTCCGCGCCGGCAAAAGGCGAGGTGAAGACTCTTCTCATCGGCGTGAACGACGACGAGTATGATCCGAGCAAGCACGACATCGTCTCCAACGCCTCCTGCACCACGAACTGTCTCGCCCCCCTGGTCCACGTGCTCCTGAAGGAGGGGATCGGGATCGAGACCGGGCTGATGACGACGATCCACTCCTACACCGCGACCCAGAAGACCGTCGACGGCCCCTCGAAGAAGGACTGGCGTGGCGGGCGCGCGGCCGCGATCAACATCATCCCCTCGACCACCGGAGCGGCCAAGGCGGTAGGAGAGGTCATTCCTGCGGTGAAGGGCAAGCTCACCGGTATGTCCTTCCGAGTTCCCACCCCCGACGTCTCGGTCGTGGATCTGACCTTCCGGGCGACTCGCGACACCTCCATCGAGGAGATCGA
>DAHVAK010000176.1 GCA_027314665.1 Spirochaetales bacterium
GCAGAGCGTGGCGCGCGAGCCCTCAGGGATATAGGCCGTTTCCACGAACCGCGCGCGAGCGCTCGGAAAGAGATACTTCTTCGTCCCGTCGCTCGAGAGGCTGACGTGCTCGGGAGTGCGCCGCCCGATCTCGAAGCGCTCGCTCAAGGCCGCGCGCAGCCGCTTCGAAAGGTTGTGCATCCCGTCGAAGTCGTCCACCCCCTTCTTGTACAGCCAGGCGGCAATCTGCGCCGCCGCGAAGCCGGGCTCTCGCAGCTCGTCGGTGAGGGCGCGAAGCTCGGTTAGGGTCTTGCCAAAAAGGGGCTCTCTCATTTTCCGTCAGAAGTAGATCTCGGCGAGCACCTGCGCGAAGGGCACCCCCTTCGCGATGAGCAGGTCCCGGACGTCGACCACCATCCCCGCGCTCCCGCAGAGGAGGTAGCGCTCGTCCGCCGGCGGCGACTGCTGGGCGAGCCATTGGGTCAGCCTTCCGGCAAACACGCCCGGGCCGCTCTCCTGGGTGCAGCAGCAAGTATAGCGGTCCGAGAGAACCTTGGTAAAGTACTTGCGGAAATGGAAGCCGGCGAGGGTGCGGCTGCCGTGCACGAGCCGCTTCCCTCCGGCGAGGCCCGATTTGGCCATCGAGACAAAGGGCGCGATTCCCGTTCCAGTCGCGATCCACCACCCCGGCTGCTCGGTGTCGAGGAAGCCCCCGGTTGCTCGGGAGACGAGCAGGAGATCCCCGCTCTGCAGCTGCGCGAGCAGAGGGGTCAGCTCTCCCTCGGGAAGAACGTCGTAGAGGATGTCAACGAAAGGCTCATCGGCGCCGCTTGCGATGCTGTAGTAGCGCGGCACGATCCGCCGGTCCACGGTGATCCCGACGACCTGGCCGGGAATGAAGTCGTGGGTGCGCGGGTACGTAAGGAGTCGAACCCCGGGCGCGATCTCGATGTTCTCGCTCACGCGGGTCTCAAAGAGCTCGAGGCTTGCCGCGGCCGCGCGCGGCTGCCCGGCGGCCTGCGCGGTGGAGTCGGTCGCCGTCGGTCTTTTCATGGAAGGACGATGCTCACGGCTGTAAGAATACGCGAAGCGAGCTCCGCTGCCAAGAGAGCGCCGGCAGGAGGAATCCTGCCGGCTCACAGACTATCAGCCAGCGAGAGGGCGGTGTGGCTGCACCACGAAGCGAGAAGCGCCGGAAAGCCGCCTACCCGCGAACTACGCCTCCTTGCGCTTTCGGGAGAGCTGAAGCTCGACGAGCCCCTCGACGTCGATCTCGCTTCTCTTCACGTCGGCGACCACCTCGCCCTGAAGCATGACGATGAAGCGATCGGCGACCTCGTAGACGTCGTGCAGGTTATGGGTGACGAAGATGCAGGCAATCTGCTCCTCCTTCAGCCGCCGGATGAAGTTGAGAACCTGCTGGGCTCCGCTCACCGCGAGCGCGGTCGTCGGCTCGTCGAGGATGACAAGCGAGGCTCGGAAATGCATGGCCCGCGAGATCGCCACCCCCTGCATCTCGCCTCCGGAGCAGAAGCGCACGAGGTGGTCGGCCGAGGGGATGTTGAGCTTCAGGTCGACGACGAGCCGCCCCGCCTCCTCGCGCATGCGCTTCTTGTCGAGGCGCGGGATGAACCCCAGGAAGGGCCGCATCAGCTCGCGGCCCATGAAGATGTTCTCGGCAACGCTCATTGAGCCGACGACCGCGCGGTCCTGGTAGACCGTCTCGATGCCGAGCCTGCGCGCGACCTTGACCGAGGGGATCTCGACCTCTTCGCCCTTCCAGAAGATGCTCCCGCTCGACTTCGGGGTGACCCCTGAAACGATCTTGATGAGCGTCGACTTGCCCGCGCCGTTGTCCCCGATCAGGCCTACGACCTCTCCCGGTCGGACCTCGAAGCTTGCGCCGCGCAAGGCATGGACCGTTCCATAGTACTTGCCGATGCTCGCGAAGCGGATCAGCGGGACTCCCCGATCGCCGGAGCCGCCGTCCTCTCTGCTCTGCTTGTTCGCCATGGTGTAGTGCCTCCCTCCGTGTCGGCTCGCCTACTCGGCGTTCCGCGGCATGAGGATGCGGTCGCGGATGTCGACCCGCGACTTGTTGATGAGGATCGCCAGGAGCAGGATGAGCCCGTTGATGACCCCGCGCAGCGCCGGGGCGATCGAGGTCATGGTCGTTCCGGTGTCGATGAGCCCAAGAAGCAGGACTCCGCCGAGGGCGCCGATGATCGA
This sequence comes from Spirochaetales bacterium, assembly GCA_027314665.1. Taxonomy (GTDB): domain Bacteria; phylum Spirochaetota; class Spirochaetia; order DAHUYW01; family DAHUYW01; genus DAHUYW01. Next base: position 2,209 of record DAHVAK010000176.1, read on the forward strand.
GCCTTCCCCTCCGCGCAGGCTCACCCCTCCGATGATGGCTCCCGCGAAGGAGAGGAAGATTGCGTCGCCGGAGGCGATGGTGCTCGGTATCGAGCGCAGGTAGCCCGTGTACAGCAGGCCTGCGGTTCCCCCCAGGACCCCGGCGATCGTGAAGACCCAAAAGTTCATCGCGGTGAGGTTGATCCCGAGCATTCCGGCGGCCTCGGGGTTCCCTCCGATTGCGCGCAGATAGGATCCGAAGCGGGTGTGCTGCAGGACGTAGTAGAGGATGGCGCACACGACGAAGAGCACCACGATGGCGAAATGGAGGCCGAAGATCGTCCCGCCGCCCGGGAAGTCGAGGGCCTTGCCGAGATTGATGATCGCCCCCTCGTTGATGACGTAGGTCATCCAGTCGTAGATGAGAAAGGTGGCAAGGGTTGCCAGGAAGGGATTGATCTTGATCTTCCCCACGAGCACGCCGTTCACCGCCCCGAGGATTCCCCCGAAAAGCGGCATGAGGATGATCCCGGCCCAGGTCGGAATGATGCCGACTGCCCACACCTTCAGGAGCATCCCGATGAACATCGCAGTCAGCCCCGCGTTTCGCGCCACCGACAGGTCCATGTTGCCGCTGATGAGGATGAGGGCCTGGGCGAAGACGAGCATGCCGATCGCGGAGGCGTCGTAGAACATGAAGTGGATGTTGAGGATCGTGAAGAAGTTCGGAATCGTCAGCGAGAAGATAACGAAGAGGACGATCATGATCACCCAGATGAGGTTGTCCAAGGCGAAGACCTGGATGCGCTTGGATGATGATGTTCGAACGAGCTTCGTCGTTTCCATTGGTACTCCTTTCAGAAGATGCCGGCTGCGATGCAGGAGGGCTAAAGGCGGCAGACCGCCGCTCGACAGGCGCCGCCGCGCAGGGCGCTTGAGGCCGACAAGCGGCCGGAGGGGCGGGATAGGTCCGTCCCTCCGGCTCGAGGTGCGACTTTCTTACTTCTGGTTGAGCGGAACGTTCGCCCAGAGCGCCGGATCGGTCGCGTTCTTTTGGGTGACAATCACTGCGCCGGTTTGGAACCACAGGTGGCCGAACTCGGTGGTGATCTTCGCAGGGGCCCACGAGGAGTTGTGCGCCCACGGCAGGATGGTTGCATGCGTTTTGCCCGTGTTCAGGTTGAGCTGTGATGCGTCGATCGTGTCGCCGACCTTTGGAAGCCCGGCTTCACCGTGCTTCAGGTATTGAACGAGGTAGTACTCCGCAATCGGCACGTAGAATCCGGCGGGCTGATCGAGGCAGACCTGGATCAGTCCCTCTTTGGTGAGCTGCAAAGCCCCGGGGGTGGCGTCGATGGTCACGGTGTAGATCTTGGTGGGATCCATTCCGAGGTCCTTCATCGCCTCGACCGCGCCATGGGCCATCGGGCCGTTCGCGCCATAGACCGCGTCGATGTTGGGATTGGCGCGCAGCTTGTCTTCAGCCGCCTGCTTTCCGGGCTGCTCCTGGAACTGTCCTTCGGCCTGGATGATCTTGATGTTGGGATACTGGTCGAGGATATCGTGGAGGCCCTTGCTGCGCTGCTGGGAGGATGCCTCTCCGAGCGGACCCTCCATCTCGAGGACGGTCCCCTTCGCCGAGCCGTACTTGTTCTGCAGGTAGTCGAGGATGTCCTTGCCGAGAACCTGGCCCGCTCGCTCGCCCGAGAAGCCAACGTACATCTTCACGTCGGGAGAGTCGATATCGGCGTCCGCCGTGAAGACCGGCACCTTGTGCTCGGTCGCGTACTGTACGATCGGCACCGCCGCTTCGGCGTCCTGGGCCGAGACGATCAGCCCGTTGATCCCTCGGTTG
>DAHVAK010000185.1 GCA_027314665.1 Spirochaetales bacterium
TCGACCAAGCCCTGACGGGTAAGCTCTCGCAGACGGCTTGCGTCGTCCATCCGGGAGTTCCACAGCACCAGGTTGTAGCCGTGCTCCAGGGCGGCCTCGGCGGCATTCGTAATGAAGTCGATCTCGGTGAGGCCAATCCCACGCTCAGCGGGGGAGAGGAGAAGGGCGACGATCCGGCTCCGCTTGCTCGCGAGGCCCCGCGCCAGGGCGTGCGGGCGATACCCGAGCTGCTCCATCGCCTCGTGGACGAGGCGTCGCGTCTTCTCTGAGACCGGGCGAGTGCCGCTCAGCACGTAGGAGACCGTGCTGAGCGAGAATCCAGCCCGCCTTGCAACGTCCAACATGGTCGCCATGGGGTCTCTGCCGATGGAAGGGCGCTCCTTATCGTCGAAGCGGTTAGTCGAAGCGCTTCGATATCGGAGCCTACACCCCCAGAAACGCGCCTGTCAAGAAAAACCTGAGGCGCCGAGGATTGAGGCCGGGGCGACAGCGGATACCCGCCGCCTGAAACGGCACCGACTCCCCGCGATGAGCCCCGCGGCAGCGGGCCCCAGGTGCTAGGCAAGGATGAGACGAAAGCTCTCGGGAACTTGGGACGCCGCGCAGAGCCTCCGGTGAACCTCGTCGCTGCGGGCAGCGTCCGCCTCCAGCGCGAGGGAGGGGCCGCGATCGAAGGAGTCGAGGATGCCGCGAAAGGCCTCGGCGTAGCTCGAGAATCCAAAGCGGCGCTCCACCGCCTCGGCGAGGGCGGGCTCCGGGGCGGGCAGCCTCTCGAGACCATCGAGAAGCCTCGCGTTCAGCCCGACGAGCTCCGAACGGTAGCCCGGATCGGCGCTCTTCTCGATGGCGTGGGATTGAGCCTCGAGGGGCAGATAGGAGAAATCCACCGCTTCCTGGGCGAGAAGCTCCCGGATCTCCGCCCGCAGGGCGTCGGGGCGGATCAGCTCCTCCGCGACCCCGTCGAGATAGCGATCGTAGGCCGCAAGAAGCCGCGATCGAGCGCTCGGATCGATGGGCACCAGGATGCGGTCGTAGAGGCGCACCGCCGGGGAGTCGAGGAGATCCCCGATCCCATCGAGGATCGGAAGGCGCCGCGCGACGAGTGGCTTGCCCCAGCGCAGGCTGTCGACGAACAGATAGCCGAAGCCCTCCTGGAGGGAGGTGGAGATGATCCGATCGGCGCTCGCGGCGAGGGAGGGGAAGTCGAGCTTCACCTCCGCCAGACGCTCCCCGATGCCCCAGAGCCCCTTCACGATCCCTCGCCGGAAGCGCTCCTCGACCGCTCGGGAGTAGGGAAGCTCCTTGGGGGAGACCCCGGGAAGGGTCACGATCACGTTGGGGCTATCCGGGCACAGGGCCGCGAGCAGCCCCGCTTCGAGGACATTCTTGCGGCGGATGGTCCGCACGGGGTACAGGAGGATCGGCGAGTCGGGGCGATAGCCGGGGAACTCCCGCCCGAAGCCCTCGGCGAGCCGCCTCCGCGTCTGGCGCGCATCCGCCTCGGGCAGGGATTGCGACGCGACGGGGTCGTTCAGGAGGGAGACGATCTCGCCGGGGAGCCCCGCTCCGAGGAGAAGGCGCCGATCCTGCTCGTTGATGACCAGATACCGAAGATTGGGCAGGATCGGATAGAGCGGCAGGGTGACCGATCGGTGCAGCTCTTTGAGGTTCTCGAAGCGACCCGCCTCCGGGAGATCGTGGATGTGAAAGAGGATGCGCTGCCCGGGACGCGCGCGCGCGATCGAGAGCAGGGCCTCGGTGAAGGGGGGGTTCTTTCCGAGGTGATAGTTGTGCACCCACCAGAGCGCGCCGCCCCACCGCTCGAGGAGCAGCTGCGCAAGGCGCTCAGGGTCCGCACTCGCCCGGCGGCCCGGCGGCAAGTAGCCGAGCTCCGGGGCGGTCTCGATCTCCACCCGCGGCGCCCCGGATCGCGAGGCGATCGAGGAGAGCAGCACGCGCAAGCCGGCGTCCGGCTCCTCCCCGACCACCAGGCGGATCCGCCGCACCTCCGGCATCTCGCTCGCGATCGCCCGGATCGAGAGCAGGATCACGCTCGTGACCCCTCCCGAGCGGACGTGGTAATGAAAGATGGTGATATCCGGCGCGCTCATCGCTTCGCGTGAACGGATGGAGCCTTCGGGTGCGTCCCGAAGCGCTCGAGATACTCCGTGATCGTGCGCATGGGAGGGCGCTCCTGGGTCTGGATCTCCGTGCGCACGCCGTCGTGCGCGGCCTCGGCGTAGGTGAGGGCGATGTGCTCGGCGCCGAGATTCACGAGGACGTTCGCCTCCTTGTATTTCGCAAGCCGGTTCAAGAAGGTGCTCAGGATGCCGAACCCCATGCGGCTCAGGGCCTGGATCGTCTGGTTGCGATGGATCCGCATCTCCATGTCGACCTGGGCGAGGATCTCGGGGCCGAACATGTGGAAGATGTCGATGAGGTGGCCTACCTCCACCCCGTAGCCGACCGAGAAGGGAAGCTGCTCGAGCACGGACCTGCGCCCCGCGTACTCCCCGGAGAGCGGCTGGATCAACAGCGCGAGCTCCGGATAGATGAGCGAGAAAAGCGGGCGGATGAGGATCTCGGTCACCCTTCCTCCCCCGCTCGGCGAAAGCTCGCCCTCGAGGCGGATCGGCCGCTCGTAGAAGGCCTTTACGTAGCCGATGTGATCGTGCATGAGCAAGGGGCCAATGAGGCCGTAGAGGAAGCGCGGGCTTATGTTCGCGATATCGGCATCGATCCACACGATGATGTCGCCGGAGAGAACGTAGAGGCTCTTCCAGAGATTCTCCCCCTTGCCCCGGAAGGTGCCGTAGCGCCTGAGGATGTCGGCCGAGCTGAAGACCTTCGCCCCGAACTGCATGGCAATCTCCTGGGTGCGGTCCGTCGAGCCCGAATCGATGACGGCGATCTCGTCGACGAGGGGGAAACGCTCCATGAGCTCGGTCTTTAGGACGAGGATCTCCTTGCCGATCGTCGCCTCCTCGTTGAGCGTCGGGAAGGCGAGCGAGATCGTGAGCCCCTTCTTCTGTTTTAGGTCCATGAGCTTGCGCCGGTCGGAAAAATCCCGGAAGTGATAGGTCTGATCGAGGATCACGCTTCGCTCCTGGGTCATTGCGGCTCGGCCTCCTTCGAGCGGGAGTTCTCCGCGCACCGCTCGACGATGAGGAGCAGCTGCCGGAAACCCGTCTCAAGCGGAGCAAGCTCGATGTGCTCCTCTTCGAAGGTGACCTTCCCGGTCGTCACTCCGACGGCTGCCCCGGGAATTCCGAACTCGTTGAGCATGGCGACCTTCTCGGCGATGATTCCGGTCTCGGGCTTGATCCGAAGCTGCCCAAGGGTCTCCTGCAGGGAGGCGGTAATCGGGGCGTTTCTCTGCGTATCGCCCACCGCGTGATGGGCGCGCACGCTCACCGTAACCTCGGTTTCGTCGCCCGAGGCGATCTTCTGAATGGTTGCCACCACCGTGTTCTTCGCGGTTTCTAGGAGGGTCTCCTCCTCGGAGAGAATCTCCAGATCCATGGAGCCCTCGGCGGGCCAGTGCCCGTAGCCGATCCCCGCCTGCATGCGCGCGATGCTCACGATCGTGCTCTTCCCCGGGTCCCAGGTGATCCCGCCGATTTGAAAGGCGATCGCCCCGAGAATTGCGGCGGCCGAGGCGGCTGTCCCTGCGGCGAGGAGCTCCCGCTCGGGCTTGCGCACCTCGACCGACAGCCAATAGGTGCCGATCGGGCGGGTCTCGACGATTCCGAGCCCGTTGCCGCGCACGAACAGACCGGCGGAGATCTGGCTCCCCCACTCGGAAAGAAAGCTTCGCAGGGCGGCCGCGTTCTCGTCGACCGAGCTCGAGGGGGTGAACAGGAGCAGCAGATTCTTGTCGAGGTAGAATCCGGTTGCTTGGGCGTATTCAGCGAAGACCATCAGGGCGGCCGCCCCCGCGCTTCGCTCGCCGATGCCATGCCCGGTGGCCTGCTCCTTGGTGAGGTGCACCGAGTTGCCGAGGGGCGAGAAATCGGCATCTCCAACCTCCGCGAACACGAGCAGGAAGTCGGGGCGGGTCCCGAAGGCCGGGAAGAGGGCGGCGACGTTCCCCGACTTGTCGGTCACGACGTTCGAGATTCCGAAGTCGCGCAGCCGCGTCGCGATGAAGTCCATCCGCCGAGACTCCGCCTCGGTCGGCGAAGGGAGCTCGTTGAGGAGCATCGCGTCGGAGATGATCCGATTCACGTACTGCGAGAGGTCGACCCTTCGCAGCTCCTTCAGGCGCCGCCGCGCACGCCCTCCGCCGACGATCGCTCGGGTGAAGCCGGCAATGCGGCGCATCAAAAGTGAGACTCTCTTCATCGGTTCTGTCCCGTCCACGCGACCCCAACAAAGGCCGCTCTGTCGTAGGATTGTCCGCCCAAGAGGCGAACCTCAGGGAGCCGAAAAGGTTCCGCTCCTTCCCCAAATATTCGTGAACAGATGGCTGAGCTTCGTCTCAAGAATCCCGAACGAGTAGTGCCTGAGGGCAAGCTCGTAGTTCTTCTCGGTCATGCGGGAGACCCGAGAGTCGTCCAGGAGAAGCTCGCGCACGGTCTCGATCGTGCGCTCGGAGAGAAACTCGTCCATCTCGACCACATCGAAACCAAGTGGGCGGATGTCATAGGAATAGATCGAGTAGTTGTTCACGAGGATCGGACGCCTGAAGTAGATGGCCTCGAGGAATGCATTTCCAAAGCCCTCAAAGAGCGAGGGATAGGTGACAAGGTCGGCATGGCGATAGATGTCTTGGAGGGTGTAGATTTTCCGCCCGTCGGAGGTAAGCCCCCGCTGGTTGGCGATGATGTCGCTCACGAAGAGAGCGCGAATCCCGAGAAGCTCCGCGTACTCGCGGACCCGCCGCTCGTATTCGTTGCCCTCGTCGCCGGAGGCGTGCGAGATGACGAGCACCCCTTTGACCCCGAGGCGCCCCAGCCGGGCGACCAGCTCGATCGAGTGCTCGATCCCCTTGCGCTGGATGACTCGCGTAGGCTGGAGAAAGAGATACTCGTCCGCGCCGATCCCGAGCGAGGTGCGCACGTCGCGGGCGTATTCGTCCGGCGGCGCAGGGGGAGATTCGTACTTCATGACGTTGGGGATCAGCGTGGAGCCCAGCCCCCTGCGCAGCGCGAGCTGGTTGCGCGCCGAGGAGTTGATCACGACGTGATGAATGCTCGGGAAGCTCGGGGGATAGACCGAGTTCAGGTAGTCCCAGACGCAGTTCGTGAGGAAGCGCTTGCGCTCCCAGAAGAAATCGTGATGATGCGCGATGACCGGCATGCCGGTCTCCGCGATGACCTCGCTCAGGGCGGCGGCGAACGGAAGATTGAGCGGGATGGTGAGCAGATTCTCCGAGACCAGGAGGTCGAGCCGAAACTGGTCGATGAAGTCGTAGAGCCGCCGCTTGAAGAGGGCTTGGAAGGCGTGGATCGCGTCGGATAGCTTGCCCGACCGCAGGTTCCCACCGAAGGCAAGCGCGGTGAGCTCCTTGATCTCCGGGTGCTTGTAGTGGGCGTGCTCCACGAGCAGGCTCCGTTCGGCGGGGGTGTCGAGCTCGCCTGCAAGGTAGAAGCAACTGTGGCCGTTTCGCTCGAGCACCTCGGCCCACTTCGCGGATTCAAGAGAAACGCCGTCGGTTCCGGCGAAGCGAAACGAAACGAAGCCTATTCGCTTACTTTCCACGCTCCCTATCTACTCCGGCCATAAGGATTGCGCTCCCGCTCGCTCAGCGGAACGCGCATCCTTACTGTAGGACGATTCCGAAGGTCGACGCAACCCGCCCGCCGCTCCTTCCCGCAAGCGCCTCACGCCGTCCCTCCTTCCGAGGGCGACCCACCTTCTGCCCGCCGCTTCGGGCTCCCCTCGCCTTCCCGGCGGTCAGATGTCGTCGAGCTCCTCCTCCGACTCGTTGTGCTCTCTGGAGCCCCAGGTCTCGAGCATCCAGCGCCCCTCCTCGAAGCGGATCGCGTTCAGGGCGCCGTTGGGAATCATGAAGTGGCGCGGCACGGCGAGCGAGAGCCCGACGACGAAGCGAAAGAGCCCGTCCAGGACTCCCCCATGGGTCACGGCGACGATCGTTTCGCCGGCGTGGCGCGCCGCGAGGTCCTCGAGGCAGCTGATCGTCCGCTCGCTGCGCTCCCGCGCGCTTTCTCCCCCGGGCACCGTCCAATCGGGATTGCGCTCCCGAAAGCGCGTCCATTCGTCCGGATAGCGGGCGACGATCTGCGCCTCGGTGAGCCCCTCGAAGATCCCGAGCTTCCGCTCGCGCAGGCGCGGATCGTAGCGGGGGGAAAGCCCGGTGAGCTTCGCTATCGGCAGGGCCGTCTCGTTCGCTCGACCGAGATCACTCGAGTACAGCGCGCTTACCGAAAAGCGCGCAATTCGCTGCGCCGCGGCGGAGGCTTGGGCGCGCCCGGCCGCGGTGAGCGGGCTGTCGTGATGGCCCTGCAAGCGACCCTCGCTGTTCCAAACGGTCTCACCGTGACGGACGAGGAGAATCCGCACCTTCCTTGCATCACGCCGCAACTGCACTTCCCACCCCGATCGGATCCTTCATCAGAAGCCTCTCTCCCTTCCCGACAACTCTGCCCAAAAGCCGACCCTTCGGCAAGGAGGAGCCGCTCGGGTCGATGGGGCGCCTCCTCGGTTCAGATTGCCGGTCGGGAGACCCGCGCAGTATCTTCGGAGGAACGATGGCTATCGCAATACTCCTCATCGGCCTTCTGTTCTTCATCGCGCACGGCTTCACGCTGATCTTCGATCGGATTTCGGTGCCGGATGTCCTGCTCCTCACCCTCGTCGGGGTCGCGGTCGGTCCCGTCCTGCACCTGATCCGTCCCGAGGATTTCGGCGACCTCGGCAGGGTGATGGCCACGGTCGCGCTCGTCGTCATCCTGTTCGAAGGGGGGATGGCGTTGAAGCTGACGAGCCTTCGCAGGGCCTTCTCGCGCGTGGCGCCCGTGTTTATCGGCACCTTCGCCGGAACCATTCTCTTCGTCACGCTGCTCGGCCTCTTTGTGCTCGGGCTGCCGCTCTTGAGCGCGGTCGCCTTCGGGGCCATCCTCGGAAGCATCACCCCCATCGTCGTGCTTCCCCTCGCCCGCAGCCTCAAGCTCGCCGACTCGGTCCAATCGGCGCTCATCATCGAGTCCTCCCTCACGGACGTCTTCAGCATCATTATGGTCTTCGAGCTGACCCAGGCCGCGACCGGGGGCGCCGTCGACGTCGGTCACCTGATCGGCAAGCTCCTTTCGGCGCTGCTCTTTGCCGCAGTCATCGGCTTCGTCGGAAGCATCCTCTGGCTGAAGGTCCTCCAGTTCGTCCGTCGGATTCCGAACAGCATCATCCTCTCCATCGCCTTTCTCTTCGTGGTCTATGGGGTTGCGGAGTTTCTCGGATACTCCGGGGCGATCGCGGCGCTCGCCTTCGGACTGGGGATCGCCAATCGCCCCTTCGGCTTCCTGGGGCGTCTGGGGCTGCACTTCCACGAGAACCTCGCCTCCCTCACGGAAACGGAGAAAGGCTTCTTCAGCGAGATCGTCTTCATCCTCAAGACCTTCTTCTTCCTGTACCTCGGGATTTCGATCCGCTTCGCCGACCTGAACCTGCTCGGCATCGCCGCCGGCATCACCGTGGGGATCCACCTGGTTCGTCTCGCCGCCTGCCGCCTTCTCGGCGATCGCAGCATGGCCCGCCGCGACGCCTCCATCGTCGCCTCCCTCGCCCCGAAGGGGCTCGCCTCGGCGGCCATGGCGGGGCTCCCCCTTGCGACCGGCATGGTGGGCGGGCACCGGATCCAGGAGCTCACCTTCTTGGTGGTCTTCTTGAGCATCGCCCTCTCGGCCCTGCTCGTCTTTCTCCTCGAGCGCGGAGGCCTACATCGGGGCTACCACGCGATCTTCCGGCGCTTCGGGACCGAAAAGGCCGCCGAAGGGGAACAGCTCACCGAACACCCCTGACCGCGCCGTATTTACATCCTAGCCGATTCCCGCTACCCTCCCGCCGAACATGCAAGCTCGAACCGTTGTCGTAACAGGAACCTCTTCGGGAATCGGAAGGGCAATCGCGCTTCGCCTCGCAGCCCGCGGCTACCGGGTCTTCGCCGGGGTGAGAAGAAGAGAGGAGGGGGATGCCCTCCTTCGCGATGCCCCCATCGGGCTCTCGCCCGTCATCCTCGATGTGGCAGACGCCGCCTGGATCGCGGCGGCGCGCGCCGAGATCGCAGGCTCTCTCGACGGCGGGCTTTCCGCCCTGGTGAACAACGCGGGGTTGACGGTCGTGGGCCCCCTGGAGCTGCTTCCGATTGAGGCGCTTCGCCGCCAGTTCGAGGTCAACCTCTTTGGGCAGATCGCCGTCACCCAGGCCTTCCTGCCGCAGCTGCGGGAGGCGCGGGGGCGCATCATCCTCATGGGCTCGATCCTCGGCAAGCTCTCGATCCCCTTCGTCGCGCCCTATGCGGCGACCAAGTTCGGTCTCGAGGCGGTGGCGGATTCCCTCGCGGTGGAGCTCGCGGAATGGGGGATAGCGGTCTCGCTCATCGAGGCTGGGAACGTGGCCACCCCGATCTGGGGCAAATCGAAGGATCTCGGCTACGAGCTCGCTCAATCTTGGCCGGAAAAAGGCTGGGAGCTCTATCGCGGTCAGCTCGAGTCCTTCCAAGCCTACGCGGAACGGGAGGGGCGCTCGGGGATCGCCGCCGAACGGGTCGCGGCGGTCGTGGAGCGCTCCCTGCAAGCGCGCCGACCCCGCTCACGCTACGCGGTCGGCTGGGACTCCCGCCTTCTGGGAAGAATCGCGCCGCTCCTTCCCGCTCGCTTGCGTCAGCGCATCGTGCGCCGCGTCGTTCTCTCGAGGTAGGCCTCCACCACTGCGACCGCCCTCCCCACCCCGTCCTCCCCCGCGATCCGGCTCGCCATCTCGGAGCAGCGGCGCGCGGTCCCGCGGTCGCTTACGAGGAAGCGTATTGCGGCGGCGAGCCTCTCGGCGGTCAGGCGCCGCTTGGATATCGGCGGCACCCCCAGCCCAAGCTCGGCAACGCGCCGCCCCCAGGCGAACTGATCGGCAAAGAAGGGAACGACGACCTGAGGGATTCCCGCGCGGAGGACCGCGGCAGTCGTTCCCGCCCCCCCGTGGTGCACTGCGGCGGCCATCCGCGGAAAAAGCCATCGGTGCGGCACGAAGCCGACCGGGAAGACGCTCTCGGGAAGGTCGTCGGCGCGTAGGCCGCCCCAGCCGGCGGCGAGAACGGCGCGCTGGCCGCTTCGCTCCACCGCTTCGAGCACGATGCGCGCGGTCTCCTCGGGGTCGCCGCTCGCCATGCTGCCGAAGCCAATGTAGACGGGAGGGGGCCCCGCCTCGATGAACTCGACGAGCGCCTGCGGGGGGCGCCACTCCTCCTGCCGATCGAGGAACCAGTAGCCGCACACGGCAAGGAGCTCGCTCCACTCGGCGGGTCGCGGGATGACCGAAGGGCTGTAGCCGTAGAGAAAGGGCAGCCCCTCCCGAAGGAAGGAGGCGAGCGGCGGTCGCCTTGGCAAGGGGGCGAGCCCGAGCTCGTCCTCGCGCCAGCGCCGCTGCAAAGGGCGGATGACGGACCAGTAGAGCCGGGCGACCGCCGCGGCGCTCGCGCGATTCACGAAGGCGATGCGACCCGGAAGGTTGGCCGCGATGATCGACGGAAAATCGCCCGCGGCGTGGAGGGGGTAGAGGGCGGCGGGGATTCCCGGAACCTCAAGGGCCTCCGCGATGGTGTAGCCCGCAACCGAGAGGGGAAAGCTGTAGATAATGAGCTCGCTTCCGCGGCATCCGGCAAGGGCGTCGCGGGCGAGGCTGTCGAAGATCCCGCGAGCGAGGCGGGAGAGCCGCAGGAGAAAGCGCACTGAGCGGTTCGTCGACCCGAGCCACGACTGCCCATCCGCCCCCTGGACGATCTCCATCGGATTGCCGGCGACCGGCGCGAACCCAAGGGCATTCTCCTCTGCCAAGGCCCGGAAGGCTGCGTGGCTCACGAGCGTGACCGCATGCCCGCTCTCGGCGAGGCCCGCGCCGAGAGCGGCGAAGGGCTGCACGTCCCCCTGGGACCCTACGGCGATGATGCTGATTCTCATGGTTTGTTCTGCCCTATCCAGGATAGAAAAAGCACGATACAATCATACCCTGTTTTCGAGGCCCAGGGGAACCGGCTCGCGCGTCATCAGCGGCCATCCAGCACGGAATGGCGTGCGCCGGCTCTAATCTATTGAAGTGAGGCAGGCATGAGGATCGAGTCTATCGGCGTACGTTTTCCCTCTCGCAAAGTGACGAACGATGATATTCTAAAGTTCCTGGAAGAGCACAGCAATGGGGTGTCCAAGACGCTCTTGAAGACCTACCAGCGGCTGGTAAGGGGGCTGTTCAAGACCGCAGGCTCCGAGGTTCGATTCATTCGCGATTGGGAGAAGTCCGAGACCGCCGGCCCGTTCATCAAGGAGGCCATGCAGGACGCCTTGGACAAGGCCGGACGCACCAAGGACGACATCGATCTCCTCATCTACTGCGGAGTAGGCAAGGGATTCCTGGAGCCGGCAAACGCCTACTTCTACGCCAGCGCGATGGGGATGGACTGCTCCTGCTTCGATATCTCCGACGCCTGCATGAGCTGGATCCGAGCCCTCGAGATCTCCTACGAGTTTTTCCGCAGCGGGCGCTACAAGACCATCATGATCGTCAACGGTGAGTTCAACATCCACCACGGCTTCCCCGACAACTTCAAGGTGACCGCACTCCGGCAGCTGGAGTACACCTTCCCGACCTACACCATCGGCGAGGCCGCCACCGCCACCATCCTCACCAACTCCGACGACGAATGGAAGTTCCGGTTCAAGACCCTTCCGGAGCTGAGTGATCTGTGCACGATTCCCCTCGACAACTACGATAGCTTCGTCGATCCGAGCCACCGCCTCGGCAAGAACGGCCTCTACAACTTCGTCTCCTACGGCATGCAGATGTTCGACAGCGCCCGCAAGCACCTTGCCCCGCTCGTGAAAGAGGTCGTGCAGAACATGGACGAGCCCGACATCTACTTTCCACACGCCGCCTCCGACGTCGCCTACCTCGCGTCGGCCGACAACATCGGCATCCCCGAAGGCAAGATGTACGCAAAGGTCTTCCCGACCTATGGAAACATCGTCTCGGCCAGCATCCCGGTCGGCATGGACATGGCGATCAAGGAGGGGCGGCTCAAGCGCGGGAATAAGGTCGTTCTCTGCCCGGCGAGCGCCGGGATGGTCTATAGCGTCGTTCAGTTCGTCTACTAACGGAGACACTTGACCGAGGGCGAAAGACGTGATAGATTAGGCCACTGGCTTGCGGGTGGCGCCGTCTCGAGGGAGGCAAGCGCCGCTCCGCACGAATCTGCGTTATTGGTTACGAACGGTAGTGAGGATTGGACCTGCCCTTGCGCGAACTTTTCACCCTTCCTTCTGAAGACCCGGCGTATACGATCAACCTGATTGATTCGTCGTTGATGAATTCCAGGCAATCTCATGCACTTGGGGTT
>DAHVAK010000206.1 GCA_027314665.1 Spirochaetales bacterium
AGAGGCTACCGGCCCCGAAGGCGAGCGAATCGCCTTCGGTTCAGCTTGGCGGCCTAGAAGCTGATTCCCGCGCCCACGGTCACGTAGTTGTTCGTCGCATTCACCCCCGACTGCGGATTGCCGGTCGCGGGATCCACGAGATTCGTCACGTACTCGAAGGTGTAGGCAAGCTCGGCGTCCACCCTTCCAATCGGGGTATCGAGGTAGAGCTTTGCGTCGAAGCCCACCTGGAGGGTGCGCTCGATCACCGGCTGGGTGAGAAAGCGGGTGTAGAGGTAGCCGGCGGGGAGGTTGTACCCGGGGGCAAAGGTGGGAGTAGAGCCGGCGTAGCCGTCGTCGAAGATGGTGCCGGTGGGGTTGTTGATCCCCGGGATGCCGTAGGAGCCGTTTCCGTGGCGGATGTAGCGCCCGAAGAGGGTGACGTCGGTGAAGGAGAGGGGGCGCAGCAGGGCGTCGATCTCGATGCGGTCGGAGTCCGGCTCGAGGGAGGTGGCCATGTTCTGCCCTGCGTTCGTGTAGTTCTCGAAATTGGGAGAGGTGCTGGTGAAGTTGTCGCCGGACTGATCCTGGTGCGAGTAGGTATAGGGAGTCACCAGGGTGTAGTTAAGGCTCAGGCGCTTCAGCAGCGGCAGGTTCGGCGTCCAGGAGAGGCCCCCCTGGCCCGCAAGGACGAGCATCGTATTGAAGTGAAGGCGCACGAGGTCGTTGAAGCTTGCATCATCCACGTAGAGCATCGCGTTTGCCCGCAGGGAGGCCGGAAGCTTCACCCCTCCCGAAAGTCCGATGAAGGAGTTGTCGGGAAAGCCCACCATGCCCTGGGTGTAAAAGAGGACGGTCGGAACCGGAAGGAGGTAGAGCGGCTCGAAGCGCCCTCCCCAGACCACCGATTCGTAGATCCCCAGGGTGAGCCATGGGGTGGGGTAGAACTCAAGCGAATGCAGGGCGAGGTACTTGTTCGGACTGATCCCCCCCGTGCCCGAATCCGGCGTGGCCGAGATGTCGAGGAGGAGTGAGGTATAGGTGAACAGCCCCTCCTGCCAGGTGAAGGAGAAGTTGCCCGACTGCGGGGCGGTCGGGCTCAAGACGATGCTGTCGCCGAAGAAGGGACCGAAGGAGTCGCGCATGATCCCGGCCTGGAAGTAGGTCGAGCTGCTCCCGAAGGCGTTCTGTCTTTCGAGGCTGATACGGGGGGTCAGTCTGCTTGCGCCCAGGGAGGCAACCGAGCCGTCATAGACGACATTCTCGGAGGGACGCTGGTAGAGCGGCAGCAGCGAGTCCGCAGGCCCGTTCATCGCGTAGGCGCCGAGCTTCGCGGAATAGGTCACCTTCGGGCTGATGGTGCCCTGGAGGGTGCCGATGAGCCCGAGCTGCTCGAAGTGCTGCGTCGTTCCGCCGCCGATCGCCACCCGCGCGAGGGCGCTCGGCTCGATGCTTGCATCGATGAGCTTGTCCATGTGGGCGAGGTAGCCCTCGGCGGCGCGGCGATCGGCGGCGCTGCCGCGAGAGGCCACCTCGCTCAGGTACCTCTTCACGAGCTGAATCGGGTAGGGGCGCAGGGGCGGGAGCCTGTTGATGAGCCCCTCGCCCTGCCAGAGCTCGAGGTCGGTGTAGAGCCGGTCATTGAGGTCGACCGTCGTCTGGGCGAAGGCGGCGGAGCCGAGCGCAAGGAAAGCGGTGCAGGCAAACAGGAACCATACGCTTTTTTTCATGAGTACTCCTAGAACGCGAGCTAGAGCGAGCCGATGAACTGAGCGTTGAAGCTCTTGTCGCCCGACACGTGGTTGATGTTCTGAACGTTGACCAAGAATATATCACCTCCCACGGTCCAATCCGCGGAGAGAATGCGCCCGATCGACCAGGAGCCGAAGAGATGGACGACCTGGGTATCGATTGGGAAGGGGGTATCCTGCACGGCGATCATCCCGGTAGCGGGCGGGCCGAGCGAGAAGGGGGAGTCGATGGTGTTGATTCCCTGCTGCTCGATGCGTAGCTCCGCGCCCGCCGTGTACTTGCCGTAGACCTGGTAGGCGACCGAGGCGTTCCACACGATGGTATCGGGGCCGTACTGCCAGCCGAGCGGCCACTCGACCAGGGTCTTGGTCCCCAAGACGTTCGAGGTGTAGTACTCGTCCATGGTATAGGAGAGCCAAGGCTGATTGTAGACGCTGTTCCCGCTGCTGTCGTTTCCGCCGATGTAGAGCCAGGGGTCGGTCTTGGTCCACTGGAAGGCGGCGGTGAGGTAGCCCTCCCCGAGCGGGAAGGAGCCCTTGGCCCCGCCGAAATAGCCGAGGGCGTTGGGGATGGTCGTCGCGCTCGCGTACTCGCTGTACTCGAAGTTGCGGAAATTGAAGACCGCGAGCTGCCCGTAGAGCACGAGCCACTTGAAGGGGTTCACCGAGACCTCGGCGGTCGCAAGCGACTTCGCCTTCCAGGGAACGAACAGGTTGTGCCAGATCATGAGAGGGTTCAGGTCGGTGAGGCTCGGATAGGCGCCGCCGTACACAACCGCCTCCGAGATGGCCGTCGTTACCCGCTCGCCGATGCGGAACTCGAGGCGATGGCCGAGGAAGGCCTTGTAAGGATCCGGAATACCGCTGGTGGTCGCCTGGTCCGAGGCCCATGTGCTCGGCAGCGTGGTTGGGTAGGGAGGCACGAAGCCCGGCCAGTAGGGCGGCAAGCTGATGAAGACGAAGGTGTACTTGAAGTTCTTCCAAAAGGTCGAGAAGCGAAGGTTGTCGTAGAAGTCCGAGTTCGGGGAGAGCATCAGGTTGCCGAAGGCCCCGTTTCCCCACGAGAGTCTGAAGCGCCCGACATCGACGTTCCAGTGCGAGCCGCCCAGCGACATGAAGGCCCGGTAGGGAATGTTGAAGTCGATCTGCGCCATGCTCAAGGGAACGTTGGTGGGATTGAACGAGTAGCCGGGCGCCCCGGAGCCGGGCGACAGCTGCGCCTCGAAGCGATCCATGAGAATCTCAGGCTCGATATCCGCGTAGAAGCTCTTGAAGAGCCACACCTCGAGGGGTACCCGCAGGAGGGGCGCTCGCTCGAGCCACAGCGGCTCCTGGCTCGGCGCTGCGGTGGGGTTGGTTTGGGCGTAGCCGGCGATGGTAAGGGTCGGATCGGTGTTGAACTGGAAGTTCCCGTTGTTCAAGCTCGCGCGGACGCGGTGGGTGAGAAAGCTCTCCACGTAGGCGTAGGCGCGCAGGCCTGCCGGGGAGAGGGTCGCTCGATTGAGGCGGTCGAGGTACTCGCGCAGCTCCGCTACCGTGTAGGGACCGGAGGTGGAGGGTGGGGCGAGCCCCTGTTCGAGGTAGAGCGACGTGAGCGCGGAGTAGGCGTCGCTTTCGAGCCGAATGAGCTTCTGGTCGTTTTCGGCGAACAGAAGGGGTCCCGATTGAAGCAGCGCAATGACGACGAGGAGAGCCCGGATCTTCTTCATGGCGGCTCCAACATGCGGATTTGCTTTCGGGCAAATATACACCGCCATGCGCGGGCCCGCAATTGCCGCCGGGCTCTTCAGGCGCTTGCGGGATCCTGGGCCCCGGTGGTCTGGATGTTCACGACCGACGGGATGGTGCGGATGCTCTTCATCACCTTCTTGAAGTCGTCCTTCGTCTCAAGCTCCATGGTGAAGGCTCCGGAGAGATTGCCGCGGTCGTCCTCCTCGAGCTTGCCCTCGATGAGGTGGCCCTTGTACTTGCGAACCGCGCCTTCGATCTCCGAAAAGAGATCGGAGGTCATGCGGGCGGTGACCCGGAAGCGGCGGGTCGCCCGGGGGGAGACGGCTTCCCACTCGACCTCGATCATCCGCTCCTTGATGTCCGGGATGTGCGCGATGTTCGGGCAGCGTCGCTTGTGGACGATGATCCCCCTTCCGCGTGAAACGTAGCCTACGATGTCGTCGCCGCTTGCTGGGTTGCAGCAGTTGGCAATGCGGACCATCATGTTCCTTTCGTTGCCGATCTTGAAGGCGACCTTGTCCCGGTCGATGATCTTCGTGATGATCTCGCCGGTGGGGGTCGCCGGGCGCACGGCGGGACGCGAGGGCGCCCCTTGGGCCCCGTGCGTCGCGCCGGTGGGGGCGACGCCCTCCGCGACGTGCTGTCCCGAAGGTGCGCCGCCGGTCTTTCCGGGGAGGGGATGGCCGCCCGCCGGACGCTTCTTCACGACGATGCTCTTGTCGAGAATGATCGAGTCATCGTGCTGATTGAGCCAGTGGCGAATCTTGGAGCGGGCGCTCGCGGTGCGCACGAAACGCAGCCAGTTCAGATGAGGGGTTGCCTTCACCGAGGTGAGGATCTCGATGACCTGGGTGTTCTTCAGCTCCTGGGTCAGGGGTATGATGCTCCCGTCCGCCTTGGCCGCGAAGCAGCGGTGCCCGACCTCGGTGTGGATGTGATAGGCGAAGTCGATTGGAGTCGAGCCCTTGGGCAGCTCGACGACATCCCCTTTTGGGGTGAAGACGTAGATCGAGTCCTTGAGGAGCTCGCGCTTGATCTCGTCGAGAAACTCGCTTGAGGTGATCTTCATCCCATCCCAGCTCTTCAGCTTGGTGATGATCGCGAGGTCGCGCGGCTCTGGCGGCCGTTTCCCCTCGGAGAGGCCCTCCTTGTAGGCCCAGTGGGCGGCGATGCCGAACTCCGCGGTCCGATGCATCTCGTGGGTTCGGATTTGGATCTCGATCAGGTTGCCGCCGTAGCACATGACCGTCGTGTGGAGGCTCTGGTACTTGTTCGCCTTGGGCATGGCGATGTAGTCCTTGAACCTGCCCTCGATGGGCGGCCAGAGCTTGTGAACCAGACCCAGCATCCCGTAGCAGTCGTTCTCGCTCTGGCAGAGGATGCGGATGCCGAGCAGGTCGAAGATCTCGTCGATGTTCTTGCGCCGGCGCTTCATCTTGCGGTAGATCGAGTAGAAGTGCTTTGCCCGCGTGGTGACCTCGATCTCGTAGCCCTCCTGCTTCGCGAGCTTGTAGATTGCGCCCATCACCTTACTGAGGTATTCCGCCCGGGTCGCCTTCTTCTGGGCCACGGTGGTTTTTATCTGTTGGTAGACGTCGGGATGCAGGGCCTTCAGCGCGAGATCTTCCAGCTCCGCCTTCAGCCACGAGATCCCGAGCCTCCCGGCAAGCGGGGCGTAGATATCGAGGCACTCGGTCGCGATGGAGCGCACCCTTTCGACGGGAAGGTACTCGAGGGTGCTCATGTTGTGGAGCTTGTCGGCGAGCTTGATGAGGATGACCCGAATGTCCTTCGTCATCGCGAAGAGCATCTTGCGCATGGTCTCGGCCGCCTGAACGCTCTTGCTCTTGGCCTTGATGATGGAGATCTTCGTGACCCCGTCGACGAGCGCCTCGACGTTCCTTCCGAATCGATCGCGGATCTCGACGGCGGTGATGCTGGTGTCTTCGAGGATGTCGTGGAGCAGGGCGGCGATGATGGTTTCGGAGTCCATCTCGAGCTCGATCAGCATCTCCGCCACCCGCAGGGGATGGATGACGTAGGGCTCGCCGCTTGCGCGCCGCTGCCCGCGGTGGAGCTCCTCGGCCCATTCCGCGGCCTTGAGGATTCGCTCCCGCTCCTCGTCGCTGAAGTGGCTTATCCGCTCCTTGAACTTCGCAACCGTGTCGATCATGGTCTAAGCCCGCTCGGCCCCGCCCGCTGTACGCAGCCTCCCGATGACAACTCGCCCCCTTCCGGCCAGGTCCGGGAGCACCTCTACCCTTTCGTATCCTGCCGCCGTGAGCATTCCGGCAGCCCGCTCGACCTGCTGCGGCGCGCACTCAATAAGAAGATACGAATCGCGTACGAGACAATCTACACTCTGCGCGACGAGTTGTTCAATACAATCGAGCCCCTCGCGTCCGCCTCGGAGGGCTTCCGGCGGCTCCGGCCAGCCCGATTCGATCATCGCCTGGACCTCAGCGTCGGTGAGGTAGGGCGGGTTGGAGACGATCATGTCGAA
This sequence comes from Spirochaetales bacterium, assembly GCA_027314665.1. Taxonomy (GTDB): domain Bacteria; phylum Spirochaetota; class Spirochaetia; order DAHUYW01; family DAHUYW01; genus DAHUYW01. The sequence goes on from DAHVAK010000206.1 coordinate 5,965, forward strand.
GGGGCCGGGCAGCCCGGAAAGCAGCGAGGCTCGGGTAAAGGGAAGATCGCAGGCAAGGCGGGCGGCGTTGATGCGGAAGACCTCTTCGGCCCCCGGCGAGAGGTCCGAGGCGCTCACCGCGAGGTAGGGCCGCTCAAGGGCGAGGGTGAGGGCGAGGCATCCGCTTCCCGTGCCGACATCGTGCACTCTGCGGATCGGCGCGACGCGCTCACAGCCATCGATGATCCGCAGGGCCGCCTCGACGAGGGGCTCGCTGTCCGGGCGCGGGACGAGCACCCGCTCGTCGACGTAGAACTCCCGCCCGAAGAACTCCTTTCGGCGGCGGATGTAGGAGACCGGGCGCCCCGAGAGCCGCTCGCCGAGCAGGCGCTGGAAAAGCTCGGCCCGCTCGGGGGAAATCTCGTCGGAGTAGGCCGCAAAGAGGCGCTCCTTGGTGGTTGCGAGGGCTTCCGCAAGCAGGAGCGTCGCGTCGAGAAAGGGGGTATCGATCGATCGTGCGCGGAGGGAGGCGGCGCCGCTTTGAAGGGCCCCTCGGACGGTCACGAGGACTTGGAGGCGCCGAGGGCCTGCTCGCGCCCCCGAATCTTCAGCGCTTCGAGGAGCTCATCGAGATCGCCCTCGATCACCGAATCGAGCTTGTAGAGGGTGAGGTTGATGCGGTGGTCGGTCAGGCGGTTCTGCGGGAAGTTGTAGGTCCGGATCCGCTCGGAGCGGTCGCCTGAGCCGATCTGACCGCGCCGCGCCTCCGATCGCTCCTTCTGCTTCTTTGCCTCCTCCATCTCGAAGAGGCGCGAGCGCAGGACCCGCATCGCCTTGGCTCGGTTCTTGATCTGCGATTTCTCGTCCTGACACATCACGACGAGCCCGCTTGGCAGGTGGGTGATGCGAACCGCCGAGTCGGTCGTGTTCACGCTCTGGCCACCCGGTCCTCCAGAGCGAAAGACGTCCACGCGAATCTCCTCGGGGCGGATCTCGATCTCGGTCTCCTCGACCTCGGGGAGGACCGCCACGGTGACCGCCGAGGTGTGGATCCGTCCGGCGGCCTCGGTTTCCGGAACGCGCTGCACCCGATGCACCCCGCTCTCGTAGCGCAGGTTCTCGTAGACATGGCTGCCGCTCACCGAGAAGACGATCTCCTTGAAGCCCCCAAGCTCGATCGGGCTCATCGACATGATCTCGATCTTCCAGCCCTTGCCTTCGGCGTAGCGCGAGTACATGCGGTAGAGATCGGAGGCAAAGAGGGCCGCCTCGTCGCCTCCGGTTCCGGCGCGGATCTCAATGATGATGTTCTTGAGGTCGAGCGGATCGCGGGGAATCAGCAGCTCCTTCAGCCGCTTGGTGATCGCCTCCTGGCGCTCCTCGAGGGCGGAAAGCTCTTCGCGCGCCATCTCGCGCAGCTCCGGATCGCGCTCGCTCTCGACGATGGCGCGCGCGCCCGAAATCTCCTCGGCGACCTTTCGGTAGCGCCCGTACTCCTCCACGGTGGGCTCGAGCTGGGCATGCTCGCGGGCGAGCTCCCGGTAACGGGCAAGGTCCTTGACGATGTTCGGATCGGACAGGAGCTGCTCCACCTCATGGAAGCGCTCAGCGATGCTGTCGAGCTTGTCGATCATGGGTTACGATTTTTCCTTGAACTGACCGCAGGAATAGATGACGACCTCCATATCCTCGGTCGGGTGGATTTCGACGATTGCCTCCGCAAGCCTGCGCTGCAGGAGACAGCGCCCGTTCTTGCTGCACAGGGGACAGGCGCCATTCGCACGGGAGTTTATCTTGAGGACCATGACGAAATCGTACCAGAAAAGGGGCGCTCCTTCAACGCGCCGTCATGGGCCGAGGCCGCCGCAACCCCGCAACCCCGCGACCGAGCGCAAGCGCTCTCTCTGCTACGTTCCCGGAATCTGCTTGGCCGTCCCTGCGCGCCCTCCCGCAGGAAGCAGGAAGCCGAAGAGACTGCCGCAGAGCCCCCCGATGATGTGGGCCATCTCGGAGATATTCCGCGAGCCGAGGGAGGGGAGGATCTGCTCCACGAGGTAGACGATGAGCACCAGAAAGAAGGTGAGCGGAATCTCGCCGGTCTTGATGTTCGTGAAGGAGATGAGGAGGATCATCATGAACGCGATCCCGCTCGCTCCGAGGAGCCCAGTCGGGAAGAATATCACGTTGATGAGCCCCGTGATGACGGCGGTGATGAGCATCAAGAACAGGAGCGGCAGCGAGCCGTGCTTCTCCTCGAGGATGGGCCCGAGGAGCAGGATGAACGAGAAGTTCCCTATGAGGTGGGGCCAACTTGCATGACCGAGGGTATAGCTCACGAGCCTGAAGTAGGAAAGGGGGTCGCCCCAATCGAACTGCCCGGCCCCCGGGAGGGTGAAGTAGCGACCAATGAGGTGCGCCCCGAAGATCGAGTCGACCGCAAGGAGCGCCGTCGCGGCAAGCGCAAAGGTGAGCGTGACGGGAGCGTTGTAGCGGATGCGCATGGGTTTCTCCTGGGGAAAAAGGGTAATGCCGGGTCTCCCCTTCGTCAACAGCTCCTTGGAGCGCATTCTCTTTTCTTCGCCGTCGGATCCGTGGTAGGATCTTGCCTGCCTGCCGTAGGCCTTGAAGGCGGGAGGAAAGCTGTGCTATCCCGGTCGATCATCGAAGGTCTCCTCATCGCCCTGAGCGCGGGGATCGTCGCCGTTCATCTTGCCCTCTATATCGGGGTTGGCCGGGTCGTCCGGTGGCGTCGGCAGATGGCGCGACGCTCGACCCGCAAGGGCGCCCCGCCGCCGGGCCAGTCGGCGTCCACACCCAGCGTCACGGTCGTCGTTCCCGCCCGAAACGAAGAGACGAATCTCCCTCGTCTCTTCGAGTCCCTCGAACGGCAATCCTGCACCGATTTCACGATGGTCTTCGTCGACGATCGCTCCACCGATCGCACCCCCGGGCTTCTTGCCGATTTTGCTGCGCGCCACCCCGGGCGGCTTCGGCTCGTGCGCAACGAGCTCCCACCCGACGGCAAGAACCCCAAGCAGCGCGCTCTCGCAGCGGGGTGCGCGGGCGTCGAGACCGAGGTGATTCTCTTCACCGATGCCGACTGCGTCGTGCCCGAGCGCTGGGTCGAGGAGACCGCCCGCTGCTATCGCGACCCGGGGGTGGGGCTCGTGATCGGCGCAATTACCACGCGGCAGGACCGGGGCGCGGTCTCGCGCTTCCATGCCTTCGACCACCTCTTCAAGTATGGTTACACCGCCGGCACGGTGGGGATCGGGATGCCGACCGGCGGTTTCGGGAACAATCTCTCGGTGCGTGCGGCGGCGCTTCGTGAGGTAGGCGGCTTCGAGTCGCTCGGCTTCTCGACTACCGAGGATGCCGCCCTCATCGCGGCGATCCGCATGCGCACCCGCTGGAGGGTGTGCGCCCTCTTCGACCGCTCGACCCTCGTCGTGACCGAGCCCCTCGCGAGCCTTGCCGAGGTCGCGGCCCAGGAGGTGCGCTGGCACGTCGGAGGGCTCTTCTCCGACGACCTCTCCACCCGCATCTCCTACGGCTATCTCATGCTCTATCTCACCGCGAGCGTCGCGGCGGCTCCCTTCATCCCCCTCTACCCGCTCCTCGCCCTTCTCACCGCGACCTCCTTCGTTACCATGGGGATCATGGCCCTCCTGTCCGGGCTCCGCACCCGGCAGGGCCTTCGCCGCTACTGGCTCTGCTTTGTTCCGAACCTGCTGTTCACCATGGTCTTCAACTCCTATCTGACCGTGCGTGCCCTCATCCACCGGCACGTGACCTGGAAGGGCAGCAAGCTTTAGGGTCGCGCGAACTTGCGCGCTTTTGAGTCGCGCGAACTTGCGCGGACAGGGCGTGCGATCGGGCCGCTCGCTTGCCGCGCGAGCCTGCGGCGGATGGGCGCGCACAACTGTCGACGGCTCCCCCTACAGATCCTTCCTCTCGTAGACGAGCAGCGAGGCACGGTAGGAGATCGCGAGGAAGATTGCCGCCCCCGCGAGGCATCCGAGGAATACGAGCGGGTTATCAAGCGGTTCCCTGCTAATCGTCAGCCACGCGCTCATCGACTGCTGGTGAAGGGCCTTGATCAGGATGGTCGGCAACGCCGCGATCGAGACAAGTGTCAGGTTGGAAATCATCTGCACCTTTGCATAGCCGAGCCGAAACAGCATGGGAAGCTCCACCGACATGATCGCCGAAAAAACCACGACGATGATGCCAATCATGAAATCGAGACCCGAAGTGGCAACACCTGCGACATGGAGCACGGCGATGCAGACGAATCCGAGAAGCAGGTCGACGGTAGTGAGCACGACGTAGAGCAGGTAGACGCCTCGCACAAAATCCACCCTGCGCTGTGGAAGCGCGCTAAAAAGCTGCGGTGTCTTGTTGCTTGCGTAAAACGGGTAGAGACTCAGCGTTGAAGAGAACACAAAGAAGACAACGATGGCGAAGGCCGCAACGAACACCGGCGGCGCCTGGGTGGCAAACGTCGCCAACAGAGCGACGAAGACAATGGGCATGACCATGAAGCGTTGATAGTGGGATCGGATGGTCATGAAGATGAAGCGCGCGGATTTCAACGTGCTCACTGTCTCCTCCCCAGGGTGTGATAGATCACGATCTCGTCGATCGTCGGCTCTTCTCGAACAAATGCCGGCCGAAGGGAGGAGGCCTCGGCCCTCCTCATCAGCCCGGAGAAGCCGGTGGCGTTTTCACGAAGCCCGATGGTCGAGCGTTTGACCCCCTCATCGAGCTGGTCAGACCGGCCTTTGACAATCACATACCCCGAAAGGACGTCGTCCGTGGCTCGGGTGAACACCACGCTGCCGCGGTGGATGAATGTGATGTAGTCGGCGATCCGCTCGAGATCGGTCGTGACATGGGTGGAGAACAGGACGCTGTGCTCCCCATCGCTGATGTAGTCTTGCAGTATGTCCAGCAGCTCGGAGCGTACGACCGGGTCGAGCCCCGAGGTCGGCTCGTCAAGAAGCAGCAGGCGGGTTTCTCTTGAGAGTGCCGACGCGAGCATCATCTTGGTCTTCATCCCACGGGAATAGTCCTTGATGCGTCTATCCGGCGGAAGATCGAACCGATGCAGGTACGCAGCGAACCTCTCCCTGTCAAAGGTCTCATAGTACAACTTCAGTGCCTTGGCGACGTCGGAGGCCTTCCATTCCTCCGCAAAAATGTTCTCTTCCGGAACGTAGCCTATCAGCTTTTTCGCGGCGGTCTCGCCTTCGAGGTTGTCGATGCCCACGACGGTAATCCTGCCCGAATCGCGTCGCAGCATGTTCATAATGAGCCTGATTGTGGTGGTCTTGCCCGAGCCGTTTGGCCCCACGAGCCCCATGATGTAGCCGGAGGCAAGCGAGAACGAAATGTCCTCCAGCGCAAACCCTCGGAGGCCTCTGCTTACGCCACTCAGCGCCAAGAGGTCACTCATCGTCATTTCCCTCCCCCAAGAGCAGACTGAACATGCCCATGAGCGTGCTGTCGTCCACGCCCGCGAGCCTTGCATCGTGCAGCGCATCGGCAAGATGTTCTTCGATGCGGCGAAGATACTGCTCTCGCATCATCGCGCTGTTTTGCGGCAGGACGAAACAGCCTTTGCCTTGCATGGTGGCAATGAAGCCCTCCTGCTCCAGCTCACTGTAGGCGCGGGCGGTCGTGATGACGCTGATTCGCAGATCCTTTGCAAGCTGACGGATGGACGGCAAGGCTTCGCCCTCTTTGAGCTCCCCGGACATGATCATCTCCTTGATCTGTACCTTGATCTGGTCATAGATCGGTGAGCCGGAGCGATTGGCGATGACGACATGCACGGTTGGTCCTTATACTGTCTATTCTGACTATATACAGTATAGACGAACTGCCTTCGGAAGTCAATGGGTGATCCTACGCTTGCGCGAGGCGGCGCAGGAGTCTTGACTGCCACGCGGCTTGAAACTCCCCGCTGAGCGTGCCAGGCCGCCTACGCTCGCGACAAGTTCACTCGTAAGCTTCCTTGCGGCCTTTTGGGATGGGCGAATCGCTCATCGCTGTCCGACAATCGCGGCGCCGGTCTTGACAGGATCGTGAATTGGAAGAGACTGGAGTGAGGCCCAACACAGGAAGGAAAAAACGGAGCTGAGCACGTGCTACGAGGGCTTGGCCGTTGCTCCGGCAGGGTTTCCAAGGAGGGACACAGTCGTCATGGGTGCCGAGGATTTCGCAGCAAGACTCCTTTCAGCGCTTGGGAGCCCACCCAACGTAACGGTCAAGACCCATCTGAATCATTCCAACCTACTCGTTGGAAACAAGGTGTTCGCCATCGTCAAGGACGACACCGTGATCATGAAGCTGCCCAAGGAGAGCGTGAAAAAGCTCGTGCGCGCTAAGGGCGCCTCACCTCTCGTCATGGGCAAACGAACCATGACGGAATGGGCGGTCGTTGGGCACGAAGACCCGACCCAATTCGCCGATCACCTCAAGCTCTTCAAACAGTCGATGGCCTTTGTCAAGCGAACTGCACCGGGCGGAGGCAAGCCTCGCCGCAAGGCGGACGCGCTGGAGTAGGATCGTCACCGGTGTCTTAAGGGGCGTCGCCCGCCCTCGAACTTGGAGTTTGGCCCGCTACGCGAGCTCCGACTTCCAGGCCCCGAGGATCTGCCTCCCCATCACGAGCTCGCCGAGGTGATAGGCGGTATGGTCGATGACAAGGAGGGCGCACCTGAGGATGCTGCGGTTGTTCAAGCGCTTCACGGGTGCGAGGAGATTCACCTCGGGGTCAGCAGCGAGATCGACGAATCTCTTACGGTCGGCAAGGTACTGCCGTATCGTCGCATCCCATCCCTTACGATCGGTCTTTGCGGTCTGCTCCGGCCAGTAGTCCCTGGGCCATTCCGGCGCCACGTAGTGCTGGTCCTGAATGTAGCGCAGCATGTCGTCCTGGGCTCTCCTGATATGCTCAAGCTGGTGCCAGAAGGTGTAGGGGACATGTGGCGGCTTTTCATTCATGAGAGCTTCAGGGAAATCGCGGACCGCATCCTCGAAGGTGAGGTGTGCGCCCTTGTTCTCAAGACCGTCGATCAAGCGCACCCGCGCTTCATCCTTCATCTCGTCAACTGTGATATCGGCTTTCTCGGCCATCCCTCATGCCTCCTCGATTCATGTGCGTGATCACCATTGTACTACACTCCGATCTCGGCTCTATGCGCGGGGTCATCCACGTCCCCCTTGCGCCCCCCCCAGGGAAGCTCTTCGGATCGGGGAGGGCAAGCTTGAGGTTGCTGCGAAAGCGGGCGACGAGATGGTCCGGGTGGTGATGCGCGCCGACGCCGCACACTTCGAGCCCGACCTGGTCGGAGAGCTCAATCTCCTCGAGGAGATTCCGCCTATGAAGTCGTCTTGCCGTGCCCGATGGTCTCGATCGGACGGGGTCGCCTTGCCCGCCGCGGCGAAACTACCGCAGCGCGAACACCCGATCCTTCATCCGGTCCGGCAGCCGCGCGAGCAGTCGGGCGCCGAGCTTCC
>DAHVAK010000210.1 GCA_027314665.1 Spirochaetales bacterium
AGGACAAGGCTCGCGACCAGGAAATACCATCGCAGGAAGGAGAGGTAGAGGATGAGCGATCCGACCCCGCCCGCGACCAGGCCGGCGCCGAGAACGTCGATCTTGCCTTCGCGTCGCGGCTCCTCGGGCAGAACCTTGCGGAAGAAGGGGATGGCAATCAGCGTGAAGAGGGGAACCACGAACAGGAAAGCCCAGTGAAGGCTCGCCGACACGAAGCCCCCGATGACCGGGCCGACCCCGATGGCAAAGGCCACGGTCGAGGTGATGAAACCGAAGACCTTGCCTCGCTGCGAGACGGGAAAGTAGCGGGCGACGACGACCGTGATGAGGGCGGGAATTGCGGAGGCCCCCGCGCCCTGGATTGCGCGCGCCGCGATGACGGCCGGATAGGAGGATTGCAGCGCGAAACCGACAACCGACCCGGCGCTGTAGACGATGATGCCGATGACGATGAGCCTTTTCAGGCTGAAGATGTCGGAGAGCCTTCCGTAGATCACCGAGCCGATCCCGAAAAAGACGATGAAGGCGCTCATCACCCAGCCCACGCCCGAGGGGGTGAGGCCGAATTGAAGCGCGATCGCCGGGGTGGAGACGTTGAAGACGGTCTCGTTGAGGACTGCGAAAAAGACAACAAAGACGATCCAGGGGACGGTCCGCTTCAAGTCAAGCGTCGCGCCCGGGGGTGCGCTCTGATTCATCAAGACTCCTTTTTTTGCACGTCGACAGACTAAATATGATAAAAATACTCAGCCATCGGCTACCCTCTCGAAAAAAAACCCTAGCGGGAGCCCCGGTGCGATACCCCACTGGGAGATACTGCTCGGAGATGCTGGTAGAAATCGAGAGAAGTTGCTATATTTCTACCTATGAGGAAGGCGTGATGGCGATGAACATCAAGGACCCGGAGGCCTACGAATTGGCCAAGGCCCTCAAGCAGGAAACCGGGGAATCCCTGACGCATGCGGTCACCGAAGCATTGCGCGAGCGTCTCGAGCGGGTCCGTCGCCGCGCGAAGCCAAATGCGACCGCGGAGGAGTTGCTCGCAATCGGCCGCCGCTGCGCGAGCACGCTGAGGCAGCCGACAGTGGATCACGGCACGCTGCTCTATGACGAGCGGGGGCTGCCCAGATGATCCTCGATACGTCGGCGGTGCTTGCGATTCTCTTCGGCGAAAGCGATGCGGTCACCTACGCTCGGGCGATCAGCGAGGCGCCGTCGTGTCGAATGTCTGCAGCGAATTTCGTCGAGGCGGCAATCGTCGTTGAGGCCCAGACCGAGGACCGCGGGAGCCGACAATTCGACGCCTTTTTCCGGCGCGCCGGAATTGTCATCGAGCCGGTCACCGAAGATCAGGCACATGTCGCCCGGCAAGCCTATATCGACTTCGGGAAAGGGCGGCACCCTGCGGGGCTGAATCTCGGGGACTGCTTCGCCTATGCCCTTGCCAAGGTCACCGGAGAGCCATTGCTGTTCAAAGGGCAGGATTTTAGGGAAACCGATCTCGCTGCAGCGATCCGATAGGGAAGTACACATGGCAATTGCAAAAGGTACGTTCGAGGTGAAGGTCGAGCCCCTGTCGCCGAACGATGAGTCGCACGGCGTGACCTTCGGACACATGTCGCTCGCCAAGGAATGGGAGGGCGACTTCACAGGAACGAGCACGGGCGAGATGCTGACCGCGAGCACCTCCGTCGACGGGAAGATGTCCGCCGGCTACGTGGCGATCGAGCGGGTCCGGGGGACCCTTTCGGGACGCGAGGGCAGCTTCGTCTTCCAACACACCGCCACGATGGATCGCGGCGCCCAGGAGCTCGTCATTCGCGTGGTCCCGGACACGGGCACCGAAGGGCTCGCCGGCATCTCAGGGGCCCTCACAATCGAGATCGTCGACGGGAAGCACTTCTATACCTTCGACTATCGTCTTCCTGCGCGTCCTTGACGCCCGCGAGCGAATCCGCGCACCCTTAGGCTTCATGAAGCTCTCCGAACGCCTCGCAAGCCTTCCGCCCCCCCTTGCTGTCGCGGGCGCGCGCGCGCTCCTCGCTCGGGAGCTGACGGCGTCACGGCGCAAGCTCGTCGTGGTGGATGACGATCCCACAGGGACTCAGACCGTCCACGGGGTGCGGGTCTACATGGACTGGTCGGTGAAGACCCTCACCGCCGCCCTACGGGACTCCCCGCAGCTGTTCTATCTCTCGACCAACTCGCGCAGCCTCTCCCGGGCCGAGGCGGAGGCTCTCGCCCGCGGCCTGGGGCGAAACCTCAAGGAGGCCTCGGCGCAGGCGGGGGTCGAGCTCGTCTTGGCCTCGCGGAGCGACAGCACCCTGCGGGGCCACTTTCCGCACGAGGTGACCGCGCTTGCCGACGGCGTCGGGGCGGCGATCGACGGGATCCTCATCGTGCCCGCCTTCTTCGAGGCCGGACGCTACACGATCGACGACATCCACTGGGTGGCGGGCGGGGCAGCGGGGAGCGCGCCCGACGAGCTCGTCCCCGCCGCCGAGACCGAGTTCGCCCGCGACCCGGACTTCGGTTTCTATCACAGCAACCTGAAGGAGTGGGTCGAGGAGAAGAGCGGCGGGAGGTGGCCCGCCGCCGAGGTGGCGACCATCCCGCTTGCGGCCCTGCGAAGCGCAGGGGTCGATTCGGTTGCTGCAGCTCTCGCCTCGGCGAGGGGCGGAGCGCCCGTCATCGCGAACGCCGCCTGCTACGAGGATCTGGAGGTGCTCGCCCTCGGCGTCGCGCGCGCGGAGCAAGCGGGAAAGCGCTTCGTCTATCGAACCGCTGCCTCCTTCGTGATGGTTCGCGGCGGGATCGAGGAGCGTCCCCTCCTTTCCGCTTGGGAGATGGGGGTTTCGGTCGGGGCGGGGCTCATCCTCGCCGGCTCCTACGTGGCAAAGACGACGCGGCAGATCGAGCTCCTGCTGCGCTCGAAAAGGGTCGAGGGGATAGAGCTGTCGGTCGAGGCCCTTCTCGAGGAGCAGACCCGCGAGGGGGAGGTTGCGCGGGCCGCCGGCGAGGCGACGCGCCTCATCCGTGGCGGCATCACCACGCTGGTGTTCACCTCCCGGAAGGTGGATCGGCGGGAGGACTTTCTCTCGGCCGGCAGGACCATCATGAGCGGATTGTGCGCGGTCGTCTCCCGCATCGAGGCGGCCCCTTCCTATCTTGTGGCGAAGGGCGGCATCACGAGCATCGAGCTCGCGCGCACGGCTCTCGGCGTCACCGCGGCCGAGGTGCTCGGTCAGGCGGTGAAGGGCGTTCCCGTCTGGCGGCTCGGCGCGGAGGCGCGCTGGCCGGCTCTCCCCTACGTCGTATTTCCCGGCAACGTCGGGGAAGAGGACGCTCTTGTGCGGGTTGTCGAGATCATGCAGGGCACGGGGGTATCATGGGAACGGTGATCGGTTTCGTGGGGTTGGGGGTGATGGGGCGTCCGATGGCCCGGCGGGTCGCCTCGCGCCTTGAGGTCGTGGTCTACGATGTTGATTCCGCTCGGACCGAGGGCTTCTCCGGGCGCGCAGCGAGTCTCGCGGAGCTGGGGCGGCGCGCGAGCATCGTGCTGCTGTCGCTTCCCTCCTCGAGCGTGGTGCGCAGCGCAATTCTCGGCGAGGGGGGCCTCGCGGAAAGCATGGCGAGTGGAGGGGTCATCGTCGACATGAGCACCACTGAGCCGGCGGTCATCAAGGAGGCCGCGGCGGCCCTCGAGGCGAGGGGGCTCTCCCTGCTCGACGCCCCGGTAAGCGGAGGGGAGAAGGGGGCGATCGACGGAACCCTCTCGATCATGGTGGGCGGGCGCTCCGAGGTCTTCAGCCGCTGCCGTGGGGTTCTCGAGACGATGGGCTCCTCGGTCGTCCTCGTCGGCGGCGCGGGGATGGGACAGGTGGCGAAGCTCGTCAACAACCTCATCGTCGGGGTGACCTTCGCGGCGGTGGCGGAGGGCTTTGCGCTCGGCACGAAGAGTGGGCTTTCGCCCGACGTGCTCTACGAGGCGATCCGCGGCGGCTGGGCCGGATCGAAGGTCCTGGAGGTGAGCGTCCCCGCCTTCCTCAAGCGTGACTTCACCCCGGGCGGAACGGTGGACATCCACTGGAAGGATCTCGGCTACGCTCTCGCCCAGGCCCGCGAGACTGATGTCCCGGTTCCGGTCACCGCGGTCGTCCACGAGATCTTCAAGGCCGCCCGCGCCTCGGGCCGCGGAAAGCTCTCCCAGCCGGCCATCATTCAGCTTTGGGAGGAGCTTCTCGGCATCGAGGTCAAGGGGGAGTAGGGCCGCTTGCTGCAGCGGCCCCGCCTGATCGGCGCGTTCGCCCTAGTTCACGAGCTCAGGCTCCACGACGCTCGCCTTCCACCCTCCGTCGTGGAGGAACTCCTGGAGGGGCTTGCGTGTGCGCGCCTCGATCTCGCGGTCGCGGAACTCCTGCGGGAGCTCCTCGACGCTTCCGTAGTAGCCGACTGCGGCGACCGCGACCGGATCGAAGCCCGCAGGTATCTCAAAAAAAGAGCGTGCCTTCTCCCGGTCGAAGCCGGCCATCTGATGAACGTAGAGTCCGAGCGCGGTCGCCTGCACCGAGAGGTGCGCGACCGCCTGGCCGAGGTCGTAGAGCGCCCACGGATTCTGTTTCCCCTCCTCGCGTTCGACCTGGGCCACGGCGAGAACCAGGAGGGGAACATCCTTCGACCAGAGGCGATTTCGTTCGGTGAGCGTCTCCCTCATCTTCGCGTAGGCCCCCTCCTCCTCGCGGGAAGCGACGATGAAGTGCCAAGGCTGGCTGTTGGCCGCCGACGGCGACCAGCGCGCCGCCTCGAAGAGGGAAAGGAGCTTCTCTCTCTCCACGGGACGGGGAGAATAGGCCCTTGGGCTCCAGCGCTTCTGCAGAAGCTCGTGAATCGGATGGACGTTGTCTGCCGGCTTGTTCATGTGTGAAACTCCTTGTTGACAATTGCAGGGTGCGGACAAAGTGGTTGACCCGCTGCCAGAACGGCGTTTTCCCTGGTTCCTTGCCCGAATCGGGCTCGTGAAAACGCCGTTGTGGCAGGTGCCTCCTCAGTTTGTCAGCAACCCGCTAGCGCAGCCCCTCGATCAATCGCTGGAGAAGCGCGGCGAGCCGCTCCCGCTCCTGGGGCGTGAAAACCCCCTCGAGCGTTCCGGCAAGCGGAGCTATCGCCGCAAGGGCCTCCGCCTGCAGCTGCCTCCCGCGATCGGTAATCTCAATGTGGGTGCAGCGGCGGTCGTCTTGATTGGGAAGCCGACGCACGAGGCGCTCGGACTCCAGGTGATCGATCAACTGCGTTGCGTTGGACTTTGCGAAGGCCATGCAGCCCGCCAGCGCCCCGAGGGTGACAGGTTCGGGGCTTTCCGTAAGGTGACGAAGCGTCAAGAACCTCGTCGTGGAGAGCCCTGTCGCAGCAACCAACCCATCGAGCCGAGCCTCGGCGAGGCGCGATCCCTTGAGGAGGGCAGCCACAAGCGCAATCGTCTTTTGGTCCACTCCTGAAATGTACAGAAATGAACTAAATAGGTCAAGGGAAAGATCGGGAGCCCGATTCGGGGATCGCGCGAAATGCCCGCCGAGTGCCCGCCGAGCGATGTGGTCCGAAGGGAGGCAAGCCTCGCTCGCCCGAGGGGCCGCAGCGGGGCGCCTACGCCTCCCTGCGGAAGAGGGCGAGAACGGAGAGCGCCGCTGCAACCGCCGCTAGCAGCAAACCGACGAAGAACAGCGGACCTCCGGCGAGACGGGGGGCTCCGGGAAAAAGCACTGCTTCGCCGGGGTCGCGCGGGTTGTAGAAGACGCTCACCGAATCACCGGGGCGTCCGAGACGGCGAAATTGCCCGTAGGAGACGCGCCGGAAGGAGAGCCTGTCGGACTGGAAGGTTCGCCCGCCGACTTCGTAGCGGTAGCGCACGGCGAAGTCCTCGCCGCGGAGGGTGCCCCAGCTTCGCGAATGGGCGTGG
>DAHVAK010000223.1 GCA_027314665.1 Spirochaetales bacterium
AACAGCTCGTCCCACATCGCGATCATCGGGTAGGGAGGCGAGGTTACCACCAGGTGCGCGCTCGAGTCCGGAAGAAAGTCGAGGCTCCGGGCGTCGGCGCAGCGAAAGCTGTGACGCGTCATGGCCGGCATGAGGGTAGCAGAGGCGGAAGGACCGCGGCAATGGGCCCGCTCTGGAGGGCTCCTACCCCCTTTCTCCGCGAAGGCTGGTGAGACAGAGCCGACCAGGGCGAAGTCGGCATCTCTCACCTGCTCTGCCCAAGATTGGCTCGAGGCGACTGCGGAGGCTCTCGACCGCGGAGGCTCCGTGCACCCACGCGCGCGCTGTTCGCGACGACCCGAGCCCCTACCGATTCCGCTTCCAGCTCGAGTGGGTTATCCCCAAGTTCTTGACCTTGTAGTTCAGCGTTCTGCTCGAGATTCCCAGCATCCTTGCCGCATCCTTCTGGACCCAGCCGCTGCGCTCGAGGGCCTGTTCGATGAGCTGACGCTCGGCATCCGCCAGGCGGATCCCCTCTGCGGGAAGCCGAACCGACTCCTCCCCTTCGGGGAGGTGGTCGACGGCGAACAGCAGCTCCAGATCGTCGGGCGACAGCATCTCGCCCTCGGCGAGCAGAACCGCGCGCTCGATGGTGTTCTCAAGCTCTCGGATGTTCCCCGGCCAATCGTACTCGGTGAGCACCCTCATAGCGCTCGGCTCGATGCCCCGGATCTCCTTATTCATTTCGAGGGAGGCGCGCTTGAGAAAAAACTCGGCGAGCAGCTCGATGTCTCCGCTTCGCTTGCGAAGAGGCGGCAGCGTGATGCTCACGACGTTGAGCCGGAAGTAGAGATCCTCCCGGAAAAGGCTGCGCTTCATCAACTCCATCAGGTTCTTGTTCGTGGCGGAGATGATCCGCACGTCCACCTTCCGCGTCTCATTGGAGCCGATCCGCTCGAACTCCTTCTCCTGGATCACGCGCAGCACCTTCGCCTGCGTGAACAGGCTCATGTCAGCCACCTCGTCGAGAAAGATGGTGCCGCCGTTTGCGTGCTCGAAACGCCCGACCCTTGGCTTGTCCGCGCCGGTGAAGGCCCCTTTCTCGTACCCGAACAGCTCGCTTTCCAGGAGCTGCTCCGGAAGCGCCGCGCAGTTCACCCGGACGAAGGGGCCGTCGGAGCGCATGCTATTGTAGTGGATTGCTCCCGCCACCAGCTCTTTGCCGGTTCCCGTTTCCCCCAGGATGATCACGCGCGCATTGGTGCGCGCCACCCGGTTCACCAGGCGCAGCACCTTCTTGATCTCTTCGCTTTCTCCGATGAAGTTGTAGGGCTTATAGCTTTCCGTTGAGAGCGTCTGCTGGCGCTGCTTCGCCGCCGCCTCTTCAGGCGCTCCCTGCTCCAGGGCCCGTCGAATCTGGAAATTGAGCTCCGGCAAGCTGAAGGGAGCCTGAAGCATGCTGAAGGCGCCGTTCTTGACCGCCTGCAGCCCTTCTTGGATGTTGGCGAGGGTCGCGAGCACGATGACCATCGTCTGATGGTTCTTCTGCTTTACGGCTCGGATGAGCCTCAGCACGTCCCCGCCGGGAATCTGCACGTTGGAGATGACCACCTCGTAGTCGTGGACGTCCAGCCACGCGAGAGCGCTCTGGTAGTTGGGAGCAAGGTCGATGGAGTGTCCGACGCTGCTGAAGAAGAGAAACACGTCCGCGCGGAATGCCTCGTTCTCATCGACAACAAGAAACGAACTCATAGCTTCCGGTCTCCGCGGGCAGTAGATGGAAATTCCGTCAGAAATCCACAGAAGTCAAAATCACGCTTGCCCGAAGAAGGGCATTCCGTGATACAATAGTGTAAGGACTTCTTCCTTTTTCGTAAACAGGAGAGTCCGCCACGGCGAAAAACACGACTGAGATGCTCAGGCAGATCTCGTTTTTCGCGAACATGCGCGACTTCGATCTGCAGCAGATCGCACGCATCGCCGTCGTGCGCGACTATGCGCCCGGGGCGGTCATCATCGAGGAGCTCGCCGAAGGCGCGAACTTCTACATCATCTCCCACGGAAAGATCGAGATCACGAAAAAGTACGGCTACGACGATGAGTTCGTGCTGGGGGTCTACAGCGACGGCGACTTCTTCGGCGAGATGGCGCTGCTTGACGAGGGACGCCGCTCGGCGACCGTGCGCGCCCTCGAGCCGACAACCCTCCTGGAAATCTCGAAGAACGACTTTCAGCTGCTCCTGCGCAAGGCGCCGAACCTCGCCTTCGGCATCCTGAAGGAGCTGAGCGCCCGCCTCAGATTGACCGGCGCGCTCCTCGTCTCCTACCTTCAGCAGCGAAACCGCAGGCTTCGCGCGGCATTCACCGAAACCTTGAGAAACATCGCGCGTGCATTCGACCAGATCCGCGGAGAGCGGGCCGCCTTGCCCCGGCACACGACCGAGCTCGCGCGCTTGATCGGCATCGAGATGAATCTCTCCACTGACGACCTTCTCGTCCTCGAGATGCGCTCGCTCCTCTACGACCTCGGGACGGGTGACATCAAGACTCAGGACCTCGGCACCCTCGAATCGCTCGGAACCGAAGAGGGCGGCAAGGCTCGCGAGGCCCCGCCGCTGAGCGCAGAGCCGCCCGATGCCCGACCTCTCCTCGAGCGGGAGATCTCCCACGTGTTTCACCATCCCGACAGAGAGGAGGAACCGGGGCTGCCCGAGGACTTTCTCGGGACCGACAGCCATCAGATCAGCAGCATCATCGCAGTGGCGGACGCCTTTTCCACCATGATCCGCGCACGTCCAAAGGGACAGAACCTCAAGCCCGAAGCGGCGCTCGAGGTGATCCGAACGAGCGCCGAGGGGTGGTTCGACCCGGATGTCGTGCGAGCGCTCCTCAGGCTCTGGGAATCCGGCAAGGTAGCGACGCTCCGATAGCGTCGCCGGCTGACTTGCACGCGGCTCCTATCCACCCCTTCGCTCGTAGTTCAGGTCGATCCACCTTCGGTACTCCCCCGTGCGCACCGAATCCACCCAATCCATGTGCGACAAGTACCAGGCAACCGTAGAGTCGAGCCCTTCTTCGAAGGTTACGCGGGGCGCCCAGCCGAGCTCTTTCCTGATCCGCGCGCAGCTCACCGCGTAGCGCCGATCGTGGCCGGGACGGTCCGCCACAAAGCGAAGGAGAGAGCGATACCTCTCCGGCGCGGCTCCGGTGTGGCGCGCGACGATCCCGCACAGTTCCTCCACGAGGCGCAGGTTCTTCCATTCGTTTTCTCCCCCGACATTGTAGGTGGAGCCGGGCTCGGCCGACCGAAGGATGGTCCAGATTGCGGAGGCGTGGTCGGCGACGTAGAGCCAATCGCGGATATTCTCGCCGTTTCCGTAGACCGGCAGGGTCCGACCCTCGAGCATGTTCAGAATCATCAGGGGAATGAGCTTTTCCGGAAACTGGTAGGGGCCGTAGTTGTTCGAGCAGTTCGACAGCGTCACCGCAAGAGCATAGGTATGGTGATAGGCCCTCACGAGATGATCGGATGAGGCCTTGGATGCCGAGTAGGGACTGCGCGGATCGTACGCCGTCTCCTCGAGGAAGAAGCCGTCGCTTCCGAGCGATCCGTAGACCTCGTCGGTGCTCACGTGGTGAAAGAGAACATCGTCCCGATCCTTCCAGACCGCGCGTGCCGCCTCAAGGAGCGAGAAGGTACCTACGATATTCGTGCTAACAAACTCGCGAGGCCCGAGGATGGACCGGTCCACGTGACTCTCCGCCGCGAAGTGAACGATCGTGTCGATGCCCCAGCCCTCCATGATGCGCACGATGCCCGCAGTGTCGCAGATGTCCACCCTTTCGAGCGCGTAGCGACCTCCGCCGTAATCCCCCGCGATGTCCTCCAGACTCCGCGGATTGCCCGCGTAGGTGAGCTTGTCGACATTGACGATCCGACCTTCGAAATCCGGGCGCGAAAAAAGGTAGCGTATGAAGTTGCTGCCGATGAAGCCGGCGCCTCCCGTAACCATGATGTTCCGAAGCGCTCGAACGCTCATGCTCCTGTTCCCCCTTCGCGATCGAGCCGGTCGAAGAACTCCACCAGTCCCGCTTGCCAGCTCGGGATCGCGACCCCGAACGTCGCGCTGATCTTATCCTTCGATAGCACCGAGTAGGAGGGGCGCCGGGCGGGGGTCGGGTACTCCTCGGTTCGGAGGGGCCTGATCTCGCAGGCTCGTTGTATTCGGCCCCGGGAAATCCCCAGTCGCTGTATCTCCCGGGCAAACTCGTACCAGGTCGTCTCCCCGGAATCGGCGTAGTGGTAGGTCCCGTACTCGCGCCTTCGGTCCGCTACGATCCGACACAAGAGCGCCGCAAGGTGGGCAGCATAGGTGGGAGCACCCCGTTGATCGTTGACGACTCCGACCCAATCCCGCTCGCTCATGAGCCGCAACATGGTGTACACGAAATTCGGCCCACGGGCCCCGTACAGCCACGAAGTGCGGATGATGAAGTAGCGATCACAAGCCTGTCGCACGCGTTGCTCGCCAGCAGCCTTCGTCCGTGCGTAGGCGCCTTGGGGATTGACCTCGTCGTCTTCGGTGTAGGGAACCCGGCGGGTGCCGTCAAAGACGTAGTCGGTCGATATGTGAATCAGCGCCGCGGCGCGCTTACGGCACAGCGCCGCCAGATTCGCCGGTCCGTCGGCATTGACCCGATAGGCAAGCTCTTCGTCGCGCTCCGCCTTGTCTACCGCAGTGTATGCCGAGCAGTTCACGACCCAGTCGATGGCTCGGCCGTCGGCGAACCCTTCGATCGCGTGGGCGTCGCCTATGTCGCATTCGCTGTCGCTATCCGTGTGTGCGAGCCCGATCTCGTCCAGGCTTCGGGCCACCTCCTGCCCAAGCATTCCCCTCGCACCCACCAACCAGATCATTCTCCGCCCTCCCGATCGAAAAGCCGCGCTTCCCTCAGGAACGGCAACCCTCCATCCTTCTCCGAGACGCCCGCTACCTCCGTCGGCCATCCAATCCCAAGATCCGGATCGTTCCAGCGAACGCCTGCCTCGCTTGCCCGGTCGTATTCGGATGTGCACTTGTAGAAGAGCTCCGCATGCTCGGAGAGGGCAAGAAACCCGTGGGCGAATCCCGGCGGTATGAAAAGCATCATTCGATTCTCTTGGCTCAGCTCCAGGCCTACCCATTTCCCGAAGGTCGGGGAACCGCGGCGGAGGTCTACGGCGACATCCCATACGCTTCCGAAAGGCACGCGAACGAGCTTCCCCTGGGCGTGGGGAGGAAGCTGATAATGGAGGCCTCGCACGATTCCGCGGGAGGAGCTCGAATGGTTGTCCTGAACGAAGGTCGAGGGGATACCGGCTCGGGCGAAGTCGGAGTGCTTGTAGGTTTCCATGAAGAAACCCCGCCCGTCGGGATAGAGTTGCGGGTCGATAATGCAAAGGCCTTGCAGCTGCGCGGGCCGGAATCGAAACGCCACGGCAGCCTCCCTATCCGCGCGCGTGATCGATGATGCGGAGGAGGTACTCCCCGTAGCCGGACTTTCGAAGCGGCTCCGCCAACCGCCGAAGCTGCTCCTCCCCGATGTAGCCCATCTTGTAGGCAATCTCCTCGACACAGGAGATCTTCAGCCCCTGTCGATCCTCGATAGCCTTGACGAAGACGGTCGCATCCACCAGAGAAGCGTGAGTGCCGGTATCGAGCCAGGCAAAACCGCGCCCCAAGAGCTTGCAGCGCAGCATCCCACGCTCCAAATAGGCTCGATTCACGTCGGTTATCTCGAGCTCGCCGCGCGTCGAGGGCTTCAGACCGCGAGCGATCTCGACGACCTCGTTATCGTAGAAGTAGAGCCCCACGACGGCGTAGTTCGATCGCGGGTTCTGAGGCTTCTCTTCGAGAGAGACTACGCGGAAGTCCCGGTCAAACTCGATGACCCCGTACCGCTGCGGATCATTCACGTAGTATCCGAATACCGTCGCGCCCTTCCGCTGCGTCGCCGCCTCCTGAAGCATTTCGGGTAGTCCGTGGCCGTAGAAGATGTTGTCGCCGAGGATGAGCGCCACGTCGCCGTCGCCAATGAAGCGCTCGCCCACTCGGAAGGCATCCGCAAGCCCCCGCGGAGTCTCCTGTTCCGCGTAGTCCAGTCGCAGACCGAGCGACTCGCCGGAGCCAAAGAGCTCCCGAAATCGAGGGAGATCCTGGGGCGTCGAGATGATCAAGATCTCGCGGATACCGCTCAACATGAGAACCGAGAGCGGATAGTGGATCATCGGCTTGTCGTAGACGGGAAGCAGCTGCTTGCAGATCACTTGCGTTGCCGGATAGAGTCGCGTTCCGGACCCTCCAGCGAGGATGATCCCCTTCATGGCACCCCCCCTTTGCGAGAAGCAAACGAGACGCCGATTCCCCTGAGCGCGATGCAAGTAGTATACCCCCCGCTCGCAGATTCGGTAAGGGAGGTCGGTGATTTTCGTGATTGTCTCTTACAGAATTGTGAAGGGCACTTTCAAGCCTGTAGTTGGAGCCTGCGATCCGCCTCGACTCCAGACTCCCGAGATCGAACATAAGTCCATGCCCTGCATCCTGTTACTGCATGATTGTCTCCATCCGAGAGACCCTGGCACGGTTCCTGCTAAAAGGGGGTGGAAGCAAAAGGGCCCAAAAAGTCCATTATATCGTCCTAGGGGGTTGGCACTTGGCACCTGAAGGGACTGGGCTGGAATCCGGAGGGCGAATGCTCCGGATCGGGTTCTTGCTTGAAAGGAGTCTTTATGTCTAGATTTACTATGAAGTCTGCCGTGCCAATACGTCAGATAGTGGTGGGACTCGTGTCGGTAACCTTGCTATTGACCGCACTGATCTCATGCGGCTTCATGCTCCCGCAGAAATCGTCGACCACGACGAAGGGTGCCACGCTGCTGCTTTCGATAGCTGGCAACACCTCCAAGACCCTGCTGCCGGCGATCGACATGAACATCGCAAGCTACGACGTCAGCGGCACCGGCCCGAGCGGGCAGACCTTTTCCCAGTCGACGACGCAGACCAGCGACGAGATCACCGGACTCGTTGCAGGCGTCTGGAACGTCACGGTGGCAGCGCTCAACGCGAGCGGTCAAAACATTGGCATGGGATCGAGCTCGGTCACCTTGAGCTCAACCGATCCTGTGAGCCTCGCGATCACCGTCACGCCGATCCAAGGAAACGGAACGGTCTCGCTCACGACGACCTGGCCTGCCTCCGAGGTTCAGGTGCCCTCGCTCAGCGCTTCGCTGCTGCCGGCCGCGGGAACTGCAATCCCGGTGAGCTACACGATGAGCTCGGGAACAGCGACCGCGACCAACAGCACAGTTCCCTCCGGGTACTACACCCTGAGCCAGACCCTTCTGGACAACGGCGTGCTCGTCGCTGGGGCCGTCGAGGTCGTGCGGGTGGTTGCCGGCCAGACCACATCCGGCACCTTTGACTTCTCGAACCTCAACATGGTCGATCCGACTATCGGGGTCGACATTACTCCCGCGATGAACGACCCGCTCACGGTGACCATCTCCGGGGCCTCTGCCTCGCTCACGGTCGGCGGCACCATGACCGTCTCGGCCGGTGTCACCGGCTACACCGGCAACGTCACCTACGTCTTCTATCTCAACGGACAGGCGAAGGCGAACGGGACCACCGCAAGCCCCTCTTGGACCTTCGGAAGCGACCTCGCCGCCGGCAACTACCGGCTCGACGTGACCGCCTTCAGCGCCGACGGGCTGCGCGCCGGATCGGCGACCAGCACCTTCACCGTCGTGAGCCCCGTCCCGCTCTCCGCCTCCGGCTCGGCCCAGTACCCGATCGGTGTCTGGATGCAGGACCCGCTTCGCACGCGAAACGGCCAGATCAACGCGGTCAACTACAAGAACATCGGCATCAACACCTTCTTCGGGCTCTGGCAGTGGCCGGACGAAAGCTCCAAGTATCCCGGCTATGATCTCCCCGCCGCACAGGCCCTTCAGGCCAACGGCATGAAGGTCTACGCCGGCGACAATCAGGCCGCGGTGGATTGGAACAACGCCAATCCCCAGTTCGCCTCCACCTTCATCGGCTACCTCCTTGGGGACGAGCCCGACATGAACAAGGTGAGCGGAGACGCCACCCTCGCGGCCGCTTCCATGCCGGACGCCTGGCAGGCAGCCGGCGACGCGCTTCGGGCCGCCGACCCGACCCGGGCGATCTATGCTAACTTCGGAAAGGGCTTCGCCCTCGACCCGTGGGGCGGCTATCACGTGAACCCGGGCCCAACCGAGGCGGATGACTTTGCAAAGTACGTGGAGCCGACCTCGGTGATCTCCTCCGATTACTATGCGGTTACGGATCCGTATGAGGCCCTGAACCAGCATGGGATCTGGGGGTACGGGCGCGCCGTGACCAACACGCTGAAGTACGCCGGAACCCGCCCAGTCTATGGATTTGTGGAGGCCTCAGCGCCCTTCACCCAGGGGCAGGTCGCGAACAACCTCGCGGGAACCATGCCTCCGAGCATGATCATGCCGGCGGTGTGGGAGATGGTCGTTCACGGCGCCTCCGGGATCATCTACTTCTGCCATGACTTCTCAAACGGCGGGCAGGTCGAGGACGGCTGTCTCGCGGACGCGGGCATGCCCGACGCCATGAGCGCGGCCGACGCCTCGGTACAGGCCTACGCCGACGTCCTGATGAGCGCAAGCATTGCCGGGACCACGGCGACCTCCGACGGCTCCGTTCCGGTCGTGACGCTCACCAAGCAATGGGGAGGCGCCACCTACGTCTTCGCGATGGCCGACGGCAACTCCAGCTACCCGAGCGGCCAGGCCGTCAATTCGACCATCACCGTCGCCGGCGCCGGCAGCGGGACTGTCACGGTCCTCACCGACGGGCGCACCCTGACCATGACGAATGGCCAGTTTACCGATCACTTCAACGCTTACGAGCTGCACATCTATAGGTTCTAACGCATCCAGTCCCTAGCGGCGCGCCTCGCGCGCCGCTAGGGCGCCTCTCACCCGCCTTTGCGGTGCGCATCGCGCCGAATCATGATACACTCTCGTAAGTCCGAGAAACCGCCCAAGGGAGGTTCATTGCCGTGGGGAGAGACCGGGTAGAGATCTGCGGCCTCTTCGTGGATCCCATCACGTTTTCGGACATTCTCGATCACATCGAGCGAGCGATAGCCGGGCGGCGTGCCGGCCTTCCGGTGCAGCCGCTTGCGCTGTTCAGCGCCAACGTCGACATGCTCGTCAAGGCCTCTCGAGATCCGGTCTTTGCCGAGGAGCTGAACAGCGCCGACATCCTCATGGCGGACGGGATGCCCTTGGTCTGGCTGTCGGGGCTTCTCGGCACCCCGCTGCCGGGAAGGCTTGCAGGCTCGGACCTGGTCCCTCTCCTGGCAGAAAGAGCGGCCGCGCGGGGCTTCTCCCTCTTTCTGCTCGGCTCTGCGCCCGGGGTTGCGGCGAACGCTGCCGAGCTCCTCGCCGCTCGATATCCCGGCCTGCGGATAGCGGGAACGCTCTCTCCTCCCCTCGCGTTTGAAAAGAGCGCGCGGGAGCTCGCGCGCATCCGGGAGACCCTTGCCGCTGCGGCGCCGGACGTCGTGCTCGTCGGGCTCGGTGCCCCGAAGCAGGAACGATGGATCCTTGCCGAGCGCGCGAGCGCTCGGGTCGCGGCCTTCGTCGCCGTCGGAGGAACCTTCGATCTGCTGACGGAAAGGCGACGGCGCGCCCCCCCTCTCCTTCAGCGGATAGGCATGGAATGGATGTGGCGGATGGCGCAGGAGCCGGGACGGCTCGGACGCCGCTACCTCATCGAAGACGCGCCGATATTCGCGCTCGGCGCGCGCGCAATCTGGCGCCGACTGCGAGAGGGACGGCAGTAGGGCTTCAGAGCCGCCCTTCATGGTCGGCCATTTTCATCCGGACGAACCTTGCGATGTTCCCGATACCGTCCAAGTTCTCGGGCACGGTCTCCGTGTCATCAACCGAGACGGCAAACTCCTGCTCCACGAAGTTGATGAGCTCGAGAATGCCGGTGGAATCGATAACCCCCCTCTGCAGGAGTGAGTCGTTGTCCGCCGGCATCTTCTCAACGTCGCCAAAGAGGAAGTTCGCCAAGATGAAATCCCTGACCTTCTCGCAGACAGCTTCGTAGCTCAAGGTGGATCTCGCTTCCATACTTGCTCCTTTTCCCGTTTCCGGTCGCGCAGCATCCGTCCCACCTCCGTTCGGTTCACGAGGAGGCGCTCCCAGCTAAAAAAGGCATACAGACAGCCAATCGCGTAGGTGATCGCGGTCTCGAGGCTGCTCCGGCGATTCCTGCTGTCGAGCGCTCCCTTCAGCCACCAATAGGGCATGCGAATGAGGAAGAAGGTCCCGATCAGGAGCCGCATCAAGATAAAGGACATCCTTCCGCGGTGAATGCGCATGAAGACCAGAACACTCCCGTGCAGCTGCAGCAGAAAGGACCTCTGCTGTATCCTTGTCGACCTTCCCCCATAGTGGATGATCCTCGCTTCCGGGGTAAACATCACCTTCCAGCCCTCCGAGGCGAAGCGGTAGCACCAATCGTCGTCATCCACGTAGAAATAGAAGATCGGATCCATGGCGCCCACCGCCTGGATGGCCTCCCGACGCACCAGCGCGAAGCATCCGCTCACGGTCTCCACCTCGCGCGAGTCATCGTAGCTCCACCAGGTCATGAACTGCCGACCGAAGAATTGACTTCTCGGGAAGATCTTGTAGAGGTAGGTCGCCGAAAGGAGGGCGTTGAGCACCGAGGGATAGCGAAAACAGGAGCGCTGCAGCGTCAGATCCGGATTCAAGACGCGCCCGCCGAAGACCGCTCCGCGCGGATTGCGGTCGGCAAAGCGGACAAGCGCACCGATGGCGTCCTCCAAGACGATCGTATCGGAGTTCAAGAGCAGAACGTAACGGCCCCGTGCGACCTGAATGGCCTGGTTGTTCGCGGCAACGAATCGCTCGTTCGTCTGGTTCGCGATGATTCTCACCTGCGGATACTCGCGCCGCACCATCTCGACGCTTCCGTCCGAAGAGGCGTTGTCCACGCAGATCACCTCTAGCGAAACGGAGCTTGGCCGGAGGTAGATCGACCTCAGACACTCCCGCAGGAGGTCGCGCGTGTTCCAGGAGACCACAAGGACCGAGACGTCCGGGTTGGCGTTGCCCGCGGGATCACGCGCCGGGATCATCGTGCTTCTTCCTTTGAGCCTGAGGCGAGTCGTTCGCCGCCGCTCTTGCAAGTCTTTCCCACACACGCTACCCTGCGGAAATTGACAACAGGGAGGAATGAGTCGGAATGTCTGACCGCATCGTCTCGATTGTCATCCCCTCCTACAACTCGGCGCCGACCCTGAGCCTCACCCTTCGATCCGTCCTGCGGCAGCTCGGCGATCACGTCAGAGAGGTCATCGTCGTCGACTCCTCCGACGACGGAGCGCTGAATGGGTTGGCGCAAGAGTACGGTTCGCAGGGCGTGCGCTTCATCACCTCGGGGGTTAGGGTAATCGCGGCGACCCAGAGGAACATCGGAGCCCGCTCCTCCGCAGGAGAGCTCCTGCTGTTTCTCGATGCGGACGTCATCCTCGAGCCCGACTACGTCGACAAGATCGTCGGGGCCTATCGCAGCGGCTGTCGGGCCGGATTCGGAAGCGTCAAGATGGCCTCCTTCCAACGCACACGGCTGCTTCCGCTTGCGCAGTACTACGCTCAGCTCAGCGAATACCTTCCGAGCGGCAATCGCCGGAGAAAGGAGCTCATTCTCGGTTGCAGCAGCTTCTGCGAGAGACGGCTGTTCGACCTCTCGGGCGGATTCCCAGAGATGCTCGCTTCGGAGGACGTGGTCTACGGGCGCAACCTCGCGAGACTCACCCCCATTTGGTTCATTCCGGAAGCCGTGGTCGCGCATGTCTTTCGAGACGCTCTTCGGCCCTTTTTCCGTCACGAGACCCTCCTCGGAACCTATGTGGCGAGATACCGCAGCGACGGCTCACGACCGCTTTGGTCGAGGGGAGCCCTCCCGCTCCTGCTCGCCCCCCTTTTTTTCTGGGTCAAGGCGCTCCGGGTCGTCTCGAGAACCCTCGCGTCCGGGCCGATCCACGTCCTCCGCCTACTCCTCATCTTTCCGATTCTCCTTCTCGGTCTTGCCTTCTGGACCGGAGGCTTCGTCAAGGGAGCGAGGAGCGGAGTCTCGAAGTGAGACCACCCCGTCTCTGTGCCCCGCGCCGACGGCGGCGGACCCCCAAAGGGCCTTCTTCTTTCGATAGATCCCGTAGAACCATGGAAACGAGACGAGGGTCGATATGAGGAATCCAAGGAAGACCGACTCCACGTCGAGGAAGCGAATCACGAAGAAGGACAGGAGGGCTGTCGCGGCCCCCGAAATGACGAAGGGCAGAAGGAAAGGCTCCTCCTTGTGAGCCCGCACGTAGATGGCCATTGCGCTGAGGATCACGTTCACGACCCCGATGCCGACGAGGAACAGGGCCGACCGCAGTCCCATGAAGCGACCGACAATCCGATCGAGAAGCGGTGCATCCAGCAGCGACCCCATGAACAGCAGGAGCGCGACGGCGGCGACGCAGGCGATGAAGGTCAAAAGGGCAAGTCGCAGGAGCTCTCTGATGAAACGGCTCACCTGACCTTCCTGGGAGCGCTCCACCAGGACGTTTATCTTCGGGACGTTCGCCGTGAGCCAGACGATGGAGAGGTTGGTAGCCGCGCTCCAAATCGTCATGGTGATCCCGACCTTGCCCGCGAGGACCGGCCCCCGAAACTGAAACGCAATCGGCGTGAAGACCTGCATGTTGAGGTATCCCCCGGTCCAGCTCATTGCGTATCGCCACAGCAGCGACAGCACCTCGCGGCCCCACCTCCGTCCGGTGCGGTTCGCAAGGAGCTGCCTGAGGCTCCTCGGATAGGCCGCGACGAGGAGAAAGGCCAAAATGACGCCCCCCGCGAGCGTCGAGATCGCTAGGGCGTAGAGCCCTGAATGGACGATGAGCAGTCCGAAGGTGAGGAGGCTCTGCGCCATTCGGCTGTAGAGGGAGATGCGCTGAACACGCGCGACCTGGCTCGCCCCCTGGAGAAACGAGAGCAGGATCATGCCCCAGTAGTTGATGAGTGTGCCGACCGAAAAGAGGCCCCAGGGAAGAAACCAGACTCTCAACGCCGCTTTCTGGGCAAAGAGGAGGAACCCGATGCCGAAGATGACGGGAACGACCACCATCCCGGAGATGATCCCCCACTTCATCACGAAGCGGAGGAACGATCCCGTCGCTGCGAGATGCTCCGGCTCGCCCCGTATCAGGCCATCTTCTCCGAGCGAGAGAAAGGCAAACTCGTGCGCGACGAACTGCGTCGCGATTGTGGTGAAACCCAGGTCCGCCAGGAGGGTAAGCGCCGCGAGACTGATGAAGGTGTACCAGAACCCCTGGATGCTCGGCGTCGTGAAGAGCGGAAGGAGCACCAGGGTGATCGGGCCGGAGACGATACGCCACATGAGATTCAGTCCCGAGTGCAGGACGTCCTCGTCGAGATGTTGCAGCAGCGCCTTCAGGCGGTACATGGCTTGACGCGGTTCTCGTCAGAGTCCAGCCGTTTCCCAACCCGGCTGCTCCTCGTACGGTCTCTGGAACTCCGCGATCTGCGGAGCGATCTCGTCGATCGACCGCTCCCACCACCGGGAGGCGAGCAGCTCCGTGATTGTTCTTTCCGAAAAGCGATAGCGCACGACCCGCGCGGGATTTCCCACCACCACCGCGTAGGGCGGTATGTTCTTGTTTACCACCGCTCCCGCCCCGACGACTGCGCCGTCGCCGATGGAGGTCACGCTTGGCATGATGATGGCGCAATCCCCAATCCAAACGTCATTGCCGATCGATATGGAGACATGGCTGATGAGGTCGCGATCACAGAACCTCAATCCCTTGTCGTAGAAGAAGACGTGCGTGGACTTGAAGTGCATCGGATGATTCGCCGTAATCACCCGAACGTTGCGCCCGATCGAGCAGTACCTGCCGAAGGTCGTCTGCGAATCGATTTTCTCCGGATCGAAGCACCCCCCGGTGGAATAGAGCCCGACCGTGACGTTGTGGTGCTTCTTGAAGAGCTCGCGTAGCTCCATCGAGACGAGGTCTCCCCCCTCCAGTCGGCCAATCCGACGGACAAGGATTCTCCTTATCCCCAAGTGCCGGATTCGACCGTAGAGCGCACAGTAGAGACGAACCATGAGCTTCATGACGACACCTCCCTTCTTCCTCTCTCGTCTTTCCCGTTCGTCCCCTTCGTAGCGAATACCCCTCCGACGGCCTGCGCCGCATCGGGTCGCTCTTCGATCAGCTGCCGGTAGACCGCAGCATACGCCTCGGACATGGTCCGATAGCTCAGCGGCGGCTCCATCCGCCGCTGCATCCGCTTGAGCTCCTCGGGGCAATCGAGAATGCGCTCAATCTTTCGCGCAAGATCCCCCGCGTCGTTTCTCCTGAACAGGACGCCGTTTTTTCCGTCGAAAACCATCTCGGGGGTGCCGGTCGCCCGCACCGCAAGCACCGGGGTCCGACTCGCGAGGGCCTCGAGGATGACGGTCGAATAGGTATCCCAGGTCGAGGCATGAACCATCAGGTCCATCGACGCGAAGATCCTGTCCAGCTCCGAGCGTTGGTAGAAGCCATGCAGCACGATCGGCGCCCCGCGGAGCTCCCGACGGGCGCTCAAGGCGCTCGGCTCCGGCGACGGCCCCCAAACGTCCAGGATGAAGTCGGAGAAGCGGTCCCGAAGGAGCGAGATCGCCTCGAGGACGATCTCACCGCCCTTGTGCTCGCGGAAGGCCCCGAGCACGCCGATCCGCAGTGGGAGCCGCTTCGAGGTCACCTCCTTGAAGGCGATCTCGCCGTCGGCAATAAGGCCGGGAATCGTGACGATAGCGTGCCTGACGCCGAAGCGACGGTGCTGGCGCACGACGTAGTCGCAGACTCCGATGATGCGGTCCGTCCGCTCCAAGAGGGGTCTGGTGACGAAACGCCCTCTGAAGACCTCCGCCGCTGCTCTCAGCGTCATCCGCGGCCAACGGGCTCGCCCGCTTCTTCGGGTAAGCTCCGCCGCCCTGCAGGCGATGCACCGCGAGAGGCTGAAGGAGTGACAGAGTCTCTTGGTGCTGCTGTTCTCGAAGCAGTAGTTCGGGCACACCCAGAAACCTTCGTGAAGGGTGACGACGACCGGAACCTTTGCCTCGCGCGCGGCGGAGAACAGCGGCATGCAGAGCTCGCTGAAGCTGTGAACGTGTATCAGGTCGATGCGCCGGTCGGCGAGGAGCATGCGGAGTCGTCGCCGCAAAGCGACTCGGTTGATCCGGTCGCTGCGCTGCCTCCGAGTCCCGACCCGCGTAACGACGCTATCCCCGGAGCGCTCGCTTCGAAGCTCGCCCGGTCCGATCCCGTCGATGCGGCTTCCGCACAGGTAGTCGCAGCGAATGCCCAGCCTCACCTGATCGAGTCCGAGCGACACAGCGAAGAGCGTCGACCCGCCCGACCATTCCGGGGGAAAGCTTTGACAGTGATGCAGAACGGTCATCGAGAACGCCCCCTCCGTCATTGTCACCTCTCTTCCGCTCTATCCTGCCGCAACGGCCCTTCTCGGAGCCAGCTTCTCGGCGAAGCTTGCCTCGAAGAGACTCGCGCACAGGGCAAGGGTCATCCACCAGGAAAACCTTACCTGTCCGAAGTAGGAGACCGCCATGAAGCTGAAAACGTGCACCAACAGCGAAACCCCCAGCTGCCAGTATTGGCGCCGCTCCACCTCGGACACCGCCGCTCGAACCAGCCTCCCCACATAGCCGAAAGCAATCGTTACCGCGGCGACGAACGCGGCGAGACTTGCGGCACCACCTCGAACGCCCTCGTAGACAAACTGGTTGGTCAGATCGCGGAGGCCCACCCAAGGCAGGGCCAAGTCCCTGCCCCAGGCGAAGGTGTCGCGAATGCCGATGAGGAACCAATCGGACCAATGCCGGATGAAGCTGTCGAGCAAGAGATACCGGTAGTAGCCCGTGGATCCGCCCACTACGTCGATTCTGGCGAGCAGGAACCAGATCGGGTGGCGCATCGCGAGCGCGAGCACCACGAGCAGCAGCACAATCCCGAGCTTCAGGGCTTGAAGGGAGCCGCGCCGCAGGTAGAGAAGGGAGGCTGCCAATCCGAGCCCCACCGACACAATCGGGGTGCTCGAGGCGGACAGAACCACGATCGCGATGCAGGCCGCCGCCGCAAAGTACATGAGCGGATCTCGCTTCCCCTCTCGGATCCGGTAGCTGATAAACAGGGGAAGGACCGCAGCCCAATAGGCCCCAGCGAGAATCGGATGCGGATAGGGACCCTGAAGACGTACACGGCTGCCTCGGACGTCGGGAGTGCCCGGGATCCCGCCAAAAATGCTGAAAGGGTTGCGCCCGCTCCACGCTTCGAACGCGAAGAGTAGGAACATCACCAAGCTTACGCCCATGAGCGCCCGTACTGCGAGCCGCACATCTTCTTGATTTCGAATGAGACAGCGAATCACAAAGTAGGCGCCAACGGCATCCAGGGCATTGCCGAGGGCGTAGCTCAAGGAGCCGAGGGTGGGAACCTGGAGGGTGAAGGCCACGGTCGAGACGATCCCGTAGAGCACAACAACCTTGTCGAGGTTCACGATGCGGAGTTCGACGTGCTCCCGGTACACCACGATGCGCAGAAGCGCCGCGAGGATGAAGATCCGCATGATCGGCAGGTTCACGCCCAACAGGTACAGCCTCTGCGGAGAGGTCACGAAATTGAGGGCGATCAGGCATCCGACTATCGCGTATCTTCGATCGCGCGCGAACGCGACCAGACAGAGCACGACCGTGAAGAGCGCGATCGCCGGATGAAGAAAGGTACGGTCGGCGAAGGGATCTAACAGAATCGGGACAGACTCCAATCTGCGCCTCCCGTTCGAAGCCGAATCGTTCGCCCTCGTTCGCTTGCACGCTTGTCTCACGCCGGGCTTTCCCACCCGCCGGCCTAACCGAGACGGTACGAGGCCTCGATCGGGATCGTCAGGAAGCCGAGCGTCTGCTGCGTACTTTTCTTATAATGGATTCTGTGACCATCCGAAGAATCTCCGGAAAGGTCAGAAAAAGGATCTTGAGGTCCAACCAAAACGACATGTTCGTCGCATAGGAGATATCGAGCCGAATCATCTCGAGAAGACACAGCTTGTTCTTGCCGCTGATCTGCCACAGCCCGGTCATCCCGGGAACGACGTCGAATCGCTGACCGTGCCACCGCAGCAGCTCCGCCGCCTCGTAGGGGAGGCAGGGTCGGGGTCCCACGAGGCTCATCTCGCCGCGCAGGACGTTGAAGAGCTGCGGCAGCTCGTCGACGCAGGCCCTGCGCAGCGCTCGTCCGCCGCGAATAATGCGCGGGTCGCCCTTGTCGTCCAGCTTCTCGAGGGGCTCGTTGAAGCGGAGCCTGGCGACGATGTGCTTCTTATGCAGCTCTTCGTGGTTGCCCGGGTGCATGGTTCTGAACTTGATGAACGTGAAGAGCTTGCCCCGGTATCCGACCCGCAGCTGTTTGAAAAGCGCCGGCCCGGGGGAGACAATCTTGATGTAGCCAGCAACCGCGAGAAGCAGCGGCGAGACGAGCAGAAGGGCCATCCCGGAACCGATGATATCGAGCGCCCTCTTCCAAAAAGGCATTGCGATGCAGAAGACTTCCGGCAGGCTCGTCGCCGCGGGAGCTCCGCCTTCGCCCCCGACGAACGCCGCGCTTTCCCCGCTGCCAAGCGGAAGCTCCTGGCAGGGATAGGCGTAGATCTCGTAGGGGAGGCAATGCGGCGTAAAGCCCCGCTCGCCGATGATCCGATCGACCAGCTGACACGCGCCCTCGTCGCTCGTTGAGGGCAGCACGACTCCGATGCGCCGTTCGTCCAGCCATCCGACGGTGTCGATCGATCGGAGATTCGACAGGAGCACGTGTGCAAAAGCGCGTCGATCCGAGCTCACGATTTCGAGTCTGTCGAGGTCGATGACGACGAGGGAAAAACCGTCTCCGTCCCGATCCGCCCTGAGCTTTTCACGCCTGATGAGAGTACCGAAAGTGGCGGAATCGTGAACGGACGGTTCGGCGACGGCGTCTCGGTCTTCGCCGCCGCTGGCCCGGTTCACGTCCAGCATCATGGTATCCTCCTCTGCCTATCTTATAACCCTTCCCGGGTTTTTGTGCAAAGTTTTTTTGTTTGTAAAATCCCGGATATTGCCGTACGCTTGAAGGTGAGATTCCCACGTCTTCCCTCTCATGCAGCAGCGACGTTTCAAACTTGAGTCTTTCATTCGGAGATTAATCGAATGGAAACTGAACGGGACGAACGCTTTGAGAAAAGCCTGCTTGAAGTCGTTCTCCACTACGTGTCTGTTCTGGTCAGATACCGGTGGCTCATCATCATCGTGACCGTCGGCGTCACTGCAGTGGCCGTCGGATTTGCGCTCCTCAGTCGCCTGCTCCCTCCGGACAAGAGCCCGCTTCCGAACATCTACGCCGCGCAGGCGAGCATCCTCGTACAGCAGAACGACCAGAACGACCTTGCCGCCTCGCTTCTCGAAGGGATAGGCTTCGATCAGCGTGCCAATCCTACGGCGAGCTACCGCAACAGCGATCTGATTCTTGAAATACTCAACAGCAGAATGCTTCTCGATCGGGTGATCGAGGAGTTCAACATGGTTGAACGCTATCGAATCACCGGCAACGTCAAGGGGCAATCCCGCGAGCTCCTGCGCCACAAGGCGGTCTTCGACTACTCCCGCGGCAGCGGCGTCTTGAAGATCTCCTTCGAGGACATCGACCCGGAGCTCTCGCGCGACGTCGTGAACCGAATGGTGGTGCTTCTCGAGGAATGGTTCAACCGCAACAGCGGGCTCGCGGCCCAGCGACAGAGGAGAATGCTCGAAGAGAAGATCGCGGAGGTTCGGAGCGAGATCTCCCTCCTCCAGGATCGACTGCGCGTCCTGCAGGAGAGATACGGAGTGTTGAGCGTGGACGATCTGGGGCGGTCCCAGGCGACGCTCCTCGCTACCCTGCGCGCCCAGCTGATCCTCAAGGAAATCGACGTCAAAAATTATTCCAGCATCTCCAGGATCGACGATCCGCGCCTCGAGCAGCTGAAGAATGAACGGCAGAACCTTATTGATCTGATCAATCAAAACCAGCGCAGCGTTTTGGTCTCCCCCCAGACGATCAACGACGGGAAGAGCCTGCCGGAGGTTGCCCAAGAGTTTTCTCAGCTGCGACTCCAGCTCGACATCCAGCAGCGGATCTACAATTCGCTCGCTCCTCAGTACGAAGCGGCGAAGCTCTCTCCCGGCTCCATCTTTCAAGTTCTCGAAATGGCGGAGGTCCCCGATACGAAGTCAGGACCGCAGCGAGCGAGGATCGTCCTGCTCGCGGCCCTCGCCGGCTTCGCAGGCAGCCTCGTGCTGGCCATTTTGGTGAACGCCATGCGGCAGATCGACGGCGATCGCACGAATCACAACCGCCTCACCCGGACGGTGCGAGAGGCGGCGACAAAGAGGACGGCCCATGTACCGATCCGTCGAAACGGATGACAGTCGTCTTTCCGAGTTCCTCGACTCGTGGTCGCCTCCCGCGGACAAAGAGCTTGCGGTGATTGCGATCGCGCTCTACCTGGAAGAGGTCTTTCGCATCTCACTCACCGACGAGGAGATATCCCCCGAAACGCTCGGCAGTTCGGACTCGATCCGGCGGCTCCTGCGGCGCAAGCTGGGAGGCTGACGCCATGTGTGGCATCTGCGGCGTCGTCTCGCAATCGCGAACTGCGGACCCCCTCTTGATCCAACGGATGATCGGAAGGCTCGCCCATCGTGGCCCCGATGGCTCAGGCTACTATCGAGACGAGCGCATTGTCCTCGGGCACGCGAGGCTCGCCATCATCGACGCCGAGGGCGGCGCACAGCCTCTTTCGAACGAGGATGAAACCCTTTGGATCTCGTTCAATGGAGAGATTTTCAACTACCTGGAGCTCGGCAAGGAGCTCCGGCAGCTAGGCCACCGCTTCCGGACGGCGTGCGACACGGAGGTAATCCTCCATGCGTGGGAGGAGTGGGGCGAGGGATGCTTTCAGCGATTCAACGGCCAATGGGCATTTGCCCTGTGGGATCGCCCGAAGGGGAAGCTCGTGCTTTCCCGGGATCGCCTTGGGGTTCGTCCCCTCTTCTATACCATCGCTGGGGGACGATTCCTCTTCGCCTCCGAGATCAAGGCCCTGTTCGCCGACGGCGCCGTCGCGCGGGAGTTCGATCCGGCGGGCCTTCGCGAAACCTTCACCTTCTGGTCCGCGGTTGCCCCGCGCACGGTCTATCGCGGCGTGAATCAGCTGAAGCCCGGGCACCTCGCGATCTACCAGGAGGGAGTCTTCACGGAGAAGCCCTACTGGAGCATCGCCTTCCCCTTCTCTGTGGACGGAGCGGGGCTCGACGAGAACGGGCGTGAGCTTCGAGAGAGGCTTGTCAACGCCTCCCGCCTGCGCTTCCTGCGAAGCGATGTGCCCGTCGGCGCCTACCTCTCCGGAGGAATCGATTCGTCGGTCACCGCAGCCCTCATCGCCCGCTACACGAGCGCTCCCCTTCGCACCTTTTCTCTCCGGTTCACCGACGCGGAGTTCGATGAAGGTCCCTTCCAAGCCGAGATGGCGAGCCGCCTCGCTACGGACCACCGGAGCGTGGAGGTCTCGACCCGGGAGATTGCCGCAGTCTTCCCGCAGACTATTTGGCATTGCGAATCTCCGATCCTGCGAGCGGCTCCCGCCCCCTTGTACATTTTGTCACGGCTGGTTCGAGAGTCGGGATACAAGGTCGTGGTCACCGGCGAGGGCGCGGACGAGGTGCTCGCCGGATACGACATCTTCCGCGAGATGAAGGTGCGTCTCTTCTGGGCTCGCGATCCCTCGTCGACAAAGCGGGCAGGCGCCGTGCGCCTCCTGTATCCGTGGATGCGTCGATCTCCCACCATGGCTCCCTCGTTTGGCCACGCTTTTTTCGGAAGGAATCTCGACCCATCGGATCCGGCGGTTTCCCATCGACCACGATGGGACTCCACCTCTTCTGTTATGGGTCTGATGACCTCGGAGGCCTTCGAAGAATGCAGGAGATACCCCGTTGAACAGGAGCTCCTCTCCAAGATGCCTCCCGGTAGCGGTAGCTGGGATCCCCTGGCCCGCGCGCAGTGGCTCGAGATGACCACCCTCCTTCCCGGCTACATCCTCTCCTCGCAAGGCGACAGGATGCTCATGGCTCATTCGGTGGAGGGTCGCTTTCCCTTCCTCGATCCTGAGGTCGTCTCCTTTGCCAACAGCCTTCCGGCCCGCCATAAGCTCCTTGGACTCGACGAGAAGCACCTCTTGAAGCGGGAGTTTGCCGATCTTGTCCCGCAGTCCATCCTCCGGCGTCCAAAGCAACCCTACCGCGCTCCGGACGCTGCGAGCTTCTTCGGCGGATCTCGCGGGGATGGAGCGTCTG
This sequence comes from Spirochaetales bacterium, assembly GCA_027314665.1. GTDB lineage: Bacteria > Spirochaetota > Spirochaetia > DAHUYW01 > DAHUYW01 > DAHUYW01. Next base: position 21,549 of record DAHVAK010000223.1, read on the forward strand.
ATTGGATTGGCGACTTGACCTCCGAGGCGGCGGTCAAGAGGGCCGCAATCTTCGCTCCGGCGGCGGTATCGGCTCTCTTCGCAAAGTGCGCGAAGGTTTGCGGACGGGGGATGAGCAACACCGACAATATGCGGGTCCTGGCCGTGCTCTCGACGATGCTCGCCCATCACTCTTTCATAGCCGGAGACGGATCGGACGGCGGAGCGGATAGCCCCCCTCAGCCGATGACCGTGATCGACGTCACCGGCCGCTCGGTGCCGACCACGAGGTAATCGATGGACACAGAGATCGTCTCCGGAAGCGCTTGGCTTGCGTTGGACGTCGATCGAGAGATCGAGGCGATTGGAAAGGGAATCCTCGAGTACCTCGAGCGCACGAAGCGCAAGGGCATCGTCGTGGCCATGTCCGGGGGGGTCGACTCAAGCGTGGTGGCGGCCCTGTGCGTCGCGGCTCTCGGCAAGGATCGCACGCTGGGGCTTCTTCTGCCGGAGAGAGAATCGTCGAAGGAGACGCTGCGGCTCAGCCGCCTGATGGCAGAAACCCTCGGGGTGGAGAACGTTGCCGAGGACATCACCCCGATCCTCGAAGCGGTGGGATGTTACCGTCGGCGGGACGAGGCGATCCGAAAGGTCTACCCCGAGTTTGGTCCGGGGTGCACTGCGAAAATCGTTCTGCCCGGGCTGCTGGAGAGCGAGAGCCTGCGCCTCTTCTCGGTGGTCATCCGCACCGAGGAGGGACAGGAGGTGAAGCGCCGCCTGACCTCCGAAGCCTACCTGGGCATTCTCTCGGCCTCCAACTTCAAGCAGCGGGTCAGGAAAATGCTGGAGTACTACCATGCCGATAGACTCAACTACGTCGTTGCGGGCACGCCAAACCGCCTCGAGTATGATCAAGGCTTTTTCGTGAAGTTGGGAGACGGGGCCGCCGACATCAAGCCGATAGCCCATCTCTACAAGACCCAGGTCTATCAGCTCGCCGCCCGGCTGAACATTCCGGAGGAGATTCGCCGGCGCGCTCCGACTACCGACACCTACTCCCTGTCCCAGTCCCAAGAGGAGTTCTTCTTTTCGCTTCCCTACCACCTGATGGATCTTTGCTTGTTCGGCAAGAACAACTCCAAATCGGATGACCAGGTCGCGGAGGCAACCGGGCTTACCAGGGAGCAGGTAGGAAGGGTGCTTCGCGATATCGATCAGAAACGCAAGACCACGGAGTATCTGCACCTGGGTCCGCAGCTCGTAGGGGGCGTCCCCGAGGTGGGCCGCCGCACCCAATGAGAATAGCGCGAGGAACGGGCGGCCCGTCCTCCGTCGACGACAGGGGAGAGAGGAGGGTGGATATGGATCGCAGAGCGATTCGGCGCATGCTGAGCGTCTTGGTTGTTTTCCTTGCGACCTCCGCGCTGGGCTTTGCACAGGAGGAGGCAGCCACCCCGGCCCGCACGCAGGCGATTGAGGCGGAGGAGCGGCTGCGGCTGGCAGTCTCGAGCATCGACTACCCGGTCACCCCGGGCGACATCTATCGCCTCAGCTACTACAAGAGCGCGGATACCCTCGTGACGACGGACCTGTCGGTGGACGCAGCCGACGCGATCGACCTGGGGATTTTCGGGAAGATCGATGGAGGCGGCCTGCAGTTCACGGAGGTCAAGGAGCGCATAGAGGAGCTCATAGCAAAGAGCTACAGCCGGAGTCTCCCCTCCCTTCGCATCGCCTCTCCCGGCGTGTTTCGCGTGTCGGTCCGCGGGGAGCTCGAGCGGGTCCAGTACATCACGGCCTGGGGGCTTACGAAGCTCAGCGATATCGTGAACGCTGCGCGCGGGCGGTACTCCTCGCTGCGGCGCGTGGACGTCGTCTCGCGCAGCGGGCGAACCGTAAGCTACGACCTGCTCAAGGCGATGCGGCTCGGCGCTCCCGGTCAGGATCCCTACGCGCGGCCCGGCGACAGAATCATCCTCCATCCCGCGACGCGAACCGTCGAGCTTGCCGGAGAGGTGCGCCATCCGGGGTCGTATGAGCTTGTTGAGGGCGAAGGACTCCGCGAGCTGGTAGAAGCCTTCGGAGGGGGCGCAACCCCGGAGGCGGATCTGGAGCGCGTCCGCCTCGATCGCTCGTCGAAGCAAGGGGGGAGCGCCCTGTACCTTACCCTTCCCGCGGCCTACGCCTCTGCGACGCTGCTCGAAGACGGGGATCTCTTGACGCTGCCTTCGCGCAGAGCCCTCGAGACCGTGGTGTGGCTTGACGGCGCGGTCTCCTCGCAGCGGCTGCCACGGGAGGGCCGCGAGGGCAGCGCGCGCGCCGAGACGGCAGCGGCCCCCGCCCGCGCGGAAGGCGCGGCTCCTTCGGAGCGAGTCTCCGCGCGCTTCTCCCATCGGATCAAGCGGGGGCAGATGCTCTCCGTTGCGCTCTTCGAGGTCCGCGAGGCAATCCTCCCGAACGCCGATCTCTCAGGGGCCGTGATCTTCCGGCGCGGGATTCCATTGGCGATCGACCTATCCCCCCTCCTCACCGAGGGACGGGCTTCATTCGACCTTCCCCTTGAACCCGACGACACGATCTTCATCCCGCCACGACGATCCACGGTATCGGTCGCCGGCGCCGTCGTCGCGCCCGGCTTCTTCCCCTATCAGCCGGGCTCTCCGGCAACCTACTATCTGAGCATGGCCGGCGGCGTGGACCCGGAGAGGAACGTCGACGGCTCCTACTGGATTGCGGATCCGAGCGGGAAACATCGGAAGGTCACGGAGGCCGTCATGCCGGGCGACCGGGTCTACGTCCCCCTCAATGCTCCCGGATATCGCTTGGAGCGTTCGGTTCCCTTGCTCGTTGCACTCGTGACGGCGGCTCTGAACACGGCCACCCTCATCTTCCTGCTCACGCGATAGCCTCGAAGAGCGGCTCAGGCGCGCGACACTCGGACGCGCGGGTCGGTTTCCGCGGGATCTGCCCAACCCTTTCCTCCGCTTGGGCAGGTCAACCCTACCGAAGCTCGACTTTCCGGATCTTGCCGGTCGCAGTCTGCGGCAGCTCGGAGGCGAACTCCACGTATTTGGGCACCATGAAGTTCTCGAGCCGCCCGGCGCAGTGCTTGAGGACGGCACTTGCGGTCAGCTCCGCGCCCTCCTCGGCAACGATCACCGCCTTGACCGCCTGACCGAGAAGCTCGTCCGGGACCCCGATGACGGCCGCTTCCCGGACTCCCCGCAGGGCGTATAGGACGTTTTCGACCTCGACCGGGCTCACCTTCTCCCCTCGCGTCTTGATGATGTCGTCGCTTCGTCCCAGGAAATAGAGATCCCCATCCTCATCCATGGTGAACCAATCCCCGGCGCAGAGGATCTTCTCTCCCGGCAGCTGCCCTTCCTTGAGCATCTCCCGGGTAAGCTCCGGCTGCCGCCAATAGCCCATCATGAGGTGCGGTCCGCGGATGTGGAGGATGCCGGGCTCACCGGGAGCGACCGGCTTTCCGTCCTTCGAGAGCAGGAGGGTCTCGGTGCCGGGGATCGCCTTCCCGACCGACCCAGGTTTTCGGTCCACCAGCTCCGGCTCCAGGTAGCAGACCCGCTTGCATTCGGTCAACCCGTACATGCGGAAGAGAAGGGCATTGGGAAAGATCTCGTGGAGGTCGCGGTTGTAGTCGGTCGGAAGGGCGGCAGCGGTGTTCGTCACGCGCAGCACCGAAGGGAGACAGAGCGGAGAGCGACGGTGCATGCTGACGAGCATGGTGTAGATGGTCGGGACGCCGGGGAAAACCGTGACCTCGCTTTCCCTGATGCGGCGAAGGGTGTGCGCCGGATAGGCAAAGGAGCGCTCCAGCACGAGGGTCGCACCGACGTAGACGCTCATGAGCAGCTGGTAGAGGCCGTAGTCGAAGGCGAGGGGCAGCAGATTGAGGATCCGATGATCGCCGTCGAGCCGCAGGTACTGGATGAGGCTGCCGGCGGCAAAGACCATCGCTTGGTGCGACATCATGACGCCCTTCGGATTCCCGGTGCTGCCCGAGGTGTAGATCAAGGCAGCAAGATCGTTCGGAATGTGATGGAGTGCGGCACCAAGGGCGGGGGTAGCCTGCACGACCTCCTCCAGCTGCTCGATGTGGGGGCGAGCCCCGTCCCTCCCCGGCGGAAGGCTCCCCGAGCACAGCACGAAGGCAAGCTCCGGCGCGTGCGCCAAAGCGGGCAGAAAGTTGCGCGAGAGGGTTCCGTCCGCCACGAGCACGATCGCCTCGCAGTCGATGAGGATGAACTGAAGCTTCTCCGCCTTCGTCTGGGGATTGACGACCACAAACACCGCGCCGCAGAGGAGGATCGCGTAGATCGCGGCGGCGCAGGCAAAGGAGTTTTCCATATAAACGGCCACCCGGTCGCCCCGCCGAACCCCGCGATCCGTGAGGGCGGCGGCAAGGCTCCGCGCGGTGCGCAGGAGCTCCCGGTAGCTGTGGGGCGTTCCCTCCGCGATGAGCGCCGACTTCTCAGGAACAACCGCGGTGGTCTCGGTCAGGGTCTCATCGAGAAGCCTGATCGGTTGATGGTACATGGCGGCCCCCTTTCACCGTGTCTTTGCGATCTCGGCGAGGAGCTTCCAGTAGGCCTTGGCCATCTTCACGCTGCCCGCGGAGGTCAGATGTCCCCCGTCCGAGGAGTAGCCGGCGTACTGAAGCTCCATCCCGTGCGAATCTACGATCGGGTTTCCGGCATCGTCATGGCTCTCGAGGGCCGCGATGTCCAGGAGCCATTGCCCGTGAGCCGCGCAGTACTCCCGAACCAGGTCGTTGTAGGCCTGCCGGGTGG